>DATCGY010000294.1:0-22311 GCA_036508635.1 Candidatus Anoxymicrobiaceae bacterium
CCGCCAGTCTCGAGCGCGGCTTTCGCGGCCTCGACCGCGAGTTCCGTATCCAGGACCGTCAAGGTATGAGACCTCCGAATCGATGAATGTTTAAAATACGTGTCTGCCCCGATAATTGAGGCTAATACAAGACGCTTCTTCACGCAACCAATTTTTTCCATAAATGTCGTAAACGTCTACGCCAGGAAGTTAATCGAATGACCTGACCGGCCTCGCGTGGTGGTATCATCTACTGTTGTCTGGCGGGCTGCGCTTGAGGGAGGCTTCCGGCCCTCTCCAAACCCGCAAAGCGCGGCGCGATGCCGACCCGCAATAGTTGTGACCGCAGCACGAAAGGTCAGGTTGATCATGAGGGTGATAAGAAAGAGACACCTTGTCCGAACACTTCTGACGCTCTTTTCCATACCCGTTATGGTGGCAAGAACGTTGCCCGCTCACGTGGGCCACGGCCAGCCGGAGTTGCATCAGCATCTCCCGCGCTTCATGTTGAGGCTCATGTCCCGTTACGAACACCTGATAATGCGATCGATCGACTTTCTTGCGACACGCGACTGGATCTACAGGTACGACCCGCTCAGGCGCTTCGTCGAGAAGACCGCCGACCTCATAATGAGCACTATCAACGGCGAGGTCCTGACGGCCGCCGAGGCGAAAGAAATGATCGACTCGATAATCGAAGGCGGCTACACTGTCGCGGTCGGTACGTGCCCGTGCAGACGCGCGCGAAACGAGCTGTCCGACGAAGTGCCGAACAACACCGATATGGTTTTCGGTAGATGGGCCGAGGGGTACATGGAGAACTACCCGGGCCTTTACCGCGAGGTGACCCGCGAAGAAGCCCGCGAGCTTATCGATGACTTCGACCGTCTGGGTTTCCTCCACCAGGTGTACGGCTTCCTGAAGAAAGAGGGCGTGGCCTTCGTGGTCTGCAATTGCGACCCGGAGGTCTGCATTCCGCTGAACGCGCAGAAACTGCGAGGTTTCCAGTCATTCCGAAAGGGAAGGGCTCTCGCCCGTGTTGACAGGGAAGCCTGCCTGGGCCTCGCCGAATGCGGAGTTTGCGTTTCAAGGTGTCCGTTCGACGCGAGGCTCTCCAGCGGACCGTCAGGTGCGGTCGATACGGACAGGTGCTTCGGTTGTGGGGTCTGCGTCGTCAGCTGCAAGGGCAACGCGACTTCTCTCGAGCGCAAGAAGGGCGCCCAGCTGGCTTACGCGCGGAAGCTCGTTTCGTAGTCTGAACGGCATGGAGGTGGAGATGGCAGGTGAACGTGAGTCCGGTGAGCCTACCCCCGATTTCGGGGAGAGGTACGACGCCGTGATCGTAGGCGCCGGGATAGGCGGCCTTGCCTGCGGTGCGTTGCTTGCCGCGGAGGGGCTCGACGTGCTCGTGGCGGAGCGTCACGACAGGCCGGGCGGCTTCGTCACCGACTACGAGAGAAAAGGTTACCGGTTCCAGGTCCCGCACCTCGTGGGAGGCTGCGGGCCCGGCGGGTACCTTACGCGAGTGATGGACCACCTCGGGATAACGATGGAGTTCAAGCGCGTTGACCCGTACGTCCGGTTCGTCTACCCAGAACACGATATCTCGGTTCCGAGCGACGCCGAAGAGTTCAAGCAGTTGCTCAAAGAGAACTTCCAGCCCCAGACCGACAACATCAACCACTTCTTCTCGGTGGCGGCCCGCTTGTACAAGGCTATGGACGTGCGGATGCTCAGGAAGCCTCGCGGAGCGGCATCCACCCTCAAAGCCGCCACATACCCGCTCGTGTATCCGCGGATGGTATCCCTCGCGGCACGAGGCAGGACTCTACAACAGGTGCTCGATTCGTACTTCACGGAAGACCGTATGAAAGCGGTGCTGGCAACCATGTGGCCGTTTCTGGGCGCTCCGCCGTGGGAGGTCTCGGCGCTCTCCATGATAGGGATGATGAAGAGCTTCAGCGAGGGAGCGTACATCCCTTCAGGAGGATACGGCGCCCTTGCGGATGCGTTCGCCAAAGCGTTCACTGACAGGGGCGGCAAGCTTCTCCTCGGTCACGAGGCAACGGCGATCAACGCCGAAGGCGGAGTTGTCTGTGGTGTCGAGCTGCAGCCGCGCACAAAGATAGAGACATCGGTCGTGGTGAGCGACGCGGATTCGCGCCGAACTTTCCTGAGCCTGGCTGACAGGCAGAGATTGCCGCACGCTTTTCTGGGGCGGGTGGAAGAAGGACCTGTGTCCATTTCCGGGTTCACCATCCACCTCGGCATGGCTAAGACGATAGAAGACCCCGGTTTCGCGAACGGTCCCGTCCTGGTCCAGCCTTCCTACGACCACCGTTCGATGTATGAGGCCGTGCGGGCCGCCGGGGATTATCCCGACCCGGAGCGCATTAGCTGGGGCGTGACGGTGCACTCCGCGATGGATCCGACGCTCGCGCCCGAAGGCAAATCGTGCCTGGACATCGTGGTACCCGGAGTCCCTTACGGTTTCATGGAACGCTGGGGGATCGAAGGCGGTGTAAGGGGCGACAGATATCGCGCAATCAAGGAGAAGTACGCCGAGGCTGTCGTCGAGGCGGTGTCCGGGAGGTTCCCGGACCTGATAGGAAATGTCGAGGCGTACGACATCTCGACGCCCGTGACATTCGAACGCTACACCATGGCCACCGATGGTTGCTGGTACGACACCGCGCCGGTCCCGGCATGGACGCTCGCCAGAAGGCCGGGCCCCCGGACCCCCATGCGAGGCCTGTTCGTTACGGGCTCGAAATCGGTCTTTGGCGGAGGCATCTACGCTTCGGTGGTCTCGGGGCTCCTGGCGGCGGATTCAGTGCTGAAGGGCGGGTTGGGCGACCTGTTCAACGATTGATGGCGCGAACGCCCGGGTGGGTCAACTATCGCCGGCCGTCGGCCTGGGATCGATCTTCGGGCGTGACGGCCTTATCATCTGCGGGACGAGCTTCGGCCGCCTCTTCTCCGCCGTTTCACCGATGCCCAGAAGGAACACGAGAGCCAGGGCGACCGCACCGGGGATAGCGACACACGAGAAGTATCCCCTCGATGTCGAGATAAGCGCTATGAACGAGCCAAAACGCGGGACGTGCAGCCCCACGGCGCCCACTACCTCTCCCGTCGATACTCTCCAGCCGTCGTTTACGGGATTGTTGTCACCCTTGGTCGTGAAGAGGACCGCCCGACCCGACGGTTCGACCGCGACGACCCGGTGGATTATCATCTCGTCTTTCTGCTCGGGGGCGCGGAAGATTATGACCTGGCCGACCCTGACGTTGTTCGGCTCGATGTCCTTGACCATCACGGCGTCGCCCTTGCTGATCTGAGGTGACATCGAGTTGCCCGCCACGACGTGAAATGGCTCGAATATCCTCTGAGCGATCATCAGGAACGAGATTGACATCGCCAGTGCGACGAGGATGACGGAAAAGAAACGGGTCGCGCTGGCTATGAGACTGAGAACCGACCTGCGTGACATATTTCCTCCTGGATGAGGTATCGACCGACCTTCGCGCCAGGTTAACAAAAGTAAGACCAATGGGCCATAAGATTCATACCTCTGGCCTACTGGTCATCCAAGTATGCGAAAGCTTCAATTCTTGACAGGTTGGACGAGCCCTTCTACAATGACCGCATGTTGAAAATAAAAGGCACGAACAACTTTAACTTCTGGTGGGTCCCCGTATAGAGGGTCTCACGAGTGTGCCTGAGTAAATAGAGAGCAGGTCAGCCGTGACCCTCAAAGAGGTCGCGGTTTTTTCGTAGCCGTGACCCGAGGTCGCGGCTTTTTTAGTCTGGAGGACGGAATATGCCCCAAGATCATGCAGGAAATCTCGCAACGCGCGTCTCGCCGTCGCCCGAAGAGTTCCTGGAGCTGAGGGACCGGTTCGGTGCGGTCATGGTCACCGCGGAGATCTCGAGTGACGTCCATACACCGGTCTCCGCTTTCATGAAGCTTGACAGGGGCGGGCAGGGCTTTCTCCTGGAGAGCGCGGACAGCACGAAGATGTGGGGGCGATACTCGTTCCTCGGCATCGGCATGCAGGCTTTGGCGTTCACTCGCGATGGATCGCTGATTGTCAGGGAAGGAGGCGTCGACAGGTTGCTCGCCGGCGATCCCGTCCGCGCCCTTGTCGACCTGGTCGATGAAGCTCGGGTGCGGGTTCCGGACGATATGCCGTTCGCGGGCGGCGCCGTCGGCTACCTCGGCTACGACGTCTTCAAGTACTTCGAGAGCGTCCCGGTGTCCGGGCACCCCCTGGCGTTGCCTGAGATGATGTTCATGTTCCCGAGGCGTCTCGTCGCGTTCGACCACCTGCGGTCGCGCATGAGGCTGAGCGTGCTCGTGTCGGTGCCATGCGGTCGTGAGGCATGCGCCCTGACCCACGCTCGGGCCGTCGCCGAGCTGGAAGAGATGATGGCGTCACTGAACGTGCCTCTGCACGGCGGGGCCTCCCTCGATCTCGCGCCGGCCGCGGGACCGTGCGCGCCGCAAGATGACCCCTGGATAGCGGACACGGCCGAAGGCGAAGACTCCAACGAGCGGCCCGGCACGCCCAGGGCCAATATGAGCGCCGAGCAGTTCGAGCTGATGGTATCGCGCGCCAGGGAGTACATTGCCGCGGGCGACGCGTTCCAGGTGGTCGTCTCGGCAAGGTTCTCAGTTCCCTTCGGAGGCGATCCCCTGCGGATGTATCGTTACCTGCGGGCCGAGAACCCATCTCCTTACATGTTCTTCATGCGCTTTGGCGGCATGACGCTCGTCGGTTCCTCGCCCGAGCCCATGGTGACCAGGAGGGGCGACCGCGTGCTGATAAGGCCGATCGCCGGAACGCGAGCAAGGGGGGCGACGGCGGCTGAAGATGCGGAGCTTTCGCGGGAGCTGCTCGCCGACCCCAAGGAGAGAGCCGAGCACGTCATGCTTGTCGACCTCGCGCGAAATGACCTCGGACGCGTCTGCACCCCCGGCTCGATAAGCGTCACGCGGCTCATGGACGTGGAGAACTATTCGCACGTCATGCACATCGTCAGCGAGGTGGAAGGGATGCTGCGCCCGGGACTCGGCAATCACGACCTGCTGCGTGCGACGTTCCCGGCGGGGACGGTCAGCGGAGCACCCAAGGTCCGCGCGAGCGAGATCATCGAGGAACTGGAGAGCGAGGGAAGGGGACCTTACGCCGGCGCGATCGGATACCTGGGCTACTCGGGAGACATGGATACATGCATCGCGATAAGGACCGCCGTGGTAGCGGGCGGGCGGGCGCTCGTACAGGCGGGAGCGGGCATAGTGGCGGACTCCGTGCCCAGTAGCGAGCGTCACGAAGTGCTCAACAAGGCTTCAGCCGTGCTCAGGGCGGTTAACGCCGCCGGGGTCTCTGAAAGGCACCGGTCGACCGGACAGGGATTCGGCTTGAGCGAAACGCCGGCTTGGGATGTGGAGATGGAAGGAGTGGGTCAATGAACAACAGGGTTCTACTCGTCGACAACTACGATTCGTTCACGTACAACCTCGCACAGTATATCCAGGAGCTTGGCTCCGACGTGGCGGTGTTCAGGAACGACGAAGTCGGAGTGGATTCCGTCCGCAGGCTCGCGCCCAGCCACCTCGTGATCTCTCCAGGGCCTGGCAGGCCGGAGGATGCGGGCGTATCGTGCGAGCTCGTCTCGCGGATGGCGGGGGAGCTACCCATTCTGGGCGTCTGCCTGGGGCACCAGGTCATCGGCCAGGTCATGGGCGGCAAGGTGGTGCGCGGGCCAGAGCCGGTGCACGGCAAGACCTCCAGCGTCTACCACGACTCGCGAACGATATACGAAGGCCTGCCGCACCCGATCGAGGCGACACGGTACCACTCACTGGTGCTGGATGCGGATACAATTCCCGATTGTCTCGAAGTCTCGGCGACGACCGGTGACGGCCTCGTCATGAGCGTGAGGCACCGGCAGGCGCCCGTCGAGGGCGTACAGTTCCACCCGGAGTCCATCCTCACGGAGAGCGGGCGGCGGATACTGGACAACTTTCTTCGGATGAGGGTTTGAGGAGGGGTTTGAATTGCCTGCAAACAGCGTGGCGAAAGCGTTGAGGACTATCACTTCCGGCAGCGAAATGTCCAGGGCGGAGGCGCGCGTGGCCGTCAGGGCCATGCTCGAGGGCGAAGTGGGCGACTCGCTCATAGCAGGCCTCCTGGTCGCGCTCAAGATGAAGGGGGAGTCTGCCGGAGAGATAGCGGGTTTCGCCGAGGGGATGAGGGACGTCCAGGTCTCGATCAGCCCTCGCGTCGGACTCCTGGTCGATACGTGCGGGACGGGGGGTGACCGGACAGGGACTTTCAATATCTCGACGGCCGCGGCGATCATCGCGTCCGCGGCGGGGGTCAGCATAGCAAAGCACGGCAACAGGTCCGTATCGTCGAGGTGTGGGAGCGCGGACGTCCTCGACGAGCTGGGTGTCGACATAGCGATGGACCCCGAGAAGGTGTGCTCCTGTATCGAGAGCCTCGGCATAGGGTTCCTCTTCGCGCCGAACTTCCACCCCGCGATGAAGCGGGTGGTCGAGCCAAGGAAGTCCCTCGGCCTGCCGACCATCTTCAACTTGGTGGGCCCGCTCACAAACCCCGCGGGAGCCCGGGCGCAGATAATAGGGGTAAACAGGGCGGACCTGGTCGAGACGCTCGGTGAGGTACTCTCGCAGCTTGGCTCCGATCACGTTTTCGTGCTCCACGGCATGGACGGGATGGATGAGTTCACCCTCACCGCCGAAACGCTCGTGTGTGAGATCCGCGAGGGAAGGAGCGAGACGAAACTGCTTGCGCCGGAGGACCTCGGATTGGCACGCTTCCGGTCCCCCGAGTTCCTTGGCGGTGACGCGACGGAGAACGCTTCGATCATCCGCGAGATCCTGTCGGGAGCGGGAGGGCCCAAGGCGGATATCTGTGTCGCCAATGCCGCATTCGCGATCGTTGTCGCCGGCAGTGCGGCGGACTTGAAAGAGGGCGTCCGGCTCGCTCGCGACGCCATCGAGACCGGCGCCGCCAAGCGGAAGCTGGCTGCGCTGGTCGAGTTCTCACGCCCCGGAGGTGCCTGCGATGTTCCTCGATGAAGCCGTGTCGGCGGCAAGGAGAGACGCACGCGAACGTATGGCGACCAGGAGCGTGGCCGAACTCGAAAGCATTATCGCCGGCCGCGCGGCCGCGCCGAGCCTCAGCCAGGCTTTGCGCCGCGACGGCGTGGGCATCAACGCCATCGCCGAGATAAAAAGAAGATCGCCTTCCGCGGGGTCGATAAGGGAAGGCGCGGGGGCCGCGGAGCTGGCGTGCGTATATGCCGGCGCCGGGGCGTCCGCGGTCTCCATCCTGACCTGCTCTTACAGGTTTGGCGGGAGCCTCGACGACCTGCGCGAGGCTGTTTGCGCCCGCCCGCCCCTGCCGCTGCTGCGAAAAGATTTCATCACGGAACCATACCAGGTGCTTGAGGCCCGCGCGTTCGGCGCTTCCGCCGTGCTCCTGATAGCGGCGGCTCTTTCGCCCGCTACATTGAAAGAGCTCGTAAGCCTCGCGGGCGATCTGGGCCTGGATGCGCTCGTGGAAGCACACGGCGAAGCAGACCTGAGCTCCGCGCTCGAGTCGGGCTCAAAGCTCGTCGGGATAAACAACCGCGACCTGGCGACCCTCACGGTGGACCTCGCCACGACCGGGCGTCTGCTGCCATACGTACCCGACGGATTCGTGGTCGTGAGCGAGAGCGGGATAAGCTGGCGCTCCCAGGTCGAGTGGCTCGAGGGCCTTGGCGTGGACGCGATCCTGGTTGGAGAGGCGCTGATGAAAGCCGCAGACCCCGGGGTGAAGCTGAGAGAGTTGCTCGGCGGCTCCCCCGGCACTGGACACGACTCATTCAGGGAGGTGAACGAGTCATGTGGATAAAGATATGTGGAATCACCAGGCTCGAGGATGCGATTTCGGCCGCGCGTTTCGGCGCGGACGCGGTGGGCTTCGTCTTTGCCGACAGCCCGAGGCGCGTGCGTCCGGAGGTTGCAAGGCGGATATCAAGGGAGATGCCGCGGGGCCCTTCCAGGGTCGGGGTTTTCGTTGATTCGCCGCCGGACCTGGTGCGGGGCATCGTCGAGTACTGTGAGCTCGACCTCGTTCAGCTCCACGGCGCTGAAGACGCGGGCTATTGCGAGACGCTTGGTGAACTGGCCATCAAGGCGGTCCGGGTCAAGGACAGGAGTGATATCCTTCGGGTCCGCGATTACAGTTGTCCCGCCCTTCTTCTCGACGGCTATTACACCAGTGTCACAGGGGGAAGGAGCCGTGACTGGACGATGCTCAAAGTCGTGAAGCCGCACGGACACCTGATCATTGCCGGAGGGCTCGACCCGGGCAACGTGGCCGGCGCGATTAAAGACCTGCACCCTTATGGAGTCGATGTCTCGAGCGGCGTCGAGAGCGCCCCCGGCGTCAAAGACCCGGTACTCATGTACAAGTTTATCGAGAGCGCCCGGAAGGCGGACTACGAGGTGAACGACAATTGAGCCAGACAGAACCGCGCGTGGTTGAAAAAGGCTATTTCGGAGAATTCGGCGGTCGCTTCGTTCCCGAGCCGTTGATGGAGGCACTCTTCGAGCTCGAGGACGCGTTCGACTCGGCGCGCTCAGACCCGCCCTTCCGGGCCGAGCTCGACGCGCTTCTCTCGACGTACGCGGGCCGCCCGACGCCCCTGTACTTTGCCGGGAACCTGACCCGCAAGCTCGGTGGGGCGAAGATATATCTCAAGCGGGAGGATCTCTGCCACACGGGTTCGCACAAGATCAACAACACTCTCGGGCAGGGTCTCCTGGCACGAAGGATGGGAAAGCCCAGGCTCATCGCCGAGACCGGCGCGGGTCAGCACGGGGTCGCGTGCGCTACAGCGGCCGCGCTGATGGGACGCGAGTGCGTGGTCTACATGGGCGAGGTCGACATCGAAAGACAGGAGACGAACGTCTACCGGATGGAGCTGCTGGGTGCGACAGTGGTGCCGGTGACCTCGGGAAGCCGCACGCTGAAGGACGCGGTTAACGAGGCGTTCAGAGATTGGGTGACCAACCTCGCGGAGACGCACTACTGCATCGGCTCCGTGGTCGGCCCGCACCCGTTCCCCCTGATGGTGCGCGAGTTTCAGTCCGTCATCGGTGCCGAGACGGGCAGGCAGTGCCTGGAGGTGGAGGGAAGGATGCCCGACGCGGTGGTAGCCTGCGTCGGCGGAGGGAGCAACTCGATAGGGATCTTTTCCGAGTTCGTGGGGAAGGGGCCGCTGCTCGTCGGAGTGGAAGCCGGTGGGGTAGGTCCCGGGCCCGGCCAGCACGGCAGCACGCTTGGGCTGGGTAGGGGGGGCGTTCTTCACGGCGCGCTCAGCTACCTGTTGCACGATTCCGACGGCCAGATCTCTGAGTCCCACTCGGTCTCGGCCGGGCTCGATTATCCGGGGGTCGGACCGGAGCACGCCAACCTGAAGGAGCAGGGGCTGGCGACGTACACGTCCGTGAGCGACGCAGAAGCGCTCGACGCTACACGCGTGCTCGCGACGGTCGAAGGCATAATCCCGGCGCTGGAGAGCGCGCACGCACTGGCCCATGCCATCAGGCTGGCCCCGACGATGAGCGGCGACGAGCTGATGGTAGTGTGTCTCTCCGGGCGTGGCGACAAAGACCTGGAGACGATACGAAAGGAGACGTCTCGTGTCTGACCGGCTGGACGACATGTTTGAGAGAGTTCGCGGCAAGCGCCCGGCGTTGATCACTTACGCCACTGGTTTCTACCCCGACCGCCGAGGTAGCGCGATTGCGATCAGGGGAATGCTCGATGCGGGCGCCGATGCTGTGGAGATCGGTATTCCGTTTTCGGACCCGGTGCTGGACGGCCCCGTCATCCAGGCCTCATCCGCGAGCGCCCTGCAGGCCGGCGCCTGTGTCGGCGGCGTACTCGAGCTGCTCGGCGAGGTAAGGTGCGACACGGAAAGCCCGCTTCTGTTGATGACGTACTACAACCCCGTGCTGGCTTACGGGCTCGAACCTTTCGCGAGGGACGCCGTAGCGGCCGGGGCGGACGCCGTTATCATCCCCGATCTGCCGATAGAGGAGATGCAGCCGTGGAAGAGGCAGTGCGATGAAGCCGGGCTCGGGACGGTCGCCTTCTGCTCGCTTACCACGAGCGATACACGGATCGCCGCGGCAGGGAGCATGTCATCCGGGTTTCTATACTGTATTTCCCTGATGGGAACCACAGGCCCGAGGGAGGGGCTGTCTCCCGTTCTCGCGCCTTTCCTCGGGAGGGTCCGGGCCAATACTTCATGTCCACTGGGGGTGGGACTCGGCATATCGACACCGGAACAGTGCGCGCATGTGGGCCAGCTCGCCGATGCTGTGATCGTCGGAAGTGCCCTGGTCCGGCTCGTGGGTCGCGACTGGATGTGGCCGGACGCGCTGGGGGCGGCGGTAGCAACGTTGGCTCGCTCCCTTGCGCATCAAGGGCTCACCGCAGTGTGAAGACCGGCATGCCGTCCTTTTCGGCGCGCGCGACGATGCCGTCCTCTTCGAGCTTTATCATGTGGCTGTCCGTGATCTGCAGGCCCGGGAACATCCTGACCGGCGCGGGGAACAGCTCGTCCGTCAGCTCGAGAAGCGTCATCGGGCGTTCGCCCAGGAGTCGCAGGATCTTTCTCTGGCGACCCAGTAGCACTTCCCTCGTCCTCTCGATGGCCGAGCTGACGTCCGTGATCTCTTCTCCGTGTGAAGGCAGGAGAAGAGCCACGTCCAGTGCTTCGATCTTGTCGAGGCTCTCGAGGTAACCGCGCGCCCCTCCCCCCGACGGGCAGTACCAGGCGACTACCGCTCCGACCAGGTCGAACGCCAGGAGCGTCCGGTCATCCCGGTCATAGAGCGAGATGTGGCCGGGCGCGTGCCCGGGAGTATGCAGCACCTCGAACCTTCGCCCCGCGAGCTCCAGCACGTCCCCTTCGACAACCGTGTCGGTAGGAGTGGCCGCTCCCATCGGGCAGAGATTGCTGAAGTAATCGAGGATGTCCAGTGAAGCGGGGTCGGTGTCCCCGAGCCGCTCCATGTAGTAGTCGGCGATGTGGCACATGTCGAAGCTCTTGTTCAACAATCCGTTGTCGATCGCCAGTTGCCTGTCGAGCTCGTGGATGATCACTCTGGGGGAAGCTTCCTCGAGCAGGAACGGCACCGCCCCCATGTGGTCGGGGTGCGCGTGCGAGAGCACCACGGTATGCACGTCTGCGGGCTCGGCTCCGAGCTTCGCGAGGAACGCCTTTACCTTCTCGTAGCATTCGCGGTAGCCGCACCCCGCGTCTATAAGAACGGCGCCGGCGCCGTCAAGCAGCACGAAGCTGTTCGCCGGCGCCGGCCACATGTGCGTCTCGGGTCTGTAAACGTTTATCTTCGCCGGTTTCATGAGACCTCATCCCCGGCGTCGAGGTTGTTACGCTAGCCCAGGCCCATGGTCTTGGAGATGATGTCCTTCATCACCTCGTCGGTTCCGCCACCGATCGGGATAAGCCGCATGTCCCTGTACGAGCGCGAGATGTTGTACTCCGTCATGTAGCCGTAGCCACCGTATATCTGCAGGCACGTGTCGACGACTTCGCACGCCATGCGCCCGCAGAAGAGTTTCGCCATCGAGACTTCCTTTATCGGGTTGCCCCCGTCGACGTACAGCTTGAGGGCGTTGTACGTCATCTGCCGCCCAGCCTCGATCTTGGTGGCCATGTCCGCGAAGTAGTGCGCTATCACCTGGAACTTGGCGATCGGATGGCCGAAAGCTTTGCGCTGCTTGGCGTAGGTGATCGCTTCGTCCATGGAGAGCTGCGCGCCGCCGATGGCCCCGAGCGCGAGGGTGAGCCTCTCCCAGGCGAACATCCCCATAATCTGGTAGAAACCGCGGTTTTCCTCGCCCAGCAAGGCGTCGCCCGGCACCCGCATGTCGGTGAACGCGAGCTCGCCCGTCGAGGAGGCGCGCCAGCCGAGCTTGTCGAGCTTCCTTGTGACCTCGAAGCCCGGGTTGTCCCTGGTGTCGACGACGAACATGGAGATCCCGCCGTAGCCCTTGTCCGGGATCGTCTTTACGGCGAGCACCATGAAGTCGCACCGCGACCCGTTCGTTATGAAAGTCTTCGAGCCGTTGATGATCCAGTCGCTGCCGTCACGCACGGCTTTTGTCTTGATGTTGGCCACATCGCTGCCCGCGTCGGGCTCGGTGATCGCGAGGCACCCTATCTGCTCGCCCTTGATGCCGGGAACGAGGTAGCGTTCTTTCTGCTCCTCGGTGCCGTATGTGAGGATGTGGGGCATCGCGATGGCGATATGAGCGCCGAGGTCTGCCCCGACCCCGCCCGACCCGCAGTTGGCGGCCTCTTCGTGGAGGACCGCTTCGTAGAGGATGTCGTCGCCACCGCCGTACTTCTCCGGGTAGCGCATCCCGAGATATCCCATATCTCCCATGAGTTTGAAGACTTCGCGTGGGACCTCGCCGGCTTCCTCGTACTCATCGGCGTGCGGCGCGAGCTCGTTGACCAGGAACTCACGGATGGTTTGGCGGAACACCTCATGCTCGGGCTTGAACAGATCGTTGCTCATCATACCTCCTCTGGGAACCCTCTATATGTGCGTGGCTCCGCGTTCGGGACGCGAGGCACTGCAGGATTATAACGCAGGTATTAATATGAAGCACGAAAATGCGGGTGGGCTGTAGCTTGCGACCCGGGTCATTCTTTGGGCTTGGGTGAGTCTTTTGGGTCGTCTGACTTCTCGTCGCTCTCGTCGATGCTCTTGTTGGCCATGTCCTTCAGGGTGACCATGGACTCGCCGAGTCTCTTGGCGAGCTTGGGCAGGAGCGCGGGAAGGAATAGCACCACGATAACGGCGATTATAATTATCAGTTCGAGCGGGCCGAGCCCGAATATCACCGCAGGTTGCATATTGCCTCCGTTCCGGTTTGCCCAGTTTGCCCTTGTTATATAACACAAGCCTTCGTCGCCTGACAACGGCGTCCGGCGCGAGCCACGCCATACCCGGCTAACAGGAAAGCAACGCACTGGCGGGAAGTCGGGTCGAGGTGGAGAATAAGACCTCGAAGTCGTGGATTGCAAGAGACCACGCGTGGCCGGTGCCGGTTCAGTGCCGCTCGGCCGCTCGACCTGTAGTGAGGAGTTCCCTTGGACCTTTCGAAAGTCTTCAGTCCCCGCAGCGTAGTAGTGGTCGGAGTTTCGACGACCAACCCTTTCCACCCCGCAAACATAATCTTTAACAAGAACTACTATGGAAGTGATTGTGACGTGTACGCCGTCAACCCCAAGGGCGGTGAGCTGGAGAGGCGCAGGATCTATCGAACCCTGGACGAAGTGCCGGGTCCCGTCGAAATGGCCGTGGTGGCGGTCAAGGCCGACCATGTCCCGCAGGTCGCCCGGGAGTGCGCCGCGGCGGGCGTCCAGGCGCTGGTCGTCATCTCCGGCGGTTTTGCGGAGATGGGCGACGAAGGCCGAGCGCTCCAGGACGAGCTGGTCGGAGTCTGCAGGGAAAACTCCATGACGCTTGTCGGCCCAAACTGCTTTGGGGTCTATTCGCCTCCCGTGGTCGATACGTTCTTTCTTCCACCCGAGCGAACGGTAAAGCCCCGGAAGGGAGACGTTGCTGTCGCAAGCCAGAGTGGAGCGTTCCTGGTGGACCAGGTCATGACCTGTTTTCACGAGGTCGGGATAGGCATCAGCGTCGCGGTCAGCATGGGTAACAAGGCTATGGTCGACGAGGAAGTCCTGCTCGAGCATTTTGCCGGGCGTGGAGATACGGGTTGCATCTGCTTCTACATCGAGGGGATGGACGAGGGCGTCCGGCGCTTCATTCAGTCGGCCCGGGAGATCAGCAACCGCATACCTATCGTCGCCTACATCGGGGGGAAAAGCGAAAGAGGAAAGGCGGCGGCTCACTCGCATACCGCCGCGCTTGCCGGCGACCACGACATGGTCGCGGGTGCGCTCAAGCAGAGCGGTATACTCGAGGCAACGACGGAGGCTGAGGTCGCTTCGTTCTGCAAGATCCTCTCGTTCTACCACCACCGGCCTCTCAGGCAATGCAGTATCGCCATCATCTCTTCGAGCGGGGGGCACGGGGTCATCGCGTCCGACCTCGCGACGGCCGCGGAGCTACAGGTCCCGGAGTTTGACCAGGAAAGGCGCGAGGCGTTGCGCGCATTGCTCGAGCCAGGCGTGCGCGACATCGCATCGCTATACAACCCGGTAGACCTGACGGGAAGCGCCGCGGATCAGGATTTCGAGAGGTCACTCGACTACGTGCTCTCCCAGGACGACATCGAGGCCGCGCTCGTGCTCACCCTTCCGTACACCCCGATGATGACGTCGTTCGTCGGCACCCGACTGGGCCAGGTGGTAAAGAAACACGACAAACCGGTCGTCGCCTACGTGCCGAACCTCGCCAAGTACGGGATGGTGCTCGAGGGATTCGAGCTCAACGGCATACCAGTGGTTCACTCCATCGAGGAGGGGGTCCAGATGCTCAGGGCGCTCCGGCTCCTCGGCCTGTATGCCGGGGGCGGGATCCCGGGCTGTCGCGGTTGAGATCCTCGATCGATTGACCTTCGCGGTGTAAAGTAAGATGAGGCTGCAAACCTTGTCCGGTCTGGGACAATGCCAAGAAGGAGGCATTGATGAACTGCACCCGGTGTGGCGGAGAGATGAGCGATGACAGCAGGTTCTGCCAGAGGTGCGGAGCGCCCGCGGAGGGTCAGGCGCCATCCGGTGCCGTCGGGCCGCCGCCGCCCGGACCCGACGTCCTCCAGGCCCAGGAATCTCCTTTTCCAGAGAGCGCACCGCCGCCGGCTCCAGGTGAACCTCCTCAGCCTGGTGAATTCCTCGGGGCGCCGCGCCGAAGGATCGGCGTGCCACTCATCGTCGGCATCGTGGTGCTCGCTATTCTGGTGGTGGGCGCCGCTGTATCGGGGCCTATCATCATCATCACGATGAACGCCAGGCAGGTCGCGCAGCGCAAAACATGCATCTCGAACCAGCGCAACGTGGAGGCGGCAATACAGGAGTACGCCGTCGAATCGCCCGACGAGAACTACCCTTCCTCCCTTCAAGACCTTGTCAACGCCAGCCTGCTCAAGAGCGCCCCTACCTGCCCCTCCGGCCACAAACCGTATGTCTGGGTAAAAGGGCAACCGGGTATCGCTCCCTACATCTCCTGCCCCAACAACTCAACCCACGAACAATAGTCTCGTCAGGTGGTTGAGGCGGGTCTCTCAGGTTTGGCTTCGGGTGGTTTTTCGTAGGGAGGTTCTGTGGTATCTCCATTGGGGGACTCTGCTTCGTCTGGTTCGTCGTTGTCGCTGATGCTCAGGAGCTCCAGTCCCTTCTGGTAATCACGGGTCTTCATGATCATCTCGGCCCGCGCCTTGATCGAAGCATCGAGGTCGTGGCTTACCTGCCGTTCGTGCTCGCGGTAGATCTTGTCGAGCGATTCGAGAGTCTCTTCCGGTTTGGACTTCGGATGCCATGCCCGCCAGGCGTGATAGAGGAGGAACCCGGTCCAAATGGCTATGGGTATTAAGACCCAGGGCAACGTCTTTCGTACGATAACGCCGAGCAGGATCAGGTAGGCGCATCCCATGAGGTACCCGGTCATGTGCATAAAGAAGCCGAACTTGCCGAGCGCTTCCTTTACGAGCTTGTCACGCCTCTCGAGGTCGATATCGGCGAGCTCGCGGTCCTGGTCCTCAAGCTCGACCTCGCGTTCTTCGATTCTACGCTCGATCTGCTCGGGCTCGCCCTGCTCGAGTTCGTCTTGCATGCCGTGTTCTTCGGATCCGTTGTCAGCCATCAGGTTTCTTTCGCGGTATAGGGCCGGACGCTCTGCAATGTACCATCAGGGGAGACCATCCGCAACGTCATCCATCGACTGCAACCACCACGCCTGATATGTTACTGTTCGTGTCTGGATACTAACGGAAGCTCACATGGCAGATAACCTGACACCAGCAGAGATAAGACAGCGGTACGGCGATCTTCCATACATCACGCCGTACGAGAGGATTGTCGCGCTCGTCGACGAAGCGTCTGGGCTCGTGGAGCTGCACGAGTACCACGCGCGCGGGGTTTGCTCCGGCGGTGCCGCGTGGGAGGTCTACCATTACGAGCGTACAAGCCCGCTTGTGCGAGCGGCGAGGCGGGAGGGCTCGAGGAACATCTTCCTGTGCGGCCAGGGACGCGCGGACCTGGAGCTGTCTCCAGGCATTGCCGGAGCCGGGCTGGAAGAAGTGCAGGTGCTCGATGGTGAGGTACGGGTCACTTACGCTGGTCTCGCCGGTGGCGGTGTGGCAGCCACGCTCTGCCGCGGGATGGCCGAGGGTGTCATCTCCACGACGGTCCACGAGGCGGGTGGAGGTGCGGCACTCGGGCGGGCGACGCTGAGGCTGCCCTTGATGCGCAAGCTGGTCATAGGCGTGGACGACACCGACGATGCGAAACGCGGCGCGACGTGGTCTACGGCAAACGAGATCGCGTTCGAGCTCCAGAAAGATGGCTCTTGTCTCTATCTCGGACACGTGATATCCCAGCTCTTTCCTGAGAACCCGTTCAAGACGACGAACTGCTGCGCCACGGCAATAATTCTGGGAGCCAGCCCGGCCGACGCGGGCGACGTTACCGACAGGTTCGCCTCAGAGCTCGAGAAGGCGTGCTTCAGCGACCAGTGCGGAATGGCGGTCTCGAGCTCCGTTGAAATCGCCGATGAGCTGCGCGCTTTCTCGATATCCGCTGCGAGGCGGATGGTGAGCCTGGAGCATGCCGGGAGCGTGGCGGCGCGATGTGGCGTAGAGCTGCGCCAGGTGACCGGGGAGCGCGGTCTCATCGGAGCACTTGCCGCTATCGGCGCCCATGAGGACCCGGATGCCGCCGTCATCCCGTTCGCAGGCGAACCAGGATCGACAGGGAAGAGTTGATGTCAGCCCCTGTGACAGACCCGCTTCGTTTGAAGATCGATCTCCAGGCGCTGGGAATGCGTACCCCGCCCGAGATCGACACGCGTGCCGGTGGCGCGGGCCCGGCTGATGGTATCACGATATTCATAGGCGACCTCGTGGCCACGGTTCCCACCGGCGCGTGGTACGCCGGCGACTCTCCCTACGAACTCCGCAACCGGAGCGACGGTTCCTGGCGCCTGGCGCGCGATAATGTCGAAGTCGCGCGCGTAACCCTGGCTGACGAACCCGGATTCTACCGGCGGAGCACCGCCGACAACACCCCGTATCGCTCGTTCGCCCTTCGTCACGGTCGCGACGCAATAGGTTCGACCGTTGCCCAGGGTTGTTCGCACGGTGACCTGTCGTGCAAGTTCTGCGCTATATCCACATCAAAGCTGTCAGGGGTGACTCTCGCAAGCAAGACCCCGGGTCAGCTCGCCGAAGTGGCGGAAGCCGCCGAAGCTGAGGGCTTCACCCACATAGTGATGACAACAGGGTCGACAGGTGAAGATGCCGGCATTACACATCTGGCGGCATGCGCCGCCGCGGTAAGGGAACGGACGCGCATGAAGATACATGTCCAGTTCGAACCGCCCGAAGACCCGGCGCTGATCGACCTCGCCGCATCGGTCGCCGATACGGCGGCGATCAACATAGAGAGCTTCGACGAAGCAGTCCTGGGGAACATGGCCCCGAGCAAAGCTCGTGCCGGTATGGAGCGTTACCGCGGCGCGTGGAACAGGGCGGTGCAGCTACTTGGAGAAGGGCAGGTAACAAGCTTTCTGATAGTCGGGCTGGGGGAGTCAAGCCGGAGCATCATCGATGGGAGCAAGCTCCTCGTTTCCCTCGGAGTCTATCCGTATCTGCTCCCACTGCGCCCGCTGCCGGGAACACCCCTCGAATCGTGGCAACCTCCGCCGCCGGATGCCACGATGGATATCTTCGAAAGAGCCGCCGCAATCGTAATGGATGCCGGCTTGCGCGCTTCATCCTGCCTCGCCGGCTGCGTCCGCTGCGGTGCCTGCACCACCTTCACCGACCTCACCGGCTGAAGCTTGAGCGGTTGATCGGGGTCAGGTCTTTTATTGTTTGCTTCTGACCTCTGCTTCAGATAACCGTAGTAGCAAACAATAAAAGACCTGACCCCGTAGAAAAAGCCGGGCCTCGAGAGACCCGGCTTGAGAGATCTGATTCTATCCGGCGGCTTCGGTGAGGGCGCATTCTTTTTTGATCTTCTGCTTGATGCGGCAGAGGGCGTTATCTACGACCTTTGTCTCGCAGTCGATCTCTTCTGCGATCTCCTGGTAGCTCTTTCCGTCCAGGTACTCGACGAAGACGCTCCACTCGAGGTCGGATAGCTTGTCGCGCAGTATCGCGATGACGCCGTCGAGCTCCTCCTCGAAGATGAAGAGGTCGAGAGGGTCTTCCGACTTGTCGGAGCCGATGCTCTGGGATGCCAGGCTGTCCAGCAGGCTCTCGTCAGGGACCTGCGTGTCCAGCGACTGGTAAGAGGAGAGCGGGTTGTGCTTCTTGCGTGCGTGCGTCTTAACAGCCGTGATTATCTGGCGAGTGATGCACAGTATCGCGAACGAGCGGAACGAGCAGAGCTCGCCCTCTTTATAGTCACGAATAGCCTTGAAGAGGCCGATCATGCCTTCCTGTACGGTGTCCTCGTGGTCGGCCCCGGTGAGGAAGTACGACCGGGCTTTGACGTGCGCGAGATACTGATACCTGCTAATCAGCACGCTCTCAGCGAGACGGTCGCCGGACCTGGAGCTTCGCACCAGTTCCTTATCCGACATCTCACGGTACTTCTTAACGGAAGGATTGACTGCTTTTCTTCTTGCCAATGCCACTCCTTAACCAAACGGCATATGTTGTACCGCTGGGCGAAAGTATATCATACATATTGACGGATTTGTCAAATGAGTATGATAGGGTGATTTTCTGTAGTGTTCTGTTGGATTTGTCCGTTGTTGTAAACAACTCCCGAGTGAATAGGCTCATAGCCGATCATGGCGGACTGCAGGCCATACAAAACGGAAAGGCGGGCCTGGCCCGCCTCCGCTGTTCGAATTCTAGTAAGATGCCTATTCCATGGTGATTGCTTCGACCGGGCACTCCTCGGCGCAGTCGCCGCAACCGATGCAGGCTTCCATATTTACGATGCTCGCCACGTCGTCGACGAGGTCAAGGCACTCCTGCTCACAGACATCCACGCAAAGAGCACAACCGGTGCACTCGTCCGCGTCCACTTTGGGTCGCTTGTCGCTTGCTTCTCCCACGGGTCACCTCCTGGTGCTATTCCAAGGTCAACTCGGCAATAATCTCAACGCCGTTCCGTACAGTCAAGCAAACCATGCACAATCCCTGCTTACGAGTTTATTGATGCACAAACCGTAGACAGGTGCAATGAGCATTTATCGGGAGTTCCCGACCGATGCCGTGGCGGCCTTTTTGCTTGTTTCCCAGCGAACTCCCGGGTTCGTTACACAGGGTGCGAAACAGGTTGCTTCCATCGCGTGAGTCAGGGGTCACGGTAGCCGTGCACGAATGGGCGGGTTGTCGATCGGGCAAACCCGACAGAGCTACAGACACTTTGTCCTGAGCGCTCAATACGTCGCGATGCAAAGAACAGAGCCGGTCTCTGGACAGCATTCTTGTCTGATATGCATGGAGGAATAAGAAGAGGTATGCCGAAAACGTACCGGCGGGAGCGAAATCTATTCGAGAAAAGAGGAGTTTCGAGCAATATGGTCACAACTTGACAATGATAGACTCAACTATTATTATATCAATAGGCACAACATCATGTGCCGAGTTTTCTGAATCAAGGAGAGGTTGCAAATGGCTAAAGTAATAGGCATTGACTTGGGGACGACCAACTCGTGCGTGGCCGTTCTTGAGGGCGGTGAGCCCGCGGTAATCCCAAACTCCGAGGGCGGGAGAACTACACCATCGATCGTTGCTTTCTCCAAGACCGGGGAGAGGTTGGTGGGCCAGGTAGCCAAGCGCCAGGCCATCACCAACCCTGAGCGCACGATAACCTCCATCAAGAGAAAGATGGGGACCAGGGAAACCATAAAGATAGACGATCGAGATTACACTCCGCCCGAGATCTCAGCGATGATACTCCAGAAGCTCAAGGCTGATGCAGAGGAGTACCTGGGCGAAAAGATAAACGAGGCGGTAATCACTGTACCCGCGTACTTCGATGACAGCCAGAGGCAGGCCACCAAGGACGCGGGCAAGATCGCGGGCCTCGAAGTCCTGCGCATCATCAACGAGCCGACGGCCGCAGCTCTGGCGTACGGGCTGGACAAGGAAGACGAGCAGACCATACTGGTGTTCGACCTCGGCGGAGGCACCTTCGACGTAAGCGTCCTCGAGATAGGAGGCGGGGTCTTCGAGGTCAAGTCGACCAGCGGTAACACACACCTGGGCGGCGACGACTGGGACCAGCGCGTGATCGACTGGATGGCCGACGACTTCAAGGCCAAGACCGGGATCGACCTGCGCAACGACAAGATGGCGCTCCAGAGGCTCAAGGAGGCCGCCGAGAAGGCCAAGATGGAGCTGTCGACAACCACCACGACCAACATCAACCTGCCGTTCATCACGGCGACCGCGGAGGGCCCGCAGCATCTCGACATGACGTTGTCGCGAGCCGACTTTAACAAGATGACCGCGGACCTGGTCGACAAGTGCGTAGGCCCCTTCAAGCAGGCTATTTCGGACTCCGGGCTCGACGTTAAGGACATCCAGCACGTCATCATGGTCGGAGGCGCGACGCGCATGCCGGCTATTCAGGATAAGGTCCGTGAGCTGACCGGCGGCAAAGAGCCGCACAAGGGTGTCAACCCGGACGAGGTAGTGGCGGTCGGAGCAGCGATCCAGGCCGGAGTCCTGAAGGGCGAGGTCAAGGACGTACTGCTTCTCGACGTCACCCCACTTTCGCTGGGAATCGAAACGCTCGGTGGCGTGTTCACGAAGCTGATCGAGCGCAACACCACGATCCCGACCAGGAAGAGCGAGGTGTTTACGACGGCCGCCGACGGGCAGACCTCCGTCGAGGTTCACGTCCTGCAGGGCGAACGCGAGATGGCCGACTTCAACAAGACACTTGGCAAGTTCCACCTTGTGGGCATCCCGCCGGCGCCGAGAGGCATCCCGCAGGTCGAGGTCACGTTCGATATCGACGCGAACGGCATCGTCAACGTGTCGGCCAAGGACAGGGCGACGGGTAACGAGCAGAAGATTACCATCACAGCTTCCAGCGGCCTCGACGAGGACGAGATAAAGAAGATGACCAGCGACGCGGAGGACCACGCCGACGAGGACCGCAGGCAGCGCGAAGAGGCCGAGACCCGCAACAAGGCGGACGAGGTCGTGTACACGACAGAGAAGTCGCTGAGGGAACTCGGCGACAAGGTCGACGCGGACGAGCGCTCCAGGATCGAAGCCGCGATAGCCGAGGTCAAAGAGGCGCTCAAGGGATCCGACGTATCCAGGATAAAGACATCCGTGGAGAGCCTCATCCAGGCATCGCACAAGCTTGCGGAGGCCGTGTACGCGCAGGCATCGGCTGGCGCGAGCGGCCCGGGTTACGAGCCCTCGGGCAGCGACTTCGGGCCGGGCGAGGACGAGGTCATCGAGGCGGACTACGAAGTGGTCGACGAGGACAAGAGCTAAGACGTGGTGGCGCATAGACCACGCAAGCCGATTAAGGAAAGACACTGAAATGAGGGACCGTAAATGGCGATTGTGAGATGGGATCCGCTCGATGCTTTCCTCGGAGCCCAGGAGGATCTCAACAGGCTGTTCCGCAGGGGTTTTCTCTCAGTGGCGGCTGGCGAGGACAAGTCGCTCGTGGGGGGAAGCGCCTGGGCGCCTGCGGTCGACATCTACGAGACCGCGGACTCCTTCACGGTGGAGGTGGAACTGCCGGGCGTTGAGCCCGGAGAAATAGACGTGTCAGTAGACGACGGCATGTTGAGCATCAACGGCGAGCGCAGGCTTGATAAGGAAACCAGGGAAGAGAACTTCTTGCGGGTCGAGCGAGCTTCAGGGATGTTTCAGCGTTCGATGCGGCTGCCTACGGACATCGACGCCGATAAAGTCAAGGCATCTTACGACAACGGGGTGCTGAAGATAACGGTTCCGAAGACACAGCCAAAGAAGGCGAAGAGCATTCCTATCGCTGTTGAGAGTAAGAAAGCCGAGTCGAAGCCCATCGAGGCTGAATAGAAGAAATAGCCTTTACGGGCAACAAGCAGGAAAGACATAGCGGCGGGAC
>DATCGY010000295.1:0-7122 GCA_036508635.1 Candidatus Anoxymicrobiaceae bacterium
GCCGGCATGTCTGCTACTGGTAGTTCTTTTTGCAGCCGTAATGGCCGCGGGTTGTGGAAGCGGCGTCTCTGGCAACGTGACGGCATCGGGGTCCACGACGGTTCAGCCGATAGCGCAGGCTGCGGCGGAGCAGTTCATGAAAGACAACTCAGGGGCCACTGTCACCGTCCAGGGAGGGGGTTCCAGCGTCGGGATAACCCAGGTAAGTGAAGGATCCGTGAACATCGGCAACTCATCTCGAGAGCTCAAGCCTGAAGAAGAAGGCAAGGGCATCGTGGACCACCAGATCGCATACGACGTTATCGTGATCATCGTAAACCCGAGCGTCACCGTTACAAATCTCACCTCGGCCCAGGCCAAGGACATCTTCCTCGGGAAGGTCACCAACTGGAGCCAGGTCGGAGGTGCGAACGCCCCCATAGTCGTGGGCATCCGTGACTCGGCGTCGGGAACCAGGGAAATGTTCGATCAGAAGATCCTCGGCCTCAGTGCGACCAACCCGGTTAAGCCTGTGGCTGGCGCACAGGAGTCCAACAGCAACGGCATCATGGTGCAGAAGGTCGGGTCCACTGAGAACATGATCGGTTACACCTCGTACGGTTACATCAAGAGCAGTGTAAAGCCGGTGCAACTGGACGGCGTAACGGGCAACCTTACGAACGCGCTGAACGGCACGTATCCGCTCGGCAGGTACCTGCACATGTTTACCAAGGGCGAGCCAACAGGCGCGACCAAGTCGTATGTCGACTTCGTGCTCTCGGACAGTTTCCAGAACAACACGGTTTCCAAGGAGTACATACCAATATCGAAGGCGCAGGCCACGATAAAGAAATAGCCGACCCGTCATAGAGCCTCGGGCGGGACCCTCACGAGTCCCGCCCGGCTCATCCCATCAACAGGAGGACCGGGCTTAGTTGATTGACAGAGAGTGGATCATCAAGAAGGTGCTGGCCGTCCTGTCCATGCTGGTCGTGGTCGGGATTCTTCTGATAATAGTCTTCGTGACGAGAGCGGCGCTGCCCGCTATTACCAAGGTTGGACTCTTTAATCTCTTTAGTTCCAACTGGTACCCCCAGACAGGCCATTACGGCATCATGATATTCATCGTCGGCACCTTGCTCACGACCGTCGGCGGCCTCTTGATCGGCGCCCCTCTCGCGCTGGGAACCGCATTGTTCCTCACGGAAATGGCCCCCAAGAGGGCGGCGGCGATCGTGACGCGGGGCGTCGAAGTGCTCGCCGGCATTCCGTCCATCGTCCTTGGCTGGCTCGGTTTGATTATCCTGCTGCCGTGGATAAAGGCGCTGACGCACACGGTGGGGACGGGCATCTTCGCCGCTTCCCTCATTCTGGGAATAATGGTCATGCCGACCATAACCACCATCGCCAAAGATGCGCTCGAGACTGTGCCAGCTGACTACAGGTTGGGGTCGACAGGTCTTGGCGCTACACGATGGCAGACCACGTGGCGCGTGACTCTTCCCGCCGCGAAGAGCGGGATAATCGTCGCCGTGATACTCGGCATGGGGAGGGCGATCGGGGAGACGATGGCGGTGGCGCTGGTGATAGGTCCGGCTACCTCGTACGCGAAAGGGCTTTTCTCACCCACCCATACCCTGACGACAAAGATGCTGATGGAGATGGGAGAGTCGTCCGGCACTCAGCGCTCGGCCCTCTTCTTCATGGCACTGGTCTTGTTGCTCATTGCGATATGCCTTATCGCGCTTATCAGGGTCGCTTCCAGGAAAAAGGCGTATGCGAGATGAATGAGAACACGCAAACCGCCGACGCCGTCGTCGGTGTTGAAGCGGCCTCGGCGGCTGTTCGCCGGAGTGCACGCAGGTCGAAAAAGACCGATCGGACGGCGACCGTCGTCGTCTGGAGCATAGCCATGTTCGGCCTTGCGCTGCTGGGCTTCATAGTCATCGCCATATGCTGGAAAGGGCTCGTTTATGCTTTGAACCCGCACTTTGTTTTCGGGGCGCCCAGGGCCAGCGCGGTGGGTGGGGGTATCTGGCCAATGGTCTGGTCCTCGTTCTATCTGGCAATACTTACGCTGTTGATAGTACTTCCCGTGGGCGTGGGCGCCGCGATCTACATGTCCGAGTACGCGAGGGAAGGGCTTATGACGCGCACGGTGCGGTTCGGGGCGGACGCCCTGACGACGGTGCCGTCCATAGTCTTCGGGATCTTCGGCCTGTTGCTGTTTGTGACGTACATGGGCCTGGGTTACTCACTGCTGGCCGGCGCGCTACTTCTTGCGCTTCTCAATCTGCCCACTATCATGCGTACGTCGGAGGAGGCTCTCAAAGCGGTTCCCGACTCCTACCGTGAGGCTTCGATGGGGTTGGGCGCGAGTCGCTGGAATACGATCAAGAAGGTGGTTCTCCCTAGCGCGATGCCGGGAATCACAACCGGCGCAATACTTGCCATCGGGAGGGTAGTCGGAGAGAGCGCGGCCATCATTTATACGGTCGGGACGTTCGCCTTGAGAGCGCCCCTGCTGCCTACACAACCAGCGGCGCCCATGGCGGGAAACATCTGGTACCTTGTCAGCGAGGGAGGAGTCATGATACCGGACGCCATCAAGATAGCAAGCGCGGAGGCGGCGTTCCTGCTGTTGCTCGTTCTGGCCTTCAACCTGCTGGCGAGGCTCATCGCCTGGCTATACAAGCGCAAGACGGGGACCGCAGCGAGGTTCGTCTGATGAAGGCATGCAGGTTTCAAGTGCAGGGCAGAGCCGGGCGCGCAGCGCGGAAGGCAGCATTGTGACCAGGATACTCATTATCGAGGACGAGGAGCCGATGGCCGAGGCGATCAAGTACAGCCTCGAGAATGACGGGATCGAAGCCGAGGTGGCGACGGACGGAGGTGAGGGCTGGCGTTTATTCGAGGAGGGGGGCTTTGACCTTTTAATCCTGGACCTCATGCTTCCGGTCATCGACGGACTGGAGATCTGCAGGAGGGTGAGGCAGGCGGGTGACACTCCGGTGCTTATCCTGACCGCGAAGTGTACTGAGCTCGACAGGGTCCTGGGGTTGGAGCTGGGCGCCGACGATTACGTGACCAAACCGTTCAGCATGAGGGAACTCATGGCCAGGGTCAAGGTGATACTGCGCCGCGCGTCACGTACCCTCCAGGAGCTCGATCCCGTCGCCCTCGAGGCTGGCGACGTATCAATCGACCCGGAGCGCCACGAGGTAATAGTGCGCGGGGCCGTGGTGGACCTGCCGCCAGTGGAATACCGTCTACTCGAACTATTCCTCAAGAACAGTGGCAAGCTGCTTGCAAGGGATTACCTGATCTCCGCCGGATGGCGAGGTGAGTTCTACGGACAGAACAAGAACCTCGACGTTCATATTCGCCGCCTCCGCGAGAGAATCGAGGAGGACCCGGCACGTCCGAGGCGCATCGTAACCGTTCGCGGTCTTGGCTACCGCTACGAGCCTTGCGCCTGAACCGGCGGCTCCACGAAATTTCGCAAATAGGCAATTCTTGATTCTTGACGTATTAATATTATGAGCATTATATTACGTGCATAATATCGGCGATGCCGCCGGGCGACCCGGCGGGTTGGGAGGCGACAATGGCCGAAGATGTATACGTGCGGCTCGCGAAACACCTGGACAAGGCGATAGCGGGCGCTCCCATGTCACCCGCGCTGCTGGGAATCCTCGAGATCCTCTATACCCCCGAGCAGGCCGAGGTCGCCTGCAGTATGAGCATCTACGAGAACAAGACGCTGGCCGAATGCGAGGAGCTCGTGCCGGGGAAGGCCGGGCAACTGGAGGAGATGCTGACCGACATGGCGCGCCGGGGCACTGTTCTTACCGAGCAAAAGCCAGGGCGCGAAAGGATCTACCGGCTGCTGCCTACAGTCGTCGGCATCGCGGAGGTCCCATTCCTTTCCGGGGAAGACACGCCCGAGAAGCGCGCGCTCGCCCCGCTTTGGAGGGACTATATGCTCGAGGCGTTCGGCAAGGAGATGGAGCGCGGCCTGCCTTTGATAAGAGTCGTGCCCATTGCGGAATCCCTCGAGGACGAATCGGAGGTGCTTCCGTTTGACGCGCTCAAGGACAGGCTGGCGGAGGCGACCTTCATGGCGGTCGGGCACTGTCCGTGCCGTCAGATAGGCACATACCTTGGGGAGGGATGCGAACGGTCGACCGAAAACTGCATGCACTTCGGCAGCCTCGGCAGGTACGTAGTTGAGCAGGGGATGGCCAGGCAGATAAACCTGGAACAGGCGCTCGAGATACTACGCGACGCTACCGAGCAGGGGCTCGTCCACGTCTGCGACAACGTCCAGGGGAGTCTGCGTACCATCTGCAACTGCTGCTCGTGCTGCTGTGCGTTCTTCCGCGCGAAAAAGGCCGAGCACGACACGATATCGCGTTCCAACTACGTGGCGAGGGTAACGGTCGACGACTGCACCGCGTGTGGTACCTGCGAGGAAAGGTGCCCGGTAAACGCGATTACAGTAGACGACGTGGCCGTTGTAGACGAGGACATTTGCATAGGCTGCGGGGTCTGCACACCCACGTGCGGTGGGGAAGAGGCGATACTGCTGCACGTCCGGGAGGAGACCAAACCGCCACCCGCGCCCCGGGAGTTCCTAGCCGCTCGGATGAGGCAATAGGAGGTTCGGCATGGACGAGAACGTCTACGTAAGACTGGCGGAGCTTCTCAATAAGGCACCGGCCGGGGTGCCGATGTCTCCAACGCTTCTAAAGATCCTGGCGATACTGTATCCCGGAGAAGAGGCCGAGGTCGCACTGAAGATGAGCATCTTCGAGAGCAAGACCACCGACGGGTGGAAAGAGGTTATTCCCGAAAAAGCGGACTCGCTTCAGGAGATACTCGACCGCATGGCTCGCCGGGGCACGGTCTTCAGCCAGCAGAAGCCCGGACAAGAGAGGATATACCGGCTGCTTCCCAGCATCGTCGGCTTTTCCGAGACGCCGTTCTGGGCAGGCAGGGAGACACAGATGACGCGGGCCCTCGCGCCGCTATGGGTCAAGTACATGGACGAAGAGTTCGGCGGGGAGCTCGCGCGCGGCATCCCCCTGATCAGGGTGGTCCCGATCGAGGAATCCCTCCAGGACGCCTCGCAGATCCTCCCCTTCGATGCGATACCTTCGATGATCAAAGAGGACGCGTTTATTGCCGTGGCGTTCTGTCCGTGCCGGCAGATGAGGAATTCTGTGGGTGAGGGCTGCGACCATTCACTCGAGAACTGCCTCCACTTCGGGAGCATGGCCAGGCATATGGTCGAGCAGGGCATGGCGCGGAAGATAACCCGCGACGAGTGTCTTAAGATACTCAAGGAGACCACGGAAGAGGGGATGGTCCATAACTGCGACAACATACAAGGGGGCCTTGCGACCATCTGCAGTTGCTGCGAGTGCGGATGCGCTTTCATCCACGCGATGAAGGTCGGGGGACACGCGGCGCTAGAGCGCAGTAATTACATGGCACGCGTCGATGCCGGGGAGTGCGTGGGTTGCTCTACCTGTGAGGAGCGTTGCCCCATGGACGCAGTAACCATCGAAGACGAAGTCGCGGTCGTCGATCAGGACGCCTGTATCGGTTGCGGAGTCTGTACGCCGACCTGCGGCGGAGACAGGGCCATCGCGCTCGTGCTTCGGGAGGAGATAAAGCCTCCCCCGGACATAGGCGAGTTCGTCTCGGCGAGAATGAAGGACGAATAATCACGCACCGCGTTTCCACGAAAGGAGAGAGCCATTACCGGCAGGTCGGAGAAAAAAGAAGAGAGCCGGGAGAAGATCCTCGAGTCGGCGGGTACTCTCATCAGAGAAAAGGGAATCGAGTCAACGAGCGTATCCCAGGTGATGGACGGCGCCGGGATGACGGTCGGAGGTTTTTATGCTCACTTCCCGTCAAAGCAGTCTCTCGTTACGGAAGCGGTAGGCTCGGCGTTGAAGGAGTCGCGCGGCCCGCTGACGGCCGGGCTCGAGGACGCGCTGCCGGAAGCGTGGATCGAGGCCGTCGTATGCAGGTACCTCTCGAGGACGCACAGGGACAACCCTGATACCGGCTGCCCGCTTCCGGCTATCGTTGCCGAAGTGGCGAAGTCGGAGACCTCTGTCCGAGAGGCTTTCGCGGAGGGCATCGAAATGCTTGCCGAGGGGTTGACATCGAAGTACTCCGACTTCGGCGCACACCAGCCTGGAGAGGAGGCGCTCGCAACCATTTCTTTAATGGTTGGAGGTCTCGCACTGTCGCGCGCCCTGTCCGGAACACCTCAGTCGGACGAGGTTCTCAAGTCGTGTCGAGACCACCTGAGACGCTGCCTCGAGGCCTGAGCTCTTGTGAGGATGGTGTGTGACAAGCAGCCTCCCTCTATTGGGGAGAGTTTCAGTTTGAGTGCGGTCTCGAAAACTGTTTACCAAGGGCGAGCCCCGAGCAGGTCTACCGGGCAGGCCCGATTTCGGGATTTCTGCTGAGTGTAGTTTGCGCCGTCCTTTATTGATATACTTCACCTGCTCTTGTAATGGTGCGTGCAGCCTTGCATAAAGGGGGAAGCATGAGAAAAAGATTACTAGTGGCCCTTACCCTTGTTTTGTTGTTAGCCTTATCTCTTACATCCGGGTTGTTTGTATCCCAGGCGCTTGCCGATTCCTGGACCCAGATGAACGTGGATGGGTTCGGAAATTCGAACAACACGGCTTCAACCGCGATCAATCAAACGGGTGGAAGCAGCGGGGCTTACTGTGTCGGTACACGGAACACGGTAGCCGGCTGCCAGGTCTGGGACTATTACTCCTCTGACAAAATCTGGCGCAAGATATCCCCATCCGATGGTTTCGGTGACGTGCACAACACCGAAATCACCAGCATCATCCTCGACAGTGCCGGGCATGCCCGGTATTTCGGTACTAAGAACACGGTAACCGGATGTGAGCTTTGGGAGCGCCAGTCGGGTGGAACGTGGAGGCAGATTGGCGCGGATGGTTTTGGGGACAATGACAATACCGAAATCGCTTCCATGCGTAACTATTCCGGTAATTACCTACTTTACGTGGGTACAACCAATTCAACTGATGGTTGCGGGCTTTTCAAGGTAGTATACAGTTCGAGCACACCTGTTGTAACCGGGCT
>DATCGY010000296.1:0-11043 GCA_036508635.1 Candidatus Anoxymicrobiaceae bacterium
AGGTCGAAAGGCTTGATCGGCAACTCGAAGTTCATGGGGTATACGGCAAAATAGACCATCGTGCCGGCCTTGCCGACCATGTCCATAGCGGACTTCGCCGAGTCGAGGTTGCCCGATGCCTCTATGACCGTGTCGAAGCCGCGGTTGGCCGTCACCTTCATGGTGGTGGCCCACATGTCCTCAGTCAGCGGGTCGAACGCCATGTCGGCCCCCATCTCCAGGGCGGTGTTCCTCTTAGACTCGACCGGGTCGGCCACCATCACCTGCGACGCACCCGCCAGCAGAGAGAGCTGCAGCAGTATCTGTCCGATACCGCCAAGGCCAAGGATGGCGACCGTCGATCCCTCCCTGATGTTCGAAAGGTCGATGCCTCGAAGGCAGACGGAGACGGGCTCGGTCAGGCATCCTTCCTCGAAGCTTATGGAGTCCGGCAGCTTGAACACCTGCTGCTCGTGCCACACGACAGACTCGGCCATGGTTCCCGGTGGGAAGAAGGCCGCGAGCTTGAGGCAGTAATGCTCCAGGCCGTTGCGGCAGTAATCACAGACCCCGCAATAGCGCACCGGGTTGCCCGTCACGCGGTCGCCTACCTTTAGCCCCTTAGTGTCGGCTTGCTCCCCGAGTTCGACGATGGTGCCGGACATCTCGTGGCCCATGATCCTCGGGGGGTAGGAAACCGGCAGCTTGCCATCCACGATGTGCGGGTCGGAACCGCATATGGCCGTGTACTCCACCTTGATCTTCACGTCTTCCGGACCGACCTCCTGCTCGGGGACATCGTCGACTTCCAGGACTTTCTTCTTTTTCCACATGGCAGCTTTCATGGCAGTACCCCCTCTGGAATATTGACATACGAGGAAACGGATGATCGGGATGTTTCAATATGGCGCAGGAGCTCAGCTTTCATATATGGCTCTCAACCATTGTGATCTCAAGGAACGAGGTGTCCCTGTGGTCTCGTCCGGATAGACCGAAGCTTATACACTTGTACCCTATCATTACAGCATTGCCTCCACAATCTGCGGGCCGTATATGACGATCTCGTATTATCTCAGGCCGCAGACGGCACGGCGGCGGGTTATGTGCTATAATGGCGACGAGTTAAAGTTCTTAGGTAGAAGTACTGTTTGTCCCGAGGATCCAATCTCGGGGCTTTTTTTATGCACAAAAGGGGGTGCAGAAGAATGAAGATATATGTTGGAAACCTCAGTTATTCAACCAGTGAGGCAGACATGAGGACCGCTTTCGGCGCGTTCGGCACGGTAGATTCGGCCGACGTGATCATGGATCGCGATAGCGGCAGGTCGAAGGGATTCGGCTTTGTCGAGATGGGCGTTGACACGGAGGGTCAGGCGGCGATCGATGCCCTCAACGGCAAAGACGTTGACGGCCGCAACCTCAACGTGAACGTGGCAAAGCCAAGAGAGGAACGCCCCCAGCGTTCGTCCCGTTACTAGCTAGCTCTATGTGTACTGGTCCGGCGGATACTCAAGTGCTTCGCCGGCCGGTGGCACGTAGCTTGCATCAAACTTCTAAATTCTCTATTTGTTCACTCATTCCATACGAATTCACTGCGGCTCAAGAAGAGATCTCTACCAGCAGGTCGCCGTCCTCGGCCCGCGTCCACTCCACGTGACCTTCTCCGCCTGAGGCCATCTCGAAAAAGCCGAGCGCCATGCCTGCTATCACGGGGCTAAGGCAGGGGTTCTCGAGCCTGAAGCGCAGACCGCCCTCCTGCCACTCGAAATCCCTCACGTTGCCCAGGCCCCTGACGGCAAGCTGCATGCGGAAGAGCTCTTCGGAAGCCACCTCGTCGAGAGTGTAGAAGCCCGTCTTGATAAACCGCCGCTGGGCTTCGACGATCACGTGCGGGATCGTGTCCCCCAACTCCTTCTCGAGCTCGTCCATGACGGCGTCGAGGGCAGCTGGGCCGACGAGCGCCATGCGACGGCCCCTCTCCTTGTTTACGATAACTCCCCGGTCAACTTCCCACCTGTACTCCGAAAGTATCATGGGACCGCCGCATTTGGGGCATTTGTCGAAGGAGATATCTCCCGGCTTGTGCTCGTAGACCTTGGTCTGCAATCTCTCCTGAAGCTCCAGAGGGTGCTGCGAGATACGGCCGGTTATCAGGAAATCGTCGGGCGCGAGCTCCTCGCGGTCAACAGCAACCTGGCGGCGGCGGATAGCGTTGAAAGCGCCGGCCAGGTCGCCGCAGAAAAGGGGCACGGAATACGGCTCCTTTATGCTAACCTTCACAACCGATTCTTTACTGTGCGTGTTCTTGATGGAGACGAGCCGGATATTGCCGTACCCCATCACGCTCCCAAGCGCCGTGATGTTCCGAATGACGGGCGCCATTCCCACCAGGCGCACTACGACTTTCACAACACTGGGGAGGGAGTGGTCGACAAAGTCGAAGGTGGCCCTTCGCTTGGCCTCGACGATCACGCGGTCGATCGACATCCCAATGATCTCCTCGATGCCGCTGAACGTCTTGGCGAGGTTCTCGGTCTCGATGAAGACCATGCGATGATCTCGGTTGGCCCTCTGGACAATGGTGCCGTCACCGAGCCACTCGTGCTCTTTATTCACTCGTTCTATGACTCCGCACACTGTGCATGGTTTCTTGCCGGGCATCATCAACCTCCCCTGATGATTTCGACAACGACGACCGAATCCTGAAACTCATTTCGCCGCCCCGCATCTTGATGCCTCCACCGTGCGTGGAACCGTTATGTCGCTAAACCGGAGGAGGATGGTTGATCGATATCTAATAAGTTCGGATTAGCGCCCACGCCTCGGAAAGTATACTCTTCCACCGCGCTTATTCCCAGCGCAAGCCCACCCACGGATTAGCTCTGGCGGCAAGCCCGGAAATATGTATAGACTAACTGCGGGTCCGACAATGGGGGTGCGAAATGCGGAGGAAATCTGTTCTGCCGTTGGCTCTTCTCTCAGTCTCCTTGTGCATCGTGTTCGTGCTGGCCGGATCGGGGTGCTACGCCCCGGGCGGGCCTATACCAAGGGCTCCAGGCCCATCAGCGGCTAAGGCATGGACCAACGAGCAGGTCGACGCGATGGTCCAGGCGGACGAGAAGACCATCAACTCCCCGGTCTCGCGGGTCAACGGGACGCCACCCGCGGAGTGCGACAATATCCATTTCATGAGGTACCACCTTCGTGGGTCGGATGCCGATCCGGCTACCGCCGACGCCATCCTGGTCCTGATCCCCGGTCTCGAGGGAGGAGAGAACAGCTTCGAGTACCTGGGGCCGCAGATGGTCTACATGGCCAAGACCCAGAAGAACATTAACCTGGAGGTCTGGGGGACGAATCGCCGCAGCAACGACCTCGAGGACCAGACCGGGCTTAACGCCGCGGAGGCCGCGCACGACACGCAGGTCGCAATCGACTACTACTGGAAGGGAGCCGAGATAAACGGCAAGAAGTTCGCGGGCTTCGTGAAGGACAGCGACGTCCCGTACATGTCCGAGTTCGGCCTCCAGCTCCAGGAGGAGGACGTCTACAAGATAATCACGACGATGGTCCCGGACCAGGCCGTGAGGCGCCGGAAGCTCTTCGTGGGAGGCCACTCACTCGGCGGCCCACTCACGTATTTCTTTGCCGGTTGGGACTTCGACGGGAACCCGGCAACGACGGACGACGCCGGCTACAACAACTGCGCGGGGCTCGTGGCGCTCGACTCGATGATCTTGCCAGGGATGCCGACAAATCCGACGACCACCGCGAGCACTATGCAGGCAGTGAAGGACGCCCTCCCGGATAAACTGAAAAGCCAGGTCCCTGCTTCACTCGGGCCCGACGAGGATTTCTACTCCAAGATGATAGCGGGCATGAGGAACGGTACGGTGCCGAGGATACTGCCGGTGCCGGTGATAAGCCCCGACCAGATGGTGCTTGCCGAACTCGAGGGGATGGAAGCAGACTGGCACCCGGACGAGCAGTCGACGCTCCTCCAACGCATACCCTATGACCTGAATATCGAGACCGAACTCAAGTTCATCCACTCGAGGGACGTGACCAACTTCTACGCATGGGTGCCAAGCATATACAACTTCCGCTACACTAACGCGGCCTTGCTCGGGGCGACCATGGACGATAACTCCATGCCCATCTCCGCGCTCCAGGCCAGCTTCGGCTTCCTGAACGGCGGCGCTGTGGTGAGAAAGGACTTCCCACTGCCCGGCGGCCTTGCCGAGATGCCGCTTATATCCGATATTTCGGGTGGGTTCCTCAGCCGCGCCAAGCTGTGGATCGCCAACGACGCGGGGCCCTCGTACGACAAGCTGGGCACCGGTCCGCTCTACGGCTGGACCAACTTCGACCAGGTAGGAACCGCGAGCAACCCCGACTACACTTCACAGGACGGAAGCCTGAAGTACACGGACGCGACCAACGAGGTGACCGACATCAAGGACTTCGCGCAGATGCTGTACAAAGGCCCGATGACCATCGACGAGTGGTACTTCTCGATGCGGATCATGATAGACCTCGGCCAGGCGCAGGGTTCCTTCGGCCCCAGGTACGGCCTGAACTTCATGTACGGTGATAAGATCGCCAGCCTTCCCAAGATTGAGTTCTTAGCGGAGAAGGGCCCGTCGAACAGCAATCTCCAGCTCATTCCGGCAGGAACCGGGGCTAAGATAGCGGGATACAGCCACCTCGACGTCCTGTCGGCGGCGGCTAACTGCCCCGACCGCAGGGCAAATGAAGTGTTCGGCCGCTTGATAGACTTTCTCAAAGCGACCAGCCACTAGGGCGGGCGCTGGGACTGGATGTTCAGGCGGAAGATCGGTTGGAATGAACGCTGAATTCATTTCTTATTTCATATTCAAGGCCATTGAAGCGTATATGGGAAATGTCGAATAAGAGCGAGACACTACCGGAAGCTAGGTGAGCAGATGAATGAGAAGCCGGTGTTCGAGGAGTATCCCGTCAGCGAGGAGGAGATGTGCAGGCGCTACAAGAACTGGGTCGAGGCGCTATCCAGGCAGGTGGTGACACTCTACCGGATCGGCAGGGAGGTCGGGGGAGAGGAGTTCGTACAGAGGCTCAAAGAGGAGTTCCACAGGCAGGGCAAAAAGGGCGCGGCGATGCTGGTGGCCATGTCCGGCGGCAAGCCTGAGGATTTCGCGGACTGCATGGGCCTTCCCAGGCTGCAGGACTTTATCGATGACAACTTCGCCAACTTCTGGGACGGCTACATCGAGAATACGCCGAAGGCGTTTGAGAAAGAGCTCACGACCTGCCCGGTCGCCAGGAACTGGTCGAAGGAGCCCGACCTCTGCGAGGTAATGCTTGCCTCCTCGTTCGAAGGCATGCTCGAGGAGTTGAACCCCAGGCTCAAGACCGAGGGTTTCAGCAAGCTGCTGACAAAAGGCGATGGGTGCTGCCGCTTCAGGATCGAGCTGGAGGATTGAACAGTGGGTAAAACGGAACCGCTCGAGGAAAGGTTAGACCGCCTGGCCTCAAGGGCGGGTGACTGCCTTGAACTCTATTCGAGCTGCGCCCAGGGTACGCTCCTGGCCCTTCAGGAGGAGTTCGGGCTCGGTGATGCACGGACGCTGAAGGCGGCGACCGCCATGCCTGGCATCGCTCACCGGGGCGAGACGTGCGGTGCCGTGGTCGGAGCCCTGATGGCTCTGGGCCTCGCCTTCGGCAGGGAGAAGCCGGACGACTACACGGCGCTCGTGAAGACCATAGGATCGGCGCGCAGGCTGTGCGCCGGGTTCGAGGAGGAGTTCGGCGGCTGCATGTGCCGTGACGTCCAGGTCCACCTGTTCGGCAGGAGCTTCGACCTGGCAGACCCGGCCGAGATCATAGAGTTTGCAAAGGCGGGCGCGGCCAAAAAGTGCCGGGTACCCGCGGAGTATGCCGTGCGCGCAGCAGGCAGGCTCATCATAGAAGGCCAGCTGTAAAGGTATTTTCTTGCTTGTCCACCGTGTCAGGGGATGCGCGCGTCTTCCTCGCTCGACACGGGTGGTGAGAGGACCGAGTCCTGGGGAACCTCATGGGATGGGTAATTCCTCATTGCGACCAGGCCGAACGCCCCTGCCGCTATAGCTGCCAGGCCGCCGACCGCGACCGCCCAACGCGGGCTTGCATGCCCTCCGATCCAACCGATGACTGGACCGCCTATGAACGTCGAGCCCAGGAAGGCGACCGTCCACAGGGACATGACTCTGCCACGCATGGTCTGGTCGCTCTCGAGCTGTAGCACGGTGTTCCCGAGAGCGTAGAACATGATCGAGAAAACTCCCACCAGCGCCATCGCTATTATTGCAACCACGATTCGTGGCGCGAGAGCGACCATTATCATCCCGAGGCCGAACGCGAAGGCAGACCAGAGCAGCCCCCGCGGCGCGGTCCTGTTCCGTCCCGCCGCGATCAGGCCGCCCACGACGGCGCCCGCCCCCATCGAGCAGGTAAGCCAGGCATAGGAGCTCGCGTTGCCATGGAAGGTAAATCTCGCGAGGAGCGGCAGCGTGACCCCGAACTCGTAGGTCAGTGTCCCGATTATGGCCATCATTATGAGGACATCGCGCAGCACGGGGGTGGTTCGCACGTAGCGCAGGCCTTCGCGCAACTGGCCTTGCGCCCGCGCGACAAGCTCCACTGCCTCGAGGTCTGCGCCGTGCATCAGGAGAAGGCACGCGAGCACCGCGGCGAAAGAGACGGCGTTCAAGAAGAAACACCAGCCGATGCCGAGGGTTGCTATCACGACAGCGGCGATAGCCGGGCCGATGACGCGCGTGAAGTTCACCTCGATGGAGTTCAGAGACACGGCGTTTTTCAGCTCGCTGCGCCCCGCGAGCTCGTGGATGAACGACTGGCGCGTCGGGTTGTCGATCGAGTTCACGAGACCGAGCGTGGCAGCAAGAACAAAGATCATCCAGAGCCTGACGGCGCCCGTGACTACCAGGATCGCGAGGATGAGGGCGAGTATTCCCGCGCAGGACTGAGTGATGTAAAGGATGTTGCGCTTGTGGAAGCGGTCGGCGATGACGCCTCCCCAGGGTGCGAGGACCAGCAACGGCAGGTACTGCAGCGCGATAACGAAGCCGAGCGCCGTGCCGGAGTGAGTGATCTTCAATACGAGCCAGGATTGCCCGATCACCTGCATCCATGTGCCCGAGAGCGAGATACCCTGCCCGATGAAATAGAGACGGTAGTTGCGGACCTTCAGCGACGAGAAGGTGTCGTGGCGAAGGTTCTTGAGCGAACTGGCTTTCTGGACTTCTCTGGACATGCTAGGGCTGACCTACTCGGTACACATTTCGGGGCTAAGGGACAGGCAGACTCGGCAGCGCATCCGATCTGACCTTATTCATTCCATTATAACCGTAAGGGTCCTCTGCCTCGATGTATGCCGGCTCTAGGCTATGGACCTCTGAAACGCCCTGGTTGCCCAGGCGACGACAATAACCGTCGTGGGCACCATAAACAAGAAGGCATACCCGACCTTGGGCACGAATATATGTCCCGCTGTGAGGAGTCTTCCCGCCTCGACGACATAGTACGCGGGATTGAAGTGCGCGATCACCTGCAGCCATTTCGGCGCGAGTTCCATCGGCAGGAGCATCCCAGAAAGCAGGAGAACCGGCAGGTTTATCGCTTGTACGACCGGGGACAATTTGTCCTCGTCCCCGAGGATCAAGCCCATCGCGTTGCTGAATGACGATGTGATTATGAGCATCATCGCTATCAGCACTAGTAAGACGAGAAAGCCCAGGATGTTGACCTGAAAGCCGAACGGCAGTGCTATAAGCACGAAGAAGACGACGATCACGGTAACGTTGACGAGGTCCCTCAGAACCCGTCCCGCCAGGAGCGCGAACCTGCTCGTGGGTGTGACCCGCATCCTTTCGACGACGCCGTTCTTGACCTCGTCGATCATCGTGTAACCGACAAAGAGGCCTCCCAGGAAAGCTATGATCACGAGGAGGCCTGGAATGAAGACATTCAAGACGTGACCGGGCACAAAGCCCGGTACGTTCGTCAGTTTATTCAAGAGGGGCGCGAACAGGGCCAGGTAAACAATCGGTGTCGTCATGCTGACGATGATGAATATTGGATTGCGTAGCGTCTCCAGCATCTTCCTCTTGAAGAGCTGGCCTATATCCAGGATAAGCTTCATGTCTCATTCCTCTGCGGTCAGGTCGCGCAGTGAGTAACCTGTCTTCTGCAGGAACACGTCATCGAGCGTTGTCTCGGAGAGCTTTACCGTCTCGAGGCTGATGTTCTCTTGCTCGAGCTGTCCCATGACCCGCGGGAGTGCCGTCGCGAAGTCGCTGACGCAGAGCTTCAGGCGTTCCTGTTCTTCAGTCATGTCAAGGACGTAATCTCTGTCTTTGAACAGGTCCTTTAGAACCGGGACGTTCTCCACCGGGTGTTCGACGCCGATGGTGATGCAGTCGTTGGCCACTTCTTTCTTGAGTTCCTCCGGAGTTCCCTCGGTGACGATCCTGCCGTGATCCATGATGGCCAGGCGGTCGGACAACGCGTCGGCTTCCTCGAGGTAATGTGTGGTAAGGAAGATGGTGGCACCCTCAGATTTGAGCTTCTTTATCTGGACCCACAGGTTCGCGCGGTTCTGGAGGTCGAGCCCGGTCGTCGGTTCGTCGAGGAAGAGGACTTTCGGACGGTTCACCAGGCCGATGGCGACATCGAGGCGTCGGCGCTGACCGCCCGAGTACGAATAGACTATTCGATCCGCAAAATCTTCAAGATCCAGTAACCTGATCAGTTCCTCGGCGCGCTCCCGAGCCTCCGTGGCGTTCATGCCATAAAGCCGGCCCTGCAGTATGAGGTTTTCACGACCTGTCGCCGGACGATCGGAGCCCCCGTTCTGCCCGACATAGCCGATACTGCGTCGGACCTTCTTGGGTTCGGTTGCGACGTTAAAGCCAGCGACAATAGCCTGCCCTTCGTCGGGTGGCATCAGTGTGGTCAGCATTCGAAGAGTCGTCGTTTTGCCCGCGCCGTTTGGTCCCAGGAAGCCGAAGATCTCACCGGGTTCTACCGAGAGTTCCACACCATCAACGGCTCTGATGACGCCGTGCTTTGACCTAAAAGACTTCTTCAGCCCTCTTGTCACTACAATTGGTTCTAATGCCATGCCCCCTCGGACTTGAGTATTATTGCTTCTCAGTCCGAGTACCCCCCGATGGTGTCGGACCATGCCCCCTCGCATAAGCACTCATGCCGACATGAATGTAGATAGATCAGTTCTTGCCATCCCCTAATTCCATGCTTTTTCCAAGCTGAGTCTATTTCTACTGGCAGGTTAAAGTAAAGTGAGGTTGGTACGTCATTAGCTGCTGGAGGACTTGAATTGACGATCCTCCCCCTCCTGTCCCCAGATGAGTTCGTTCAAGACTGCCGAACGACGCATGGGCATTGGATGTTGGTGGCGGAGGGAGGGGGATTCGAACCGCACCACGCGCTTCGCGCGCGGTGACCCCGGGGCGTGGGAATTCTGAACTGAGGGCTCAACGGTTTGCATGTGAGAGTTGCCAGTACAGCAGACAGAAGTGATACGATTTCACGGTGTCGGTATTTGGACCTGTTGTCTGAGATCGTCGAATAAGCTCGGTGAAAACCGGGAGGATACAAGTGTTGAAAGAAATCCGGTTGGAAAAACATTATCCGCTCACAAAAGGAGCCGCGTGAGCTGCGTGACCACACCCGAGCATGGCAGTATTTGGGCATGGCGAGCGGTGATCATCGGCCTGGTAATACTGCTATTCGCGGGCCTCGTAATTTTCAACAACCCGTTTGTGGTCGAAACGGCGAAAGCCCAGGACTTCGACAATGCGCGCGTGGCTGACTGCGCATTGGCGGAACTGGGAACGATCAGACCGACGGGTTGGGACCAGCCGGGAGAGTGTATCAAGAGTGCCCAGAGATGGGTTGCGGAGGCCGGTGGTTACTTTGGCCCGGGCGGTGTCATTTCTGGATACGCGAACTCCGGGGCGATTCAGGTCAGTGCCAGCCAGGCTACCAAGGGTGACATCGTTCAGTGGACAAACGGTAATGATAACGACTGGAGCCATCCTCATACGGTCTGCATCGTGCAGAACCATGGAAACGGCAGGTACTGGATCGTCCAGTCCAACTGGGACTCCCCGGGGTTGGTATCCCAAAATCTCAACTGGGATCCGAACCCCCAGGACTATGGCCGATCTGGTTACTACGCGATGTTCTGGCGCTTCGGCAACGTGGCTCCTCCAACGCCGCCAATCTCGGGCGGTCACGACGTGGTAGGAGCCACCTCCCCCGCCAGCACCTTCTACTTCGCTGAGGGCACGTGCCGTCCGGGTTTCAACCCCTACTTCTGCATACAGAACCCTGGAACGACGACGGCCGAGGTCACCATCACCTACATGAAAGGCGACGGCACCAGGGACAGCCAGACGCTCACCGTGCCCGGGACGTCACGGGTCACCGTCTCACCAAGGGACAAGCTGGGCGAAGGGGATGACGCCGCCCACGACTTCTCCGCACGGGTGCAGTGCACCAACGGGGAGAAGATAGTGGTCGAGCGTCCCATGTACTTCTGCATCCCCGCCGGCCGCTAACAAGTCTGCGGGACACGGGGGCAAGCTCCTTCCGTTCGTCCACGCAAATCGGCAACTGTCTCACTGTCGTAGAAAGGTACGGAACAAACGTCAACAAACCCTGATAGACTGCTGTAGGGGTCATGGGAATGATTTGCCTGACGCAAAGGGGCTTCGATGAATAAGAAAATGCGGCTGGCAGCGCTTAGCCTGCTCTGCATTGCCACCCTCGCGTGCGGACTTCTGTCAGGCTGCGGGACGGGCAGTAAGAGCCTTGGGGTCATCAAGCTCTCGGAAAGGAAAGGTTATCATGGAAGCAAATCAAATCATCGATGATGCGGTGTCCTCAATAATAGAAAATCTGGAAGAGAAACCCTTTACCGGCAATCTGGAGGACTTGGTTGCGCAGCGCGCAAAGGATTACAGCGTACCAGGGTTCTATTATGCCATTCTCACTAAG
>DATCGY010000297.1:0-4479 GCA_036508635.1 Candidatus Anoxymicrobiaceae bacterium
CAAGGCTAGGCAGTGGCCGAGGCACGGGAGCCCGGGCCAAGCGCGATTCCTGCGGTTCGCCAGCCTGGTACATCTGACCCAGCATGGCGGCGCCACGCATCGAGGATTGATGCTGGAAGACGTACTCGAAGTCTCCGGTCCAGCGCCGCCGAGCCGCCAGCATGCCATGAATAGCTGCCCCGCCACCGGAGATACCGATTCTGCGACTGAGAGAAACCTGCCCGCCGACCTCGCGGAGGTGGTCGCCCAGGTACTTGAGGTTGCCGCGTATGAGACTGAGCATCAGGTCGTCGCGAGTGGTCTCGAGGGTCACGCGGCGGAAGGCCGCCGTACGCCTCGAGAGCGAGTATCGGCTGCCCCCCCAGGTATGGAATGTAGCCCGGCAGCTGGGCCTCGCGCGCCTCGATGTCCTCGCTGGCGAGAAAGGCCTCCAGGACGGACGGCACGTACCCCTTGTAGAACTCGGTGACGTCGAGCTGGTCATAGAGGCATTCCTGTGCGCACGATCCCTGCACGGGAGTAATGGCATTCCTGGCGCGGCGGGCCGACTGGCATAGCGGCTGAGCTCGGAGCGCATGGACGAGTCAACATCGGTGCGGTCGAAGACTTGTGTCGCTGGGAACGCAATTATCCACTGGGAGCCCGGCGCCGCACGGCAACCGCCGCATTGACATTCCCATTCCGTCACGGCGATTCGCTTCCGACTTTCCCGCAACATATGGCCCGCGGCGCCAGGAACGCGATCCTGCTCTGAGCCTGAGTATCCCTCAGCGGACAACCCTGGCACTTCCACCCTTCATCAGTTTATCGGCTTCATCCCTGGTAGCCCAGTTCCAGTCCCCAAGGAATCCATGGCACAGAGCCGAGTAGGCTGCCGAAAACTCTATCGCTTCCTGAGGAGGCTTGCCTTCGAGCATGCAGCAGATCAGCGCAGATGCAAAACTGTCGCCTCCTCCCGTTCTGTCCAGCACCTCGAGATTGAGGTACTTCCTGGATGCGTAGAATTCGCCCTTGTACAACATGACGGTCTGCCAGTCATTCAACATCGCCGTCTTCACGTGCCGCAGCGTCGTCCCTACGACCTGGACATTGGGGTATTCCTTTACGACCTGATGTGCTACGAGCTTGTAGTTCTCCGGGTCGAGATCCGAGTAGGATTCCGTGGCACCTTCAGCCTTGATGCCCAGCATCTTCTCGAAATCTTCTTCGTTCCCGATGATGACGTCCACGTAGGGCATGACCTTCTTCATGACCACCCGTGCCTTCTCGGAACTCCATAGCGTGGACCGGAAGTTGAGGTCAAAGCTGGTCGTTACCCCCAGTGCTTTCGCTGTCTTGAGCGATTCAATTGCTTCATTGGCCGCACTGTCCGATATTGCGGTCGTGATGCCGGTAGTGTGGAACCACCGCGTCTGCGCCAGAACACTCTTCCAATCTATGTCCCCGGGCTGGATCAGGCTGATAGCGGAATGAGCCCTGTCATACATCTGTGTGCTTGCCCTGGGTCCGATCCCCACTTCCAGGTAGCACAGTCCGTTTCTTACCGTACCCTTCCCGTCGAAAGGCAGCAGTATTACCCCGGACATGTCGACACCATGCTCCCTGCCCTTATTGATGATGTACTGACCGGACCAGATGTTGACGAGTTTTGACAGCCAGGCGGTCTTATGCCCTAAGCGCGACGTGTTGACCGATACGTTCAATTCCGCTGCGGCGATCGCTACATGCAGATGACTTGCCTGCTCCAACCGCGCATGGTCAGGTGCCGTCAGCCGAATCATGGCTTCTCCAAAGCCGATCAGATCGTATTTCTTCTCTTCGCTCATTCTGTTATCCCGTCTTTGGAGCTTTACTCCATGTTTCCCGTCTATGACCGATACTTCCGGTCACATATTCAATCCTTCCCGGTTGAATATCGATCTCGGGTGCCTGCCTTCGAGATAATCCACGATCCCCTGCGCCGCCTCGCACGCCACTCTTACCGTGCATTCCGTCGTCAAGGCTGCGCTGTGCGGGCTGATCACGAAGTGTGGGGCCAGCAGCAAATCGTCGTCCAGACGCGGCGGTTCGTTGGTCATGACGTCGAAAGCCGCACCCGCGAGTTTGTTCTCTTTGAGCATCCACGCCAGGTATTTTTCGTCAACGATGCTTCCTCTTGCCGCATTGATGAGGTAGGCAGAGGGTTTCATTAACGAGAGTACCTTCTCATTTACGTGATTCCTCGTCTCATCCGTCAGCGGAACATGGAGGGTCAATATGTCTGACTGCTTGTAGACCGGCTCTTCTGTGCTGTATCTGACTACTCCAGGGGCTACCACGCTGTCTTCAATGCACGGGTCGTAAATGATGACCTTCATGTTAAACGCGCCCATACATTTCTTCGCCACCTGTTTGCCTATTCTGCCATAGCCGACAATCCCGAGCGTCTTCCCATCGAGATCGATAGGCAGATATAACCGCCTCGCGGTCTTGAAATTGCCTTTTCTGGTCTCCGCGTCCAGGAACACCAGATGTTTCGTGATGGCGCCGATCAGCGCTACGGTGTGCTCCGCGGCCGTAACCGTGTTGGCATCCGGGGTATGCAAAACCATGATGCCTCGTTTCGTGGCGGCCTCCACATCGACGTTGTCCACTCCGGTTCCCGTCCGGCTGATGACCTTGAGCAGCGGCGCCACGTCCATCAGCTCAGGTGTGAACTCTATCGTCGTATCAAGCAACACCGCGGTTACATCTTTGATCAGCCTGGTAAACTCGGTCAGGTCGCCCGAGGGCATGTACACGACTTCCCCGGCCTGCTTCAGGATATCCAGAGCAACGCTGCTTGTCTTCTCATTCACAATTACCTTTTTCATAGGAGTCCTTCTTTAGATACGGAATCGGAAATGTTCTTGCGCAACTCCGCACTCAAAGGCACCAAAGGCAGCCTCGGATCACCTCCATACAAGCCAGCCAAATCCATCGCATACTTGACAGCTGCCACGCCGCCACTCCCGGATACTGACTTATTGAGCTGGATCACCTTCTCATTGAGCTTGAATGCTTCCTCATATTTCTTTTCCACCGTAAGCCGGTACAACTTGCACGTAATCGCCGGAAAAGCATTCGCAAGCGAGATCACTCCCCCCGGAGCTCCCATGATGAGGGCATTCATAAAGAAATTCGCCGAGCCGGCCATTACATTGAAGGTGTCTCGAACGGCAAGCAGGAAACTCTCAATATTGCCGACGGACGAATCTTTCACCCCTTTGATGTTGGGATGCTTCGCAAGATCTTTCACGAGACTCAAGGACAGGGTGGTGCCACCGCAAAACTGCGGAGCGTTGTAGACAAGACACGGTGTCGACAAACTGCTCGCCACGTCGGAGAAATATCTCAGAAGAACGGCATCGGTCATTTCCTTTTTAAAGTAGGAGGGTGGTAATAGCGTGATGAAGTCACTTCCAAGTCCCTGGGCTATTTTGGCGAAATCGATCGTCTCTTTCGTCGACTCAAAAATGCAACCCGCCATGACTACCTGATGCGGTCCCTTATTCCTTATGATGGTCTCAAGTACCTTTTCCTTCTCCAGATTTGTAAGACTCTTGTTTTCTCCGTTGGACCCCAGTGCCAAATATCCTTTCAGCTCCGATTCGGCATAAAACTTCATGTTCGAGGCCAGTTTATCGTAGGCCACTTCGCCTTTGTCGCTAAAGGGCGTCGTGATTGGCGCGAATACGCCCATTAACTTTTCGTCCATGGTGTTTTTCTCCCGATAGAAAGAAGGCTCTCGGCTGACTTCGTCCGTCATCTGCTTGCGGAAGTAACCGGGTGACAGGACCAGGCCGAAGTCGGCGCCGAGTTCCGCCGCTGCCGCCAGGAAGCGCTAAGTGTCGCGCTGCGCGTCGTAGGTCGCCCCGGCCATGACGACCTGGCCCTCGCCCTTGTGCCTGACGATTGTGTCGAGCACAACGAGCCGTTCCTCCTCGGACAGGCTTCGGTTCTCCCCGTTGGAGCCGAGGGCGAGGTAGCCCAGCAGGCCGCTGCCGGCGTACCGGGCGAGGTTGCTTCGGAGCGCCTCGTCGTCGACGCTTTCGTCGCGCGCGAATGGAGTGCAGATGGGGGCGAACACGCCCGCCAGCTTCGCGCGCAGAGGCAGCGTCTCGCCGGTTACCGCTACGGGTGGCACCGGAGCCTCGAGGTGGTCGCTCACTTGGGCGGTCTCCGCGCGCCGATCGTTGAAACCGGGCCGGCCGGCACGCCGACCGCGGTCGTGGATTCCTTGGGCGTCTCGGCACCGAGTTCCCACGCCATTTGCGCGGCCGTGGCCCTCACCTGGAGACCGAGCTGAACGACATGCTCCTGGACGCGAACGTGCGGCCCGGAAACACTGATCGCCCCGACCGGACGGCCATCGGCGCCGATGATGGCCGCCGCCACGCACGTGCCCTGCGGCTCGTTCTCACGATCATCGATGGCGTAGCCGCGACCCTGCGTCAAACG
>DATCGY010000298.1:0-11315 GCA_036508635.1 Candidatus Anoxymicrobiaceae bacterium
TTACCACCTGCGGGACATCTGGGAGCGGAACATGGGTGGCGATATCGCTATTGAGGGCATGGAGCCCGTGGAGTCTGACCAGCCTTCGCTCCTGTCTCCCGACTGCGGTGCCGGCGAGTCGGAATCCCCGCGGGACGCCGCCAGGGCTTACCTGCTGAAACCGGTCCTTTACGAAAAGCTTCACGCGCTTGGAATGATCCCGCTTTTCGAGTATATAGAGATGCCCCTCGTCCGCGTGCTCGAGGAGATGGAGAAGACGGGAGTCGCCCTGGACAGCATGGTGCTTCGCGACATGTCGGAAGAGGCTTCGGTTGTTCTCTCCGGACTCGAGAAGGAAATCTACGCTCTTGCCGGTCGTGAATTCAACATAGGTTCGACCAGGCAGCTTGCCGGGGTCCTGTTCGACGAGCTCGGCATAGCCCCGCTCAAGAAGACGAAGACCGGGTTCTCGACGGATTCGTCCGTCCTGGAAGCCCTGCGCGACGAGCACGAGATCGCCGGCAAGGTCGTTGAGTACCGCGAGTACTCCAAGTTGAAGTCCACGTACTACGACGTACTTCCCACGCTCGTCTGTCCTTTGACCGGGCGGCTTCACGGATCTTTTAACCAGACCGCGACCTCGACCGGCCGCATCTCCTCGAGTAACCCCAACCTCCAGAACATTCCCGTCCGCACGGAGGTGGGAAGGCGCATCAGGACGGCCTTCGTACCCGGGGAGCCGGACTGGAAGATGGTCATCGCCGATTATTCACAGATCGAGCTGAGGGTTCTTGCGCACATGTCCGCTGATGCCCGCCTGCTCGACTCTTTCGAGAAAGACGCGGATATACATCGCGAGACGGCGGCGAAGATATTCGGTGTCGACACCGGGGAGGTTTCCTCGGAGATGCGTCGCATGGCGAAAGTCGTCAACTTCGGAGTCGTATACGGCATGGGGTACTATGGACTCTCCTCGAGGCTCGGCATCTCGATGGAGGAGGCCACGCGATACATAGACACTTATTTCGAGACCTACGAGGGCGTCAGGATATATCGGGACGACTGCATCGCACGCGCCACAAAGCTGGGATACGCGGAGACGCTGTTCGGAAGGCGTCGCTTCATTCCCGAACTCGGGAGCACGAACAGGCAGACGAAGGAGTTCGGCGAGAGGCTGGCGATCAACACACCGCTGCAGGGGACCGCCGCCGATATCATCAAGAAAGCGATGGTCGATGTTACCCGCGAGATGAAGCGAATGGAGTTGCGGGCGGCAATGACGCTACAGATACACGATGAGCTTATGTTCGAGGCCCCCGATGACGAGCTTGAAGACCTGCAGAACGTGGTGCGCAGGTGTATGATGAATGCTGCGGATTTGCTGGTTCCACTCAAGATAGACATGGGGGTTTTTAGCAATTGGGGAGAGGCTAAGGATTAAACGGACTCCTGGCGTATCGATGTTACCGGGGCCGTAGACGACCGGGGGGGGTTCGAGGCCACCGGCTTAGCGGCGCAGTCAAGCGATGAGGGCGGTTTGCCCGGGTTTTTCCGGCTAACCTTGCGGCTTGAAATTGGTTGTGCTATTCATATCTTCATACGTTCAGGCTATTGGAAGGAAAAAAACACGATGGAAGACGGCGACTTCGGACAGACCATGGAGAGCGAGGAAGAGGAAGAAAGCCTACTTACGGGAGCTGAAGCCAGAGAGTCACTTGCAAGCCTGGGGCTGACCCCGGAGGAAAGCCAGATGGTGCCCGACTATGACGGCACCATAAAGATCTTCAACGAAGGGGACATCGTAAACGGCACTGTAGTCAAGGTCGACAAGGAAGAGGTCCTTCTCGACATCGGGTACAAGTCCGAAGGTGTTATTCCCGCTAGAGAACTCTCCATACGCTACGACGTAAAACCCGCCGACATCGTGACCCCCGGCGATGAGCTCGAAGCCCTTGTCCTCCAGAAGGAAGACAAGGAAGGGCGCTTGATCCTTAGCAAGAAGAGGGCACAGTACGAGCGGGCATGGGGGAATATAGAGCGCATCAAAGACGAAGACGGCATCGTCGAGGGCGAAGTCATCGAGGTCGTCAAGGGCGGCTTGATCCTCGATATAGGGCTGCGCGGATTCCTTCCCGCGTCTCTGGTGGACATGCGCCGTGTCAAAGACCTCAACCAGTTCCTCGGGCGTGCCCTCGAAGCGAAGATTATCGAGCTCGACAAGAACCGAAACAACGTAGTTCTTTCGAGGAGGGCATACCTCGAAAAGCAGAAATCCTCAGAGCGCAAAGAGTTCCTCGAAAACCTCGAGAAGGGCGCAAAGTGCAGCGGAACCGTCTCGAGCATCGTGAACTTCGGCGCGTTCGTGGACCTCGGCGGTGTTGACGGGCTCATTCATATCTCAGAGCTATCCTGGAGCCATGTCGACCATCCATCGGAGGTTCTGGCGGTCGGGCAGGAGGTCATGGTCGAGATACTCGACGTCGACCTCGAGCGCGAGAGGGTTTCACTGTCGCTCAAGAAGGCGCAGGAGGATCCCTGGGAGAAGCTAGCCAAGGAGGCACCCGCGGGCTCCACTGTCCATGGAAAGGTCACCAAGCTCGTGCCGTTCGGTGCTTTTGTCGAGATCGCACCCGGGGTAGAGGGTCTCGTGCATATATCCGAGCTTGCCTGGGAACATATCGAGTTCCCCGAAGAGGTTGTTTCCGTAGGAGAAGAGGTCGACGCCAAGATAATTGATATAGACCTCGACCGCCGGCGCATCTCTCTCAGCCTCAAGCAGCTATCTTCACCGGGTGAGGGCGACTACCGTGATTACGAAGAAGTTGAAGAGCGCCCCTCGGAGCCGGAGCTCGTCGATTCTTCCGAGTTCGAAGAGGGGGCAACGGAGAGCGGGGAGCAGGTCGAAGAGCCGCAGCGGGTCGACATAGCTTCCGAGGCGGCCGAGATAGCTGCTGAAGTAGACCAGATCGAAGCAGGCGTCAGTTCGACCGATTACGAGGAAGACGAGGCGGTGGCAGAAGCTGTCGTCGAAGAGATCGTCGAGGAGATTGTCGAAGAAATCGTCGAAGAGGCGGTCGAAGAGGCGGTCGAAGAGGCGGTCGAAGAAGCCGTAGAAGAGGCTGCTGTTGAAGCGGTAGTAGAGGCTGTGGCCGAAGAGATAGCGGTCGAAGAGGCAGAAGCCGAGGCGTCCGAAGAGGCCGGGGATGACCAGGCCGGTGAGGTGGCCGTGCAGGAAACAGCCGAGGACGGCTCACTCGAGTCCATCCTTGCCGATATGAAGAAAAAAGGCCAGAACGAGGAATAAGCCGGGGGCTCCATTGGGACATCCTGAGGTATGGGGGCCTGCCGGCGACAAGTTGATGGTCGTGGGCCTGACCGGAGGGATAGCCTCCGGAAAGACAGAGGTTGCAACAGAGCTGACAAGGCGCGGAGCGCTGGTCATAGATGCCGATGAAGTTGCCCGGGATGTGGTACTCCCGGGTGCTTCTGCATACGGTCCCATCGTCAGGGAATTCGGGGAGAGCATACTCGACGCGGACGGTCAGATCGACCGGGCGGCGCTTGCTCAGATAGTATTCGGCGACGATGGCAGGCTGCTGAAACTTAACGGCATTACCCATCCGGCGATCAATCTCGAGATAATGAGACGCGTGATGGAACACGCCGACGGACTTCAGGACGGTGATACGCCGGCCGTGGTCATAGACGCCGCGCTCATTGTAGATATTGGGGCCTCGGGCATTTTCGACCTCCTTCTTGTGGTTAGCGCTGACGAGGAGACCAGGCTGCGACGGATGGTGGAAGACCGAGGCATGGACCCCTCCGAAGCAAGAGACAGGCTGTCCTCACAGATATCCGACGAGAAGCGACGGGCTATGGCCGACATGCTGATCGAAAACGACGGCACCATGGGTGAGTTGAGGGCAAAAGTGGGCAAGGTCTGGGAGGAGATAAGGCAGAGATCGCTCTCGCTCTATCCCTGAGGGGCCTTTTCCTCGTCAATGCTACCGAGGAACGGGAACATCATCTTGAGGCGGCTTTCGATCTCTTTGTCGATCTCTTCCATGTACAGGTCATAGACCGGGCACCCCAATTGCAGGCATAGCAGAAGGCTTCGCGAACCACGGGGGTCTGAGACCTCCCAGCAGCGCTTCTTCTCGGCGTAAGCCTTGCAGTTGAGGTATTGGGCGGCTGAGCACTTCTTGATTTCCCAGCAGTTATTTTGGTCTGTCATGAAAATCAAGTTAGCATTTGTTGCCACACCGGTCAAATATCCCGCACTACGCGACGGCGTGCTTGCGCCTGGATTGCTCAGGGCGTAATCGATGCTTCCATGGAAGGTCGTCGCGGAAAACGCCGGGCTTTTCACCAGGTGAGGTTAGTCATTGAACCATCAGGCATTGCACGGTTAGAATCTGTCGCGGGGTTCCGCACGGGCGTGGGATTCCTTTTTTTGAGATACTGTTAGATGGGGTAAGCGTCTATGGCGAAACTACTGACCGAGACCAGGTTCGTCCCCCAGGGCGACCAGCCGGCCGCCATAAGGGGCCTCGTTGGAGGCCTGATGGAGGACGAGCGATTCCAGGTACTGCTCGGCGTTACCGGGTCGGGCAAGACATTCACCATGGCCAAGGTCATCGAGGAAGTCGGCAAGCGGACGCTGGTGCTTGCGCCTAACAAGACCCTGGCTGCTCAGCTTTACTCGGAGTTCCGAGAGTTCTTCCCCAAAAGCGCGGTAGAGTACTTCGTGAGTTATTACGATTACTACCAGCCCGAAGCGTACATACCGAGCACGGACACATTCATCGAAAAGGACTCCTCGATAAACGACGAGATCGACCGCCTCCGGCATGGAGCTACGAGCGCCCTGTTGTCCAGGGACGACGTTATAATTGTCGCGTCCGTCTCATGCATTTACGGCCTGGGTTCTCCCGATGAGTACATGAAGCGGATGGTGATGCTGGAAGTTGGCAAAGAGTACGACAGGGAGGCGGTCCTTCGCAAGCTCGTTGACGTCAAGTACGAGCGGAACGACCTTGCGCCCGACCGCGGGAAGTTCAGGGTCCGGGGAGACGTCATCGACGTATTTCCCGCATACTGGGACCAGGCCATACGGATAGATATGTTCGGTGACGAAGTCGAACGCATAACCGAGGTCGACCCGCTGACCGGAGAGGTGCTAGCGGACCTCGAGAGAACCGTGATCTGGCCGGCCACGCACTTCCTGACGCCTTCCGACAAGCTTGAAGCGGCGCTCGAGGCTATAGAGGACGAACTGCAGGCGAGATTGGCACAGCTCGACAGGCAGGGAAAGCTCCTGGAAGCTCAGCGCTTGCAGATGAGGACCAACTACGACCTGGAGATGCTTCGCGAGACCGGGTACTGCCACGGCATCGAGAACTACAGCCGCCATCTCTCAGGGCGCAACGCCGGCGAGCCCCCATATACGCTGATCGACTTTTTCGGTGGAGATTTCCTCACGTTCATTGACGAGTCTCATGTCACCGTCCCGCAGCTATCGGGCATGCTGAACGGTGATCGCTCTCGCAAAGAGACGCTCGTCGAGCACGGATTCCGACTTCCGTCCGCGCTGGACAACAGGCCGCTTTCGCAGTCCGAATTCTTCGACAAAGTTGGCCCGGTCATATTTGTGAGCGCGACGCCGGCGGCATGGGAGCTGGAACACTCGACGAGAGTCGTGGAACAGGTGATAAGGCCGACCGGCCTGGTGGACCCCGAGGTCGAGGTCAGGCCTGCCGAGGGGCAGATCGACGACCTGATAGAAATGATAAGGGAACGGGTGGTCAGGAAAGAAAGGGTCCTGGTGACCACGCTGACCAAGAAGATGGCCGAGATGCTCGCGGAGTATCTTGCCGAGATGGGTATCAAAACCCGCTATCTTCACTCCGAGATCGGCACCGTCGAGCGCGTCGAAATACTGCGGGACCTGCGGGCAGGGGTCTTTGACGTGCTGGTTGGAATAAACCTTTTGAGGGAGGGTCTGGACCTGCCCGAGGTCTCCCTGGTGGCAATACTCGACGCGGACAAGCAGGGTTTTCTTCGGAGTGAGAGGAGTCTCGTACAGACTATGGGGCGCGCCAGCCGGAACATTAGCGGCAAGGTACTGCTGTACGCCCAGGATTACTCGGAGGCCATGCGAAATGCCATTGGCGAGACCCGGCGTCGCCGAGAGATGCAGACGAGGTATAACGAGGAACACGGGATAGACCCGAAGACGATACAGAAAGAGGTCAGAGACATACTCGAGGTGGCGATGGCGCCACAGGGCGAGGTCTCCGCTGACCCCGTGGAGCGGGCGAGAAGCCTCGATCCCGAGGAGCTCCAGAGGCTATTGCTGAACATGGAGGAAGAGATGCGGCTGTTGGCCGAGGAGCTCAGGTTCGAGGAAGCCGCCCAGTTACGCGACCAGATAAAGAGGATAAGCGAGGAGCTCCTGCCTGGTGGATGACGAGTTTCTGAAGATACGCGGAGCGAGGGAGCACAACCTCAAGGATGTGAACCTCGACCTGCCTCGCAACAAGATGATAGTCATGACCGGCATAAGCGGGTCCGGAAAGTCGTCCCTCGCCTTCGACACCATCTATGCCGAAGGCCAGCGGCGATACGTCGAGTCGCTGTCGTCGTACGCAAGGCAGTTCCTGGGACAGCTGGATAAACCCGACGTCGACCTCATTGAAGGGCTCTCTCCCGCGATCTCGATCGACCAGAAGACCGGGAGCAGCAACCCGAGGTCCACGGTCGGTACCGTAACCGAGATATACGATTACCTCAGGGTGCTCTATGCCCGGGTTGGGATACCGCACTGCTACGAGTGCGGGCGCACAGTCTCGCGCCAGACCCCCGAGCAGATAACCGACCGGGTGATGGACATGGACGAGGGGACCCGGGTCATGCTGCTTGCGCCCATGATCCAGGGGCGGAAAGGGGAGCACCAGGCGGTCTTCGAGAACTTGCGCCACAGGGGCTATGTGAGGGTCCTTGTCGATGGAGAGGTGCGGGACCTGTCCGACCAGATAGAGCTCGACAAGAATAAGAAGCACGAGATCTTCGCGGTGGTGGACCGGCTCACCATCAAGGAGGGGTCGCGCACGCGGGTCGCGGAGTCGGTAGAGGCGGCACTGCACCTGGGTGAAGGCACTATCGCCGTACAGGATTCCGAGGGCTCCAGGGACATCTTCTCCGAGGAGTTCTCCTGTACGCACTGTGCCATCAGCTTTCCCGAGATGTCGCCGAGGATGTTCTCCTTCAACAATCCCTATGGGGCGTGCAAGGTGTGCGGTGGGCTCGGATACCACCAGGAGATCGATTCCGAGCTCGTAGTGCCCGATACCGGGCGAAGCCTCATCGAGGGCGCGATCGCACCGTGGGAGGCGGCGACCCAGACGCACTTCTACAGCGTGCTCCAGGCGCTGGCCGATGGGTACGGGTTCAAGCTGGATGTTCCATTCAAGGATCTGGACAAGGATATGCAGGACCTGGTGCTCTACGGAACGGGTGACGAAGAGATCATGGTCAGGCACACAGACGCGAGCAACCGCCAGCGTACGTACTATACGCAGTACGAAGGTGTGATCCCGACGCTGGAGCGCCGGTTCCGCGAGACGGAGTCCGAATACTCACGCTGGCGGATCGGCATGTTCATGAGCATCAAGCCATGTCCGGGGTGCGGCGGCGCGCGGCTCAGACCTGAGAGCCTTGCGGTCACGGTCGGCGATACCAACATCGCCCAGCTCTCGGATTTCACGATCGGACATGCCGTGGGGTTTATTCGCAAGCTCAAGCTCGATGAGCGCGAGAAGACCATTGCCTCAAGGCTTATCAAGGAGGTGCTGGCGAGACTCAAGTTCCTGGTTGACGTTGGACTCGACTATCTAACGCTATCGCGTCAGGCGAGCACGCTGGCCGGTGGCGAGTCACAGCGTATAAGGCTGGCGACACAGATAGGCTCGGGCCTGGTCGGTGTTCTCTACATACTCGACGAGCCAAGTGTAGGCCTTCATCCGCGAGACAACAGCCGTCTCATCGACACGCTCAAGAGGCTGCGCGACCTGGGAAACACGGTAATAGTGGTGGAGCACGACGAGGACACGATGCGAGCAGCCGATTACCTCGTGGATATCGGCCCTGGAGCCGGTATCCACGGGGGGCACATAGTGGCCACCGGGACCATCGATGACATCATCGAGAGCAAGCGTTCGATTACCGGCCGCTATCTCTCCGGGCAGAAGCAGATACCCGTTCCTCCGCACAGGAGGCCGCTCGACGACCGCTCCCTGGTAGTTCGCGGCGCCGCAGAGCATAACCTCAAGGATATCGACGTGACTTTCCCTCTCGGTGTGTTCACATGCGTTACCGGGGTGAGCGGCTCCGGAAAGAGCACGCTTGTCAACGAGATACTGTACAGGGGTCTGCGCAGGAGGTTGTCTTCCAGCCGGACGCCTCCGGGCCGACACGTGAGCATCGAAAACGTCGATGAGGTAGACAAGGTGGTCAATATCGACCAGTCTCCGATCGGGAGGACGCCTCGCTCAAACCCCGCCACGTACACGAAGGTGTTTGATGGAGTCAGGACGCTTTTTGCGAGCACCCCGCAGGCGAAGGTGCGGGGGTACAAGCCCGGGCGTTTCAGCTTCAACGTCCCCGGTGGTCGCTGCGAGGCGTGCAAGGGAGAGGGCATGGTGAAGATCGAGATGCATTTCCTTCCCGACGTCTACATCGCCTGTGAAGTCTGCAAGGGAAAGAGGTTCAACCGCGAGACGCTGGAGGTTACATACAAGGGCAAGAGCATCCACCAGGTCCTGGAGATGACTGTCGAGGAAGCGCTGCCTTTGTTTGAGAACATCCCCACGATACGGCGGCAGCTTCAGATACTGTCGGACGTCGGTCTCGGGTACGTCAGGCTCGGGCAACCCGCGCCTACGCTATCCGGCGGCGAGGCTCAGAGGATCAAGCTCGCCAGGGAGCTCGGGAAGAGGCCTACCGGCCGGACGCTATACCTGCTCGACGAGCCTACGACGGGGCTTCACTTCGACGACATAAGCAAGCTCATCGAGGTCCTGGAGCGCCTGGTGGAAGGTGGTAATACGGTCGTCGTGGTAGAGCACAACATGGAAGTCGTGAAGGTGGCGGACCACCTCATCGACCTTGGGCCCGAGGGTGGAGACAAAGGCGGTGAGCTGGTTGCCTCGGGAACGCCTGAACAGGTTGCCGCATCAAAGAAATCCTACACGGGCAAGTACCTGAAGAACGTGCTTGTAGGTCACCCCAAAACCAAGGCAAGGAAGAGATGAAGGCAGGGCTCAAGTCAAAGCTCGAAACGCTGCCCGCCGAGCCCGGGGTCTACATATTCCGCGACGAATCGGGCAACGTGATATACGTGGGAAAGGCGAAGGCGCTCTGCAACAGGGTGCGGTCCTACTTCCAGGCCCCGTCGGCGGGAGATTACAAGGGCGCCGCGCTCAGGCACGAGATCGCGGACCTCGAGGTGACCGTCTGCAACACCGAAGTGGACGCCCTCATCCTCGAAGCCACACTGATAAAGAGGTACAAGCCGCGATTCAACGTAATCCTCCGCGACGACAAGTCGTACCCCTACATCGCCGTGACGGTCTCCGACGAATTCCCTCGCATATCGTTGATGAGGGGCAAGAGGATACGCGGGGTTAAATATTACGGCCCCTACGTCAACGCCAGGGCTGCGAGAAACACGATTCGCCTGCTTCACAAGGTATTTCCGCTCAGGCAGTGTACCGGGAAGGAGCCCGGACAGAAGGGGAAGGGCCACTCTCCGTGTCTCTACTACGAGATGCACATGTGTCTGGGGCCGTGCCTTGGAAACGTAGATCCTGAGGAATACAGGCGGCATGTGAAGCAGTTCTGTGACTTCCTGGAAGGACGACACTCGGAGGTGTTGGGCGAGCTCGACGTTCGAATGCGCGCGGCCGCCAGGGACCAGGAGTTTGAGGAGGCAGCTCGCATCAGGAACCAGATCGAATCCGCAAGCCAGGTCCTGAGGCACCACCGGGCGCTTTCCAGCTCGACCGTGGATTACGACGTTATCGGCGTCAGCGACGACGACGCGCGCGCTAGCTTCTCCCTGGCGCAGAATCGCGGTGGTTTCCACCTGGGAAACCTGTGTTTTTTCACCGAGCTTTCCGATGAGCTCGGTGAAGAGGACCTGATGGCTGAGTTCATCAAGCGTTACTACGACCAGGCCGGCTCGCTCCCGGAGCTGATACTGGTGTCTTCGATACCTGCCGAGGAAGCGGAAGGCCTGTCCGAGTGGTTGGGTGCTCAGAGGGGTGCTCATGTCGAGATCCGCGTCCCAAGGAAGGGGCGAAAGAAGCACGAGCTCACGCTCGCAACGGCGAACGCCAGGCTTTCACTCGAGGGAGCTAAGTTGGAGAGGGCGAGGGACAAGGGGCGGGTCGAAGCTGCGATTGCAGAGCTTGCAAGTGGCCTTGGTCTCGAGCAATTCCCCCTTCGCATAGAGTGCTACGACATATCGACGATGGGCGGTGCCGCCTCCGTAGGTTCGATGGTTGTTTTCCAGGATGGATATCCCGCGCGGAGGGATTACCGCAAGTTCTCGATCAAGTTCACGCCGGGCGTGGACGACGTCGGGATGATGCGTGAGGTGCTGTACCGGAGGTTCAAGAGATACCTGCGCGAGAGCGATAAGCCCACCGAAGAGAAGGTGGGCGCGCACGGGTGGGCGAATAAGCCAGACCTCTTGTTGCTCGACGGCGGCAAGGGCCAGCTCGGCGCCGCGAAAGACGTACTCAACGTCCTTGGGATCGAAGCTGTTGAGACCGCCGCGCTGGCGAAGAGGCTCGAAGAAGTGTACAGGCCATGCATGCGAGAGCCCGTGGTGCTCCCACGGGACTCGGAGGCTCTGTTTCTTCTCCAGAGGGTACGCGACGAGGCTCATCGTGTCGCCGTCTCTTACAACAGGCGCCTGATGGAGAGAACGACCGCGAGCTCGTGGCTCGACGGCGTAACAGGCATAGGGCCAGGCAGGAAGAAGTTACTGATAAAGCATTTTGGTTCGCCGCGCAAGGTGATGGAAGCCTCGCTAGAAGACCTGGAGGCGGTACCGGGCCTCCCGAAGAATGCGGCGAGGGCGGTGTACGAAGCGTCAAAGATAGTTGGGAGTGAGAAGCGATGAGGTTCGTAGAGCACGCCCCGCCTGACGCGATCGTCAGTGTCGGGGAGCTGGATTTCGCCGTCTGGTTGAGCGACAGGGGTGTCAGGCGCATAGAGCTACCCGCGCTCAACGGAAAACAAGGCACAAGGTACAGCGGCGAAAGCGTCAG
>DATCGY010000299.1:0-10785 GCA_036508635.1 Candidatus Anoxymicrobiaceae bacterium
CGGAGTTCGAGGTCGAGATGGGCATAGAGGAGGAGAGCCTCGCCCGTGTGGTCAGGGCCGGCTACGAGCTTCTCGGTCTCATCACCTTCTTCTCGATAGACTCCGGAGAGTGCAGAGCCTGGCCCGTGCCCGCCGGCTCGAGCGCGAGCTACGCCGCGGGTCGCATCCATACAGACTTCGAGCGCGGCTTCGTCAAAGCCGAGATAGTACACCAGGAAGATTTTATTTCGTGCGGTTGCTTCTCAGCGGCGCGTGATGCGGGCGCGCTTCGCGTGGAGGGACGCGACTACATCGTTCAAGACGGCGACGTCATCCACTTCAAGTTCGCTACCTAACTATGCCGCGGTGGCCGGCTCGGCATGTGCGTTCGATAGGAAGACTGGGCAGGTGGGGTAATGCACATGTGGTGCCGGCAACGCGATAGCATGATTGACCGGCCGGGCAGGGGAGGTCGATATGAGCGAGCGCTACATGATCGGTTACGATGTCGGTACGGGTGGATGCAAGACCGTTCTGGCCACCCCCGACGGAGACATCGTAGACACTGATTTCGGGGAGTACCCTGTCTGCTATGCGGGCGAGAACTGCGCCGAGCAGGAACCGGAGGACTGGTGGAGGGCCGTAACCGCGACCACGCGCAGGCTCATCGAGAGGACCGGAACGGACCCATCCGATGTCATGGGAATAGCTTTTGCCAGCCAGATGCTTGGTGTCTTGCCGATGTCCCGTGATGGCGTCCCCCTTTGCCCGGGCATCATCTGGATGGATTCCAGGGCACAGAAGCAGGCGAGGCGCATGGTCAGGCGGATGGGCGGCGAGCGCGTCCTGATTAACCTCGTCGGAGTGGTTCCCTCGGGAAAAGACGTTGCCTGCAAGCTCAAGTGGTTCGAGGAAGAGGCCTCCGACATCTTCGACAGGGCGGAGGTGTTCCTCGACGTCAAAGGTTACATGCTATACAGGGCGACCGGCAAATTCGTGACCGATCAGACCGCGGCGTCCGTCACCGGCTACATGGACAAGAAGACGAGAGGCTGGTCGCCCTCTATGGCTAGGATCCTCGGTGGGTCACGTTCCCTGGCCAAGATGCCGCCGGTCAACAGGTCCACCGACATCGCCGGCGGGTTGACCGGGAAGGCCGCTGATGAGCTGGGATTGCGCCCCGGAACGCCCGTTGCGACGGGGATGGGCGATGCTCCGGCCGCCATGATCGGGGGAGGGGCGCTTGACCATGGCGAATGCGTGATAAGCATCGGGACATCGGGTCTGCTCCTGGTGCACAGCACGAAATCGGTAAATCTCGGCAAGTTCGGGATGGCTTCGATAGCTGCCGCGGACCCGTCGATGTGGCTGGTAACGGCCGAGTTGATCACCGCCGGCGGATGTCTCAAGTGGTTCTCAGAACAGCTCGTCACCCCGGAGGAGCGCGAGAGCGCGCGCGACCTGGGGGGCATCTATGCCGAGCTCGACAGGGCCGTTGTCAAAGTGCCCCCAGGTGCAAGGCGTCTTATCTTCACCCCGTGGATGTTCGGTGAGAGGGCCCCTGTGACCGACGTCACACTGAGGGGTGGGTTCGTGAACCTGGGCATAGAGCATACGCGAGATGACATGCTTCGTGCTGTCTACGAAGGGGTGGCCATGAACTTCCGCTGGTGTTTCGAGGCGGCCGCCACCAAGGGGTTGCCATGTCCAAAGGTACGGGCTATCGGCGGAGGCGCTCTCTCCGATGCGTGGATGCAGGTGTTCGCGGACGTGACCGGGCGGACGATCGAACCCGTCGTCGGCGCACTGGAAGCGGGAGCGCTTGGAGCAGCGCTTGTAGTGCCGGTCGCGCTCGGCCGTTTCGAAGGTTACGAAGCGGTGAGAAAGGCCGTGAAAGTGCGCAGGACGTTCCAGCCCGACGCGGGAAACCGGGGAATCTACGACGAGCTGTTCAAGCAGTTCAAACACATATGCACCGGCCTGGCGCCCGTATATCATTCGCTGAACGGTTAGGATTCCACCCCGGCAAAAAGGCAGTATGCGTACAACGGTCTTTTCACTGTCCTCCCCCCATGCTACAATGCATTTGCTTGTATAGCTCACTCGATCACGTCGGTGGATCAGACTCCCCGGGCAGGAGGGCGTATTGCGGCCAGACGACCGTGCACAACTCAACAGCTCACCCGCGCTCAAATTCGCATCCGAAGGGCCGGACGCCTTCGACGACCGGCAGTTGCTGACCGCGCTGCTCGGCGTCGTATGCCACGGACATTGGGCCGAAGAACTGTCGCGAGAAATCCTCGACCAGGCTGGCGGCTTAGAGGGCCTGCCCGATCTTTCGCTCGCCGAGCTGTGCCAGATAAGGGGGATAGGTCCCGCTCGTGCCGCCGCCTTGCTCGCCGCACTCGAGCTCGGCCGCAGGACCCTGAGCGGAAAAACACCCGGCGCGAGGCTGGGCTCGAGCAGCGAGGTCCACCAGACGTTCTGGCCGTGGCTCGCCCAGGAAAAGATAGAAATCTTCAGTTGCGCGCTGGTGGACGCAAGACTCCGCCTCATTCGAAAAGAGGTAATCAGCAAGGGCACCCTCACCGCCAGCATAGTGCACCCTCGCGAGGCCTTCAGGCCCGCCGTCCGCAACGCCGCGTCCGGGGTCATTTTCGCGCATAACCATCCATCCGGAGACCCGGCCCCGTCCGATGAGGACCGCCGGATCACGGGCAGGCTCGAGGAGGTCGGGCGCATACTCGGGATTCCCATGCTGGACCACGTGATAATCGGCGCGGGTTGCGACTATTATAGCTTCGCCGACTCCGGGGATCTCGAGCCCCAGATGGCCGGCTACCGTGGTATGGTATTGCGATAGCGATGGCTTCGGCCGGGCTTTGTTGCTCGGCCGGGAAACCGGGGGTAGCACGATAAACGCACGTGAGATGTTAAGAGCGGTTCCGTTTACAGCGCGCAACCCGAGGGTGGTGTTCAACGCCTGGTATCTTAGTCACCATCAGAAGGTCGACGTGGGCTATGGCACCTGGGTATCGGGCTGGGTAAACGTAGCGCTCGCTGCCAGATCATCGGTTTCGATCGGCGACGGGCTCTTTGTGCCACGCTCTATGGAGATAAGGGGCAACGATGACGGCCGCATAGTCATCGGTGACAATGTCACCATCGACTCCGGAGCGAGGCTGCACGTCGCAAACAAGGCTCATCTCTCAATCGGCGACAGGGTCGGTATCGGCCCATACAATATCTTCAACGCGTTCGACGACCTTACGGTTGGTGACGATACCATGTTCGCTCCGTTCGTAAACATCAACTGCGCGGACCATGGCATGGAGATGGGCGTTCCGATGCGCGAGCAGTACGGAACGTACGGCCCCGTTACAATCGGCAGAGACTGCTGGCTCGGAGCGATGGTCGTGGTGACCAGGGGCGTAACGATAGGCGACGGAGCGGTCATCGGCGCGGGCTCCGTAGTCACGAGGGACATCCCGCCGTACACCATCGCGGCCGGGGCGCCCTGTTGCGCCCTCAAGGAGAGGGAGTGACCTGCTCCCCCGAAAGAATCGTAAACTCCTCGCGTCAGACCATCATCGCTTCCGACGTTGGCGTTGCGCTATCCAGGCGCGACAGAAGCCGCGGCCTGATCGGGCGAGACGGCATGCGTGAAAAGGAAGCCCTGGTAATCCCTCGGTGCAGGCAGGTACACACGTTCGGCATGCGGTTTGCGATCGACGTCCTTTTTGTCGGCCGCGACGGTGCCGTGGTGCGGGTCTGCCGCGATCTGTCCCCCCGGCGCATCTCGCCGGTCGCCTGGCGCGGACGTATAGCGATCGAGCTCCCCGCCGGCACCGCGGAACGCACTGGCACGTCGGCAGGTGATATCGTGCGAATACTGGATCGAGACTGAGAGCCGTGCACCTGGCGGCCAGGTCACAACCGGACCAGGCTACCAGACCAGGTTTTCGGGGTCTTCCGGGTTCTCGCTCACTTCGATCTTCGAGATCTCCCCGCTGTGAAGGTGCACCACCTTGTCAGCGATCTTGGCTATGGCGCTGTTGTGGGTCACCATCAAGAAGTTGCACTTCTCCTGGCGCGAGACGTCCCTCATCAGGCGCAGGATCATTATGCCGGTATCGTAGTCGAGCTCGCCCGTGGGCTCGTCGCACAGCACGACCGGCGGTCGTTTGGCGAGGGCTCGCGCAATGGCAACCCTTTGCTGCTCGCCACCTGAGAGCTGGCTGGGGAAATGGTTGGCCCGGTCTCCGAGCCCCACCTGTTCCAGCACATCGATCGCCGAGCCGCGCTTCTCCTTCGGGACGAGGTCGAGCGCGAATTCAACATTTTCCCGAGCGGTGAGTGTCGGGATGAGGTTAAAGAACTGGAAGATAAAGCCGACCGTGTCTCGCCTGAACTTCGTCAGGTCTTTTTCGTTGAGCTTCGAGATATCGTGGCCGCCGACGACGATCTTTCCGCTGGTCGCGGAGTCGATGCCGCCGATACAGTTCAGCATCGTAGTCTTACCTGAGCCGCTGGGACCGAGCGCCACGAGGAACTCTCCCTTGGTCACAGTGAGGTCGACCTCCTTGAGAGCTCTTACCTCGACCTCTCCCATCTTGTAGGTCTTGGACACCTTCTCGAGCAGAACGCTGATGTTGTCGTCCAAACGGTCCTCCGTCTCAATCGCTCAGCAACCCGCGCTAGTGTTCATCGTGACTATGCTATTGTCGGCAATCCCGGGGGTCAAGCTGTAACATGTTACATGACCGGGTATACGCGTCAGTCGCTTACCTCCAATGACGTCGTGAGTCGCTTCAGCTCTTGCAGGGACATCGGCTGCCACCAAGAAAGAATACTACGGGGTAGATTGCCATGGATGCAGCAGTTCAGAAGCCCGAAAGCATGAAGGTGCTGCTCGTCGAAGACGACCCCGGCGTAGCTTACGTAGTCAGGCAATTGATCGTCGCGGAACTCGGAGTCGAGACGGAGATAATAACTGATTTTGAGTCCGCATTGTCCATGCTTCCATTCGAGCAGTTTGATGCCGCCGTCTTCGATTACAGGCTGGGCGACGGTGACGCGCTCGTGTTGCTTCGGCGGCTCTCCGAATATCCGGCGCATCTTCCCGTGGTGATCATGACCGGACAGGGAGACGAGCATGTCGCCGCCGAGGCATTCAGGCTCGGGGCGTCCGGCTATGTTATCAAAGACACGGATCTCAAACCAAACCTCCTGCAAGCTCTTGAAAATGCCCTGGCCAGGGCCAGACTTGAGCGAACGCAGGATGCGCTGGAGCGCCAGACGTCGCTGCTTCAAACGGCACTTGACGCCATGCTGGACGTTTTCTTCGTGATCGACCTCGAGGGACGGCTGATCCGCTGGAATACGAGGGTCAATGACGTGCTGGGGTTCTCCGACGAGGAGCTCTCTCGGATGAGCGTCGACAGTGGTCTCTCCGGCGTCGAGCTCGAGCACGCCATGCAGGGGATCGAGGCCGTCCGGCGCAACGGTTACCTGTCAAACTTCGAGGAGAGCCTCAGGCACGCGACCGGGGAGCATCGCCCGTACGAGTTCACCGCATCGCTGCTCCGTGACCCCGCCGGAGAAGCCATCGGGATATGCGGGATAGGCAGGGATGTCAGCGAGCGCAAGAGGTTCGAGGACGAGCTCGATAGCTCGCTCGAGAAGTTGCGAGCATTGACGGCGCGCATCCAGGCCGTCAGGGAAGAGGAGAGGACGCTCGTCGCCCGCAGGATACACGACGAGCTAGGTCAGTCGCTCACCGTCCTCAAGATCGATCTATCCTTCCTGCTCAAGAAGTTGCCGGAAGGTCTTGACGACATTGCTGAGCAGATTACGCAGATGAGTTCGCTCGTTGACGACAATATGAGCCTGGTGCGACAGATCGCAGTGGAACTGAGGCCAGGGATCCTCGATGACCTGGGTCTCCTTGCGGCGATCGAATGGCAGGCTGAGGAGTTCCAGGAACGGACAGGGACCACGTGTCTTGTTGAGTCGAATATGGAGTACCGCTTCCTGGACCCCGACGCCTCCGTAGGGGTGTTCAGGATTTTCCAGGAGGCGTTGACGAACGTCGCAAGGCATGCCGGCGCTACCAGGGTCGAAATCAGCCTGAGCGAGCAGGGGCGGAATCTCGTTCTGCGGGTAAGTGATAACGGCAGGGGCATAACTCGCGGCCAGGAGGGCAAGATCGAATCGCTGGGGATTCTGGGCATGAGAGAAAGGACGCACATCATGGGTGGGACCCTTGTGATAGTCGGTGAGCCGGGGAGTGGCACAACGGTAACAGTCAGCGTGCCGTTGCGGAGTTAGGGAGGAGTGCACGCGGATGTGCGGGATGTGGAAGCGATGATAAAGATACTGGTAGCAGACGACCATGAAGTAGTCAGGCGAGGGCTTATCGGAATCCTCGAGGAGGAATACGACATGTCGGTCGTCTCGGAGGCGGCGAACGCACCGGAGGTGATCGAGAACGCGGATTCGAAAGAGCTCGACATTGTCGTGCTCGACATAAGCATGCCCGGCGGCGGTGGCCTTGAGGCGCTCAAGGAATTGAAGCTGAGGCATCCGGGGCTTCCGGTCCTCATCCTGAGCGTCCACCCGGAGGAGCAGTATGCCGTGCGCGTGATGAAAGCCGGCGCGGCCGGATACCTGACCAAAGACACCGCGCCCTCCGAGCTGGTCACCGCGATCAGGAGGGTCGTGAGCGGCCGGAAGTACGTGAGCGCGACACTTGCGGAGAAACTCGTTGAAGCGCTGGAAGGTGGCGATAGCGGGTCTCCGCACGAGAAGCTCTCCGACAGGGAGTATCAGCTCATGGTTCATATCGCCAGGGGAAAGACCGTATCGGAGATCGCGGAGGAGCTCTCGCTGAGCGTCAAAACGGTCAGCACGTACCGGGCGCGCCTGCTCCAGAAGATGAACCTGCGAAACAACGCCGAAGTCATGCGTTACGCCCTCGAAAGACACCTCGTCGACTGACCCATTCGCCCCCGGCTCTCCTTAAACGGGCAAACAGGGGTCAGACACCGGTTTGCATTCTTATCCGCTACCGGAGAGTACTGCGCGCAATGCAAACCGGTGTCTGACCCCTGTTTGTGCGCAAACAAGACGAGTATGTAGGACGGAATCCTACTGGTGTTCAGTGTTTGGCCTACGAAGACTTGAGCGAGACGCTGATACCTCTGGGACTCACCAGAGATTACTATTGAATAAAGGTCCGGGAACGAGCCAGGAGGGAAGATGAAGGTTCTCATAGTGGATGATTCGGCGAAAATCCGGGAGCGCCTCGTCTTGATGCTGGAAGACATTGAAGGCATCGAAGTGGCCGGGCAGGCCGAGGACGTGCCCGGTGCGCTAGTGATGAACGAATGGCTCAAACCGGATGCCATCATTTTGGACATAAGAATCCACAAGGGTAGTGGATTCGAGGTCCTCGAGCGCGTAAAACGAAGGACCAGGCCGCCCATCGTCATAATGTTCACGAACTTCGCTTATCCAAAGTATCGGGAGAGATGTCTCCAGTCAGGCGCCGACTACTTCTTTGGCAAGAGCGAGGAGTTCGAAAAGATACCCGAGGTGCTCGGGGCACTTGCTAATAGTTCAGTCTGAGACATGGACTGGAGTATTTTCTGACATGAACGGATGGAAGACGGCAGACGAACACGCGCTGGAAATCAAGACTTTCGATGCGGCGGTGCCCACCGTGGATCGCTGTCTTACACCTGTGCGGACTGGTGGCATGAGAGTCCTCGTGATCGAAGACGAAGAGGCTACATCCTTCCTCATGCGAAAGATGCTCGAGAAGGAGTTCTCCGCTACTGTCGAGGTAGCGGCCGATTGGGTCGGCGCGAAAGAGAGTCTCCTCGCCGACACCTTCGACATCGTAACGCTCGATCTCATGCTCCCCGACGGTAACGGTCTCGAGCTGCTCTCTGAGATAAAGGCGATGGATAGCCACTTGCCAGTGGTCATCGTCACAGGTGAAGGCAACGAGCAGGCGTGCCTGGCGGCGTTTCAGCGAGGAATAGCGGGCTACGTGATCAAGGACGGCCAGATGCTGTCCAGGCTGATAGAGGTTGTGGGGAACGCGGCCGCGGCGGCCGCACTCGAGAGCAGCAAGAGGGCGCGAGTTGGTCGTGAAAAGTACTACCGCTCCCTCATCGATCAGTCTCTTGACGTGATCCTGGTGGTGACCCCCGCAGGCACTATCACTTTCGCGAGTCCTGTGGCGGGCGTGTTTTTCGGCTGCGACGCGGCGGACCTCGTCGACCGCAACATATTCGATTTTCTCCGGGAGGAGGACTCCGGACGGCTTCTGGAGGAGCTGTCAAACCTGCTGGTAGAGCCCGGCAGCGTCGGTTCAGTCCAGTTGCAGGTGCGAAGGAGCGACGGCGGGTTCAGAGACATAGAGGCTCTCGGCAAGGCGTTCGCCCGCGAAAGTGACGAACCGTACGTCGTCATCAACGGGCGTGACATCACCGAGCGCAAGCGAATGGAGAGAAGCCTGGCCGAGCTCAACGAATGCTTCCTCAGCATGGGGGCGAGCACCCGCGGGAACATCGACATGATAGTGGCCCGCGGCCTGCATATATTACAGGGAGTGCTGATGGTCTACACTCGAGGTCGTCGCGGCGAGAGGCAATCGTGTGTCTCCTGCGCGGCGCACCCCGACCACTTCCTCGGTTTCGGCTACAGCGAGGCTTTTCTGGGCAATCCCATCGAATGCCACGAGGCTCCCCTCCCCATCGAGGACATCTCCGGTTTCCCGGGTGGCAACGGGATAATAGCCGGAGCCAGAAAAGCGGAACTGGAATCCGTGCTCGTCTATCCGGTCACCATAGACGGTGAGATGACGGGCAGGCTCTACCTGTTCTACGACAAGCGCGTCAAGATATCGAAAGAGAGAATAGAGATAATGGGGATGCTGACAAGGGCGCTTGTGATCGAAGAGGAGCGGCTCGCGCATGAGCAGGACCTCAAAGATTTTATAGCAATCGCCTCACACGAGCTGCGGCACCCGATCACGGTGATCAAGGGATACGCGATGACCCTCGAAAAGCACAATTCGGAACTCTCGAAGGAGCATCGCGCCCAGATACTGAGCAATATCAACAAGGGAGCTGACCGGCTCACGAGCCTCGTAACGGAGCTTATGGACACGTCAAATATTGATCGCGGCCTGTTCGAGGTCTTTCGCAGGGAAGCCAACATCGAGACCCTCATCAACCGGGCGGTCGGCCAGATGCACACCAGGGGTGTGAAACACGAGATAGATGTGCACGTCGAGAAAGGGCTCGGCTCCAGGTTCGTGGACCCGGTGAAGCTCATGATCGCCATGGTCCACATGATCGAAAACGCGGTCAACTACTCCCCGGCAGGCACTGGCATAAGAGTCATAGCGTGCCCGGACGGCGCCGGGTTGAAGGTGTCCGTTCTGGATCGAGGCCCGGGCGTGCCGCTGGCGGAAAGATCACAGATATTCAACCGCTTCTACAGGGCGGATGACGTCGAACACCACTCGGTTCCCGGCATAGGATTGGGCCTCTATATTGCGAAGAACATAATCGAGGGTCACGGGGGGGAGGTCAGGTACGAACCCCGCGAAGGTGGAGGCTCGATCTTTAGCTTCACTCTTCCCTGAGTGGGGTTGGCCCCGAGGCCCGTAGGTCCAGGGGGGTCGGGATGGGCGGCGGCTGCTCCCCCGGGTGGTGCTTTTTATGGCTAACGGGGATAGGCTAGAGTTGTACTCTGTAGCAGGTCTGAGGGCGTTCCGGTGAGTCCGGGCGTCGGGTGCAAGGAAAGCTGGGCGAATTGGCGGAACCGACGTTTAAGAAACCATTAAGGGTCGTGGTCGTAGACGACGACCCGGAAATGGTCAAGGCGATCGAAGTGATGCTCAGGATCGCGGGCATCGATGTGAAAGGCGCGTTCAGCGGGGTCACCGGGTACATGCTTGCCAAGCGCGAGCTGCCCGATGCGATCGTCCTTGACATCATGATGCCCGATATAGATGGATACGAGGTGTGCAGGAAGCTCAAGCTCAACCCGGACACGAAACACATCCCCGTGATCTTCGTGACGGCCCGGACCGGCCAGGAGCACATTGAAAGAGGGCTTTCTCTCGGCGCTCAAGGTTATATCACCAAGCCGTTCGAGCCCAGCGAGCTGATCGAAAAGCTTTCCGAGGTCACCGGGTCTTCCTGACGATTCACCTCTGCAACTCCCGCAACTCGTCGGCACCCGGTTTTCAGCTGTAAATCCACGCGGTCTTGAATTGTGATATCACATGTTGGAGTATCGGTCTTACGGATCGAATGGTCAGAGCCGGGTGAAAGTTCGAGGTGTTCCCATGAAAAAGGGCGATGCTCAGTTCTTGAAAGAGTTCGAGATCGTGCGCTTTCGCCATTCCGAAAGGCACACCGCTGACGATGTCATCGCCCGCGAGGAGCCGCTGGAGGTTCGGCTGAACGGGAGGCCGCTTGCGTTTCTTATGAGGTTGCCTGGAGACGATATCCTGCTCGCTGTCGGGTACTGCTTGAGCGAGGGCCTGATAACCGACCGCTCGCAGATAGACCTGGTCCGGCACTGCACCGACCCCGAGGGAGAGCCCGGCGACCACGCTGGGGGTGCTTCACAGGCAGGGCCGGGTAACCTCGTGGAGATCATGGCCGGCTCTGCCGCCGGCGTCGAGCGATTCGGCGACGCGCGCATAATCAGGACGGGGTGCGGTGGGGCGGATCTCCAAAGCGAGGTCGACCTGGAAAGCATCGCCGTGGAAACCGGGAC
>DATCGY010000300.1:0-13648 GCA_036508635.1 Candidatus Anoxymicrobiaceae bacterium
GCAGATGCCCCTGCAGCCGGAGTAATACGTAGAGGAAGATCAATCCCACAAGGTTGAAGAGAATCAGGGCAATCGCGTACTGTTTCCAGTTCATTTCGCGGTCTTCATGGACATGCGCGACCCGGTAGATACCCCGCTCGATTGGACGCAGCAGGCGATCGAGGAACGTCTTCTCGCCGCTGAAGACTTTTGCCATGTAAAGGCCAAGGGGTATTGCCAGCGCGACGAGCGCAAGGATGTAGATTATTGACTGGGTTACGGCATCAGAAGCCACTACAAGTCCTCGGCGCGGAACAGCGCGTAGATAAGGTAGCCGAGGATAAGAGCGGTAGCGATACCTCCTATTATGAAATCGGCCATGTCCTTCATCTCCTGTATCGAGAACGAACTACACTCCTGAGGTGAATATAAGGCAGTGCCGGATAAATTTTCCATTGGGAACAACGCTAAAAAGCATAAAGAAAACATAAAGATGTGCCATTTGGAACCCTTGGGCTGTGTTCTGCGTGAGAGTGCCAGATAAGAACGGATTGCACATGAAAAGAGGAATAAAGGCCAGCGGGCATCAAACGAGGCCAGAAGAGATAGTCATACGTGAGTGGCCGACTGACAGGGAGCCCTATCTTAGTAAACCGATTGCAAGCTTTGAGTACAGGCCTCTTGAGAATAACCCGACTTTGTTTTTTCAATTCGCGGCAACGGAGCCTAGCAGGGACGGGATCCTTGCATTTGCAAACGAGTATGGGCAGCTCGCTGATCCGTTCCCCGAAGAATACTCGGTTTTGGAAAATGTGAAGAGACCTTTGGTGAATGTGCGAAGCTGCAGTTCTGGCAGCAGGAAATCCGCGAGATGTCTCACCTGGTCCGGCTCCATGAATTGTGGAAGGACAAGGATCGGAAAACGCTTCGAAAAGCTGTTACCTGGAATGGGAACAACGCAACGATAAAGACGCATCATGGAACCACTCAGGTTAACCGGGTTCCAAAACGAGACGTTCTACAATTTAGGCCCCCCAGTTGGGGGTTCAAGATCGCTATCGATACGCAGGTACTCTAAAACGAATTTCCACAACTGATTAATGTTGGTCGGGGTCCCTATCGTCAATACCACGTATAACAGATCAACTTCACGATGGGGGAAAGCCAAAGAGCCTACAGATTGACCGCCAAACACTCCTTTGGCGTGGAGCCGGCGACGGGATTTGAACCCCCAACGTCGCTCGTTCGTTCGCTGTCGGTACAGGTTTGGGAGAAGTGGTTGCTCTCTCGCTCCCCATAGGGGGGCCCTTCCCCCCTGATGGCGTTCGCGCTTGCGCGCTCTCTGTCACCCCCTCCATGGATTTCCGGGGGGACCTTCCCCCCGGAAAGAAAAGATTTAGGCCCCCCTGTTGGGGGTTCAAGATCTAGAGTTATGGAAAGGGTGTGGAGCCGGCGAGAGGACTTGAACCCCCAACCTGCGCATTACAAGTGCGCTGCTCTACCTTTGAGCTACGCCGGCTAGCCGGCGACAGGACGGGCTACCCTGCCGTTGCCTTTGGGCAATATGCCCTCGGCGAGCATCTCGCGGTACTCGAGGTGTTGCTCGACTTTCCGCTTGATTCTCTGCAGCGCATTATCGATTGATTTCACATGCCGGTCAAGTTCGGCGGCGATCTCCTGGTACGAACGGCCCTCTATGTAGAGCCTGAGTACCTGTGTTTCGAGATTGGAGAGCATCTTGCGGAAGTTCTCACGAATGCTCTCTGCCTCCTCGATGCTCACGACGACCTCGCCCGGATCAAGACTTTTATCCGAGAGAAAATCGATGTAGAGACGGTCAGGATCGTCGGATTCGCTCACGGGGTTGTTGAGCGAGACGTACGTGTTGAGCGGCGCATGCTTCTGCCGCGTAGCCGTCTTGATCGCCGTGATGATCTGCCTTGTGATGCAGATCTCCGCGAATGCCTTGAACGACGTTTCGCGGTCGTCGCGGTAGTCCCTGATGGCTTTGTACAGGCCGATCATGCCTTCCTGGATTATATCTTCGCGGTCGGCACCGATCAGGAAATACGAACGAGCCTTGAGCCGCACAAACTCTTCGTACCTCTCGAGCATCGTCACAAGCGCTTTGGTGTCCTCATCACGAGCCATAGCAACCAGTTCGGCATCTTCTTTTTTCGCATAATGACTACTGAGCTTGTACTTGATCTCAGTGACTTTTTCCAACTCGTTCACCTCCACCCCGCCTGAGGCTTAATTCTTACCGTTTAACAGTAATAATCAACCGTTTAAGTTTGATTCTTGCACATACTAGGATGCCCGAGATGGTAAGTCAAGGCTAATCAAGATAAATATGGAAAACCTGTGGAGGTTGTTCTATTTATCAACTATCGTGGCTCGCGAAAACGGTCAAGGGCACTTCGCACATCTTCCGGGAGTCGCTCCTCCAGGGGGACGCGCTTTCTGCTTTTCCGGCCTCGCGACGTGGCCTCGTCGGCCAGCTTCCGGGAGCCTCGCATATCTATGAGGAACTCCCTCGAGGAGACGCGCAACAGCCCGGCCCCGGATGCCACCTTCTGCTGGTCGTAGTCTCCGGTCACGAGCATCGTCAAATGGGATTCCTCTCCGGGGAGCCCGTAGGCCAGCTTCTCGATGTATGCGTCGGCGGTCTGCCCTGCGGCCGTATAAGCAACCTCAAGAAAGGCCGAGCGGTTTTCAGTAGTCGCGGGGCCGGGACGCCCCCCTGCATCAAAGACCACCAGTGCCCGGTGCTCCTCACGAGCGCAGTAGTCTTCGATGAGAGCCAGAAGCATGTCGCGTGCCACTTGGAGGTCCTCTCGCATCAGCGACTTGAGCTCCTCGTCCGCGTACATGAGATTGTAGCCGTCAACGATCAACCGGTCCGGCATTGGGAGTCCTCTATGTCTGTTGCGGTATTCAGGGTCTGCGGAACCGGGCCTGAGAGACCCGGCTCAAGATGGTCCCGGCTCATGCGCTACCTTCTTTGAGAGCTCGCTGGCGTATGGCTTCATAGGCGAGCACCGCTCCGGCGGTCGCGACGTTGAGAGAAGATACTGAGCCAAGCATCGGAAGGCGCGCGATAAAATCGCATTTCTCGCCGACAAGCCTTCCGAGGCCCTTGCCCTCGCCGCCGAGTACGAGCATCGTAGGGCCGGTCATGTCGATCTCGTAGTACGGTTGGCCACGTTCGGAGTCGGCGCCGACCACCCAGAAACCTTGCTCCTTGAGCCGCTCGATAGTGGCTGCGATGTTCGCGACTTGAGCTATCCTGACGTGCTCAACTGCGCCTGCGGATGCTTTTGCCACAGTCGCGGTGACATGCGCGGAGCGCCTCCTGGCCACGACTACCCCGTCGGCGCCCGACGCGTCAGCGATGCGCAGCAGCGAGCCGAAATTCCTTGGATCCTCAACGCCGTCGAGGGCAAAGACAAGTGGAGCGCGCCCTGTGTCCTTCCCCAGTATCTTTTCGATAGTCGCGTAGACGTAAGGAGACACTTCAGCGATGATCCCCTGGGGAGCCGAGGTCTCGGCCATCTCCAGCAGGCGATCTCTTTCCATCTCGCGGATTTCGATGCCTGAGCTCTGGCACCTTGAGAGGATCTCAGCGATGGAGCCCTTGCGCTCTACGCCTTGCGCAAGGTAAACGGTTTGGACTTTTCGCGGCCCGCGAAGAGCTTCGAGCACAGGGTTCCTGCCCTCGACTCGCTCTCTCTCGCCTGACCTGGCAGAAGGCATATCAGCCTCGATATGATCTAGCGCCCGAAGCGCCAGCGGTATCCGTCCTTGACGTCTTCGACGCGTACGCCGAGCGACGCCAGGCCGTCTCTTATATTATCTGAAAGAGCAAAATCCTTGTCCTTGCGGGCGGCCTGCCGCCTGTCGCAAAGGAGGTCTACCAGCTTATCGGCCGGGACAGCCGACTCCGCTTCGGAGATGCCGGCGTCTCGAGCCAGCCGCGCGAGCGCTTCGGGGTCCGGCCCTTCCGCGGCCGTGCCGCCAAGGAGCCCAAGCGCACCGCAGTGTTCGTCAAGAAATGCCCGTGCACAGGCCAGGACTGTTCCAGCCGCGGGTGAAAGCGCTTGCGATGAGCCTACTTCTCCGACGTAGGTATTTATCTCCCTGACAGCGCCGAATATCGACCCTATCGCGGCGGCCGAGTTAAGATCGTCGTCCATGTGCGACCTGAATTCCATGTCGGCCTCCGACAGGGCATCCAGGAGCCGCCTATCGGCTTCTGACAGGGGTGCGTCTTGTGCGAATCCCTGCAAACGCTCGACCAGGTCGTCGATGTTAAACAGGCAATTCCTGATCCGCTCGAGCGAGGCGTGGGCTTCGCCGAGGCTCTCGTCCGAGAAGCTCAACGGGCTCCTGTAATGAGTACCGAGCATCAGCATGCGGACCGTATCGGCATCGTATTCCTCGAGCACCTCGCGGAGGCTCTTGATGTTCCCGAGCGACTTGGACATCTTCTCCTGGTCGATGTTGAGCATGCCGGAGTGCATCCAGTACTTTACGAAGCGCTCGCCCGAGTAGGCCTCTGCCTGAGCGATCTCGTTCTCGTGGTGCGGGAAGACGAGGTCGAGGCCTCCGCCGTGCACGTCGAAGCACTCACCCAGATACTTCATAGACATGGTCGAGCACTCAATATGCCACCCGGGGCGCCCGGGGCCCCATGGGCTGTCCCACGAGGGCTCGCCCGGTTTCGCGGCCTTCCAGAGGGCAAAGTCCCAGGTGTCTCTCTTGCGCTCCGCCTCCGGGCCGCACTGGATGTTGGACTTCTGTTGCTCGAGGTCCCGTCGTGAGAGCCTGCCGTAATCGGCGAAGCTCGAGACGTCAAAATAGACGTCGCCGTCAGACTCGTAAGCGTGGCCCTGGTCCACGAGCACGGAGATGACCTCGATCATGTCGGGTACATGTTCCGTCGCGCGCGGAGCAATGTCCGGCCTCTTGACCCCAAGAGCATCCATGTCCTTCTCGAAGGCCGTCCGGTAACGCGTAGCCACGTCATCGGCCGTGGTTCCCTCCTCGCTGGCGCGGTTTATAATCTTGTCATCAACATCCGTTATGTTCTGAACGAAAGTGACCTCGTAGCCCGCGAACTCGAGGTACCTGCGTATGACGTCGAAATTGAGAAATGTCCGGGCGTTCCCGAGGTGGATATAGTTATAGACAGTGGGTCCGCAAACATACATCGAGACCTTACCGTCATCCCTCGTGACTAGCTCTTCTTTCTTGCGGGTCATCGTGTTGTAGATCTTTATTGCCATATTGATCCCTCGGGTCTCACGTTGTTGCGCTGTTTGGGGACCGGCGTTAACGCCACCCCTACCATGACGCTCCCCCCTCAAGGGGGAGGGGACATAAAGGCTATTTCTTCTCCTCGGGGGGAATCCTGGTCGCGGCTTCGAGCTTCTGTTCGAGCCTGTCGAGCCTGCGTTCGATGGTGTTGAACATATCGAGCACCGGGTCGGGCAGGTTCTCGTGGTGAAGGTCGATCGGGCTGATCCGCTCGCCGGAGCAGACCGTGACGCGTCCGGGCACTCCGACAACAGTGCAGTTGGGTGGCACATCCTGGATGACGACAGCGCCGGCGCCAACACGGGCGTTCTCTCCAACCGTGATGGCCCCGAGCACGCTGGCTCCCGTAGCTATAACGACATTGTCCTTGATCGTCGGATGGCGTTTGCCCCTCTCCTTGCCGGTCCCGCCTAGCGTGACGCCCTGGAATAAGGTCACGTTGTCGCCGATCTCGGTGGTTTCGCCGATGACCACGCCCATGCCATGATCTATAAAAAAGCCGTGGCCTATGGTAGCCCCCTGGTGGATCTCGATGCCGGTCAGGAACCTGGCGAAGATCGATATCGCCCTCGGCAGCCCGGGAACGCCTTTCCTGGAGAGATAGTTGGCAACGCGGTGCAGCCAGAGGGCATGCAGCCCGGGATATGTAAGCGCGATCTCGAGCGCGCCGGTGGCGGCGGGGTCGCGCTCCTTGACGGCACGGACGTCTTCGACCAGCACCCGGGTCGCCCTGCGCGCGAGGCCTATGAACCTGACTGGAACACTGCCTTCAGACACCGGATGCCCCCATTGTCGCGCGGCTCGTCCCGATGCGCTCGGCGCATCCGGCGGGCCCCCAGAACATGATCAGGTAGACGAGGTCAGGGCCGACCGTGAGGCCGGTCACGGCGAGCCGAAACGGCCAGAGGACCTTCTTGGCTCCCCAACCTTTCCCCTTGGCGCCTTCGCGCAGTGCGGCAACCATCCGCTCGGCGGACTCCATGTCCGCCGAATGCTCGGTACCCAAAACTTCAGCGCACATCGCGAGCGCATCCTCGAGCTCGGCAGATTTGCGGAGCTCCGCCATGGCCTTGTCGTCGATCTCTCCAGCGGGTCGGGCGTACACGTCCGTCGGTCCCACGGCATCGGCCAGCACTTCCATGCCGTTACGCACCGACTCGACGGCAAGCTCCAGCTTCTCCCTCGGGAGCGCCAGCAGCGCGTCGCGCCCTTCACTTTCGAGAAAAGGCACAACCAGGTCGGTCAACCGGGAGGCGCTCAGCCGCCTCATATGTTGCCGGTTCAACCAGTTGAGCTTGTCGAAGTCGAATATCGCCTTGCTGGCGGAGACCCCCGCGATGCTGAACTCTTTGACGAGCTCAGGCGGGAGGAATATCTCCCGATCATCGCCCGGCGACCAAGAGAGTAGCGCCAGGTAGTTGGTGAGCGCCTCGTGCAGGTACCCTTTCTCCCTGTAGTCGGAAACAGATGTCGAACCGTGGCGCTTCGAGAGCTTCGAGCCGTCAGGCCCCATCAGGAGCGAGTGGTGTAGAAACTTCGGCGTCCGTGCTCCCAGCGCCTCGAACAGCAAGACGTGCCTGACAGCGTTTGTGAGATGGTCATCGCCACGGATGATGTGCGTCACTTCCATCGTCATGTCGTCGATGACTACGGCAAGGTGGAAGCCGGCGCTGCCGTCTGACCTCACGATTATGAAGTCGTCGATCTCGGACGCGTCGACGTTCACATCCCCGCGCAGCATATCTTCGACCGTAACCATGCCAGCCGGGACCTTGAACCTGACGGTGTACGGGACCCCCTCAGATTCGAGCCGCTCTCGCTCGCTTTCCGGGAGCTCGAGGCACCGGCGGTCGTACCGCCACGCGCGTCCATCCGCAATCGCTGCTTTCTTTCGCGCGTCCAGCTCCTCTGACGTGCAGTAGCACCTGTAAGCTTTGCCCTGCTCGAGCAACTGCTGCGCGTATTCTCCGTACATGTCCATTCGCTCGCTCTGCCTGTACGGGCCGTGGTCTCCACCGACGTCGGGACCTTCGTCCCAGTCGATACCCATCCAGTGGAGCGAACCCAGTATGTCGTGCTCGAACTCGGCGGAGGAACGCTCTTTGTCGGTGTCCTCGAGCCTCAGGATCATGGTGCCGTCCGAGCCCCTGGCGACAAGCCAGTTGAACAGTGCGGTCCTCGCCGATCCCAGGTGCAGTCTGCCGGTGGGACTCGGTGCGAACCTCACCCTGGGCTTTGATATCTCTCGGGCCGGGCTCATGCGCCCTCCCTGCATGGGTGCCTGTAGGAATCCGCGTTCCCGGCGAAGAGCCTCCTGGATTCTTCTTCCTCGGAGCCGTAAGCCCCGAGGCGCATCAATAGCATGTCGAAGTCGACCTCATGGCCATCGAACTCCGGGCCGTCGACACACGAGAACTTGGTCTCGCCGGCGACCTCGCAGCGGCATGTCCCGCACATCCCCGTGCCGTCAAGCATTATCGCGTTGAGGCTGACCATGCACGGTATGCCGCGCTCCTTTGTGAGCATTGCCACCGCTCTCATCATCGGCACCGGCCCCACCGCAATCACCCTGTTGGGTTTCCATTCCTCGATAGCACGAAGGAGCAGCTCCGTGACAAAACCTCTGACCCCCACCGAACCGTCGTTGGTCGCGATCTCGAGCCCCGCGTCGAGCTCCTCGATCCTGTCGGTCAGGATGAGGTGCTCGCGGTCACGTGAGCCGAGCAGGACTCTTACGTCGTTGCCGGCTTCGATGAACGCCCTCGCGATCGGGTAGAGTGCGGCAATGCCGACCCCCCCGCCCACACACGCGACCTTCCCGACGTTCTCGACTTCTGTGGGCCTGCCGAGCGGGCCGACCACGTCCTGGAGGCAGTCCCCTACCTCCAGCCTCTCGAGCTTCGCCGTGGTGGTACCCACAACCTGGAAGACTATCTCGATCGTGCCGGCCGCGTCAGAGAAGTCCATCAGCGTCAGGGGAATCCGCTCACCCATCTCGTCCGGCCTGATTATCACAAACTGGCCGGCCTTTGCCCTTGGCGGAATGCGTGGCGCACGGACCGCGACCCTGTACTCGTCAGACGCTATTTTTTCCTTTTCAGTAATCTCGAATCTCTCAAGCGCCAACGCGCTCTCCTTCAAGTTCCTTCTCGAGCCTCTTCTTGATCTCGTCGATCTCTTTTACAAACTGCGGGGCCAGGTCGAAAGCCGACTCTCCGGTGAGGTCCGCCTTTCGCACCTGCTCGCTGAAATGGATGGTGCCGATGTACTCGACATCGTCCAGGTCCTCCTTGAGCTTGTCTATCTCAGCATCGTCGACGACCTTGTTGAACACCACGAACAACCTCTTTATTCCGATCTCTCTCGCGAGCCTCGAGGTGGTCTTGGCTGTGTATACGCTGCGGAGGCCCGGCTCCGCCACTATCACTATCGCGTCAACGCTCTCAGAGGTCCCGCGGCCGAGGTGCTCAATACCGGCCTCCATGTCCATTACGACAACATCATCACGGTCGAGGAGTATGTGGCGCATCAACGCCTTTAGAAGCACCGACTCGGGGCATACGCAGCCGCCTCCGCCCTCCTTGACGGTGCCCATCGCCAGAAGCCTGACTCCCTTGTGCGTGAGGCAGATCTGCTCCGGCAGGTCATCGACCTTGGGGTTCATCTTGAACATCTGGCCGTACGCTCCGAGCTTCGCTCCCGTCCTCTCCTCCACTATGTCTTTCATCTCTGAGAGAGGGATCAATTCCGCTGCAGCTTCGGGAGATATGCCGATCGAGACCGCGAGATTGGCATCGGGATCGGCATCTATCGCCAGGACCTTCCTGCCTTCGGCCGCGAAAGCTCGAGAGAGACCTCCGGCCAGCGTGCTCTTTCCGACTCCGCCTTTTCCACTGATTGCTAGCTTCATCACTTTACCTCCGGGTGTGGTGATTCCGGACACCACGCTCCGCGACGCTCGCGACGGACTCAAGGCGAGCAGTCGATAATGACCCATGATAACTGATTTTCGGCTCCGGGGTGTAAACGCCTGCCGTGCGCGTCAGGTCTGTTTGAGCAGCTTCAGGAAGTGGTCCACGACGCGTGGGTCGAACTGCGAGCCGGAGTTCGCCATAAGCTCGGCAATGGCTTCACCGCGCGAGAGCGCCGACCTGTAAGGCCTGTCCGAGGTCATCGCCTCGAACGAGTCGGCGACCGCTATGATACGGGCTCCCAGTGGTATCTTTTCTCCAGCCTTGCCCTCAATGTAACCGTTGCCATCGAACCGCTCATGGTGGTGATAGATGATCGGTATTATGTTGCCGAGTTGCGGCAGCGGCTCGATTATCCTCATGCTGAGTGCGGGGTGCATCTTTATCGCGGAGTACTCTTCCTCGCTCAGGCGGCCGGGCTTGTTGAGGATATTGTCGGGCACGCCTATCTTGCCCAGGTCGTGCAGAAGACCCGCCAGGCGTATCTCCTCGACCTCGTCCCCATTGAGCCCCATCGACTCCGCAATGGCCACGGCATACTGTGTGACGCGCGCCGAGTGACCGACGGTGTAAGGGTCACGAGCTTCGATGGCGGCTGCGAGAGAGCCGATAGCCCCCAGGTACGTGTCCTGCAGACGCTCGTAGAGCTGGGTGTTCTCGATAGAGACGGCCGCCTGCGCGGCGAAGTTCTTGAACATCTCGAGGTCGTCCTTGGAGTAGCCCTCGACGCCCCGGGACGACCCCACCGCGATGATCCCTATGGACTTATCCCTGACGAGCATCGGCGCCATGAGTCCCACCTCGATGTCGACATCGGCGCCTACGTTCATCTGCCTGAAATCCTTTTCGTCCCACAAGAGGGGCTCATGGTGCTCGGTGACCCACCGGGCCATCTTCTCGAACGGCTCTGTCCTGGTCCACTCGGTATCTCCGGTGCTGACCTGCTCTTCGAGCTCATCGAACATCTCTTCCTGCAGGAGGACCACACCGCTATCCGCGCGGACGAGCGCGCACCCCATCTCGAGCAGGCTTTCCATCTGCTCCTTCGGGTCGAGGTGGGAGGTCAGGGAGCGAGCCACTATGCCGATGGCGGCCATATGCTTTAATCTGGTCTCCATCTCGGCGACCAGAACGTTCTTCTCGATGGCGATAGCCACCTGGTTAGCGGTGGCTATCGCCAGGTCGATCTGTTCCTGGGTGAAATCGCCGGATTTCTTGGCGTCGAGCAGAAGGACCCCCAGGTCTTTGTCCGCGGAGCGCAGGGGGACCAGGAGCACAAGCGGCGTGTGGTAGGCGACCAGTATGCTCTCGATCTCGGGCGTGACGTGCCCCTTTTCGAGTATCACGGGGCCGCCGAGCGAGACTACGTCTGAGAGCGCGCTGAACTCGCTCGCCGTGATCCGCTGGAGCATGTCGAGCGTGTCGGCGAAGTTGGAGGCGGCCGGTGAAAGCTGCCCGTCCTCGCCGGTCAGGAGGAGTGAGCAGCGCGGCAGTTTGGTGATGCTCGCTACCTTGTCGACAATCGCCCTGAACATTTGGTAATCGTCGCGCTCCGTCGAAAGGACCTCGGTAAGCGTGTAGAGCGATTCCATCCGCTCGGCCCTTGCCGTCACCCTGATATCGCGTGACCCCAGATAGCTGTGCACCATCATGAACCAGCAATCCGACAGGACCGACTCAACAACCATCATCGCGTCTACCAGGTCGTTGAGCTTGATCTCGCCAGCCTCGACGTGCTTCTCCATCGCCGCCCATATGGCACGCTTGAGGATGTCGGTGGTCCTGGGTATGTCGGACATCGGCAAATCGCCTTCGGAACAACTCCTGCCGATTGCTTCCCAGCGGTCGAAGAGCGGCGCGCTCTCCTTGGAATCGAGAGCTCCCATCAACAGCTCGAGAGTGAGCTCCGCCTGCTTCAGGACCTCCCCGGGAGACAGGGCCGAGCCCTGGACCTCATCGACCAGTACGCTGACCTCCGTGAGTATCTCACGGGTATGGATGGAAATCGCGTCGGCAATCCAGCTCATCTGATACTCCGGTAATTCTCAAGAACAAGCATCTCTTTCCAGATTCTATCACTGGCATGGAGGGATTGCTTCGGCCATTCATCCGGCGTCCAGGTCAACCGTTCAGTGCCGATCAGCCGTCGAGGGACTCGAGGAATGCTTCGAGGCGGGTGCGCACCTGGCCTTCGTTGTGCTCGCGCTCGTCCAAGCACTCCCCATCGAGCACCAGGGTGCGAATGCCCGCAGCGGCCAGCTCGTCGCGCAATTGGCGCGCGCAACCGCTCGACTGCCTGCACCCCCGGTGGCTGAAATGGACGGCACCGTCCACCCGGTATTCCCGAGCGAGCCTTATCATGATCTCGGCACGCCTGGAAGCCGGGCCCACCGCCGGGTGGCTCATCATCTTGACGGCCATGGAGTCAAAAGGACGTCCGGGATCCATCTCGGGCCAGAACCAGCGGTTGTATTCCTCGCAGACGATGACGGCGCCTTTCTCCTCGAGGAATCGAGGCATGCTCGTGGCAAAGTACGGTTTCAGGTGCATCCACAGCAACCTGTGGTCCTGCCTCTCCGGGGCCCGGTTTGCCTTCCCGCGCCTGAGCTCGTCAGCGAGCAACCGGTAGAACTCCACACATTCTCTCGTGCCCGGCAGCGTATGGATGACCGCGAGCTGGCCCAGCGCGTCCCACCCATCAAGGGGGCACGGGGACAGCCGCCTGAGCTCCTCCACCTCACGCGCGTAGGCCCCGGCTTCATTCGACAGCTCCACCACCGAACGCAGCTTCGCTTCCGACCCTGTCCCTTCCATCTCGAGCAGCCTCTCGAACGTATCCGCGATCTGCCGGGCAAGGATGCCGGTGCCGCCGCTCGTGGGCTCGCAGGCGGGGAATTCGAGGGCTATATGCTCCACGCCGTGGAAATCGGCGAGGTGTGCGAAAGACATGGGGGCGGAATCGCACGGTGACGAGGCCGAGAGGATCACATCGGGTCGAGGCAGGAATCCCTCCGCGGATGCGCCCAGCACGACACGGTGGAAAGAGCAGAGATCGCTCGAGAAACCGTCGGCGGAGGCGCGCTGGAGGAACCTTTCGGAGAAGCGCCCCGTGGTCAGGACGGCGGCCGCCACTTCGGGGTAGAATCCGACTACTCCCGCACCGTGCAGAAGCTCAGTGGGTATGAGGAGACTGGCCCAGGCGACAGGCCCGTGACCGAGGAACGCGTCCCTGGTATTGTCGATCGTTTGCTGCAACGCGGCAGCATCCGGGTTTTTCCTCGCGGGGCCGAATTGCGCTCGCGTGAGAGCCGAGATGGCGGCCCAGAATCTCCGCGTCTTCAGGAGCTCAGGGGATATCGTCGATCTGAACCTTTCGGCCAACATCTCGACCGTGCCCATCTATATCATCTCCATGAACGCCTCGATACGGGTTGTCAACTGCCCGACATTCTCGTCCTGGTAGTCGCTCTGCAGGACCAGTGATGGAATACCCGCCGCGTCGAGGTGTTTTTCCAGCGACGGAAGGTCGTACAGGAACGGGTCGCAGAACATCAGGGGTACGATAACAACGCCGCGGGCCTCGAGCCTGGCAACATCCTCGGTGAGTCGCTCGTGCCTCTCCGCTCCGTTCAGCATTCGGGGGCACGGGGTCCTCATGAGATAGCGCCGCGAAAGCTCGTCGAGCATGTCATCGCGGCTCAAGTCCCGGATCCGTTCCAACGCCGCTTCGTCCCAGGTAAGGTACCTCTCCGCTGAACAGAGGTCGAGGGAGGCTACGGTGCCTCCACACCCGTCTATGACCTCGAGAAGCTTCCCCGGTCTTATCAGGTTACCAGTCACTATCACGGCCTTTCGCGACCCTCCAGGCCCGCCCGCCTGTTCCTCCCGGGAACGTACGTCCCACCGCCTGATGAAATCTTCGGGCGGTGCCGTCTGGGCATCGATGAATAACCCTAGGTACTCCTCGGAGCCCATCGATAGTCCCCTATTATCGGTCGGTGAGAGACGCGCAAGGGTCGCGTCCGCGCTGGAGCGGTGGAAGATCGCGCTTGCGAGGGCGTCGGAGCCGATCTCCGTGCCCGTGAAACGCTCGAGGGAGAGGACAAGGTCCGCGATAGCTGCGCGATAAAGCTGGAGGGACGTATCGCTCGTGCTCCGTGGCACGTCCATGGCATACGCGAACTCGGGATGGCAATAAAACGACCATGCGTCGTACAGGCGCCTCATACTGTCGCAGCAACCTGCGAAAACGACCGTGCCCGGGGCCTCACCCGCAAGTCCCTGCTCGAGGCAGGCCCTGACGTAAGGGCAGATGTTCGTCCCGAGGATAGAATCGGCGGACTCGGAATTCCCGGGCTTGCCGAACAGCCGGACAGGTT
>DATCGY010000301.1:0-3228 GCA_036508635.1 Candidatus Anoxymicrobiaceae bacterium
GTTGGCATGCCGGTAGTTGTCACGGAGCAGGAAAAGCTTGGCCCCACCGTGCCGGACCTGAGCGACGAGATCGCCGGCTTCTCCCCCATTATGAAACTCGAGTTCGACGCGGCAAAGAGGCCGGAGTTCCTCGAGGCCCTCTCCAGGCTGGGAAAGAAGACCGTGGTCATTTGCGGAATCGAGAGCCACATCTGTGTCACACAGACCGTTCTGCACCTCTTGCCAGACTATGATGTGCACGTCATAAGCGACGCCTGCGGGTCGCGCGCTCTTGAGAACAAGAACGTTGCATTAGGGCGAATGCGCGATGCCGGAGCGGTCATTAGCTCAACCGAGATGGTCATCTACGAGATTCTCGAGGTCGCGGGAACGGACGAGTTCAAACAGTCGCTCCAATTGATCAAATAGAAGCCGCCTGTTTGAGGTCCCGACGTCAGCCGGCGTTCTCACCTCGCGAGAGCTACCACCACGAAAACCAGTCGCCGAGATGCTTTATAATGGCGGCTTCCCTGGCAGCGTCCCTTTTCCCAGTGGGTTTTCCCAAGTGTGCATTTCCGACCAGAGCTGGCTTGGGTGTCTCGAAAGGAAACTGCGCGCAGTCACTCAACCATAACTGTGGCTGAGACCCGACCAGGTGAGCAGGAATCTCAACCCCACATTGCGCGCAGAACCAACAATTCTTCCTGCTGTCGAAATATGCCGCGAAGTCAGGACGTGGCAGCACCGGTCTCCATTCGCAACCGGGCCCAACCGGTTCAGCTGATCCCCAGTACTTCCCGCACTTTGGGTTTGGGCAGTATACCTGCACGTCCATGTCAGTCTCCACCGACATCAACCGGCCTTACCAGACTGCATAAATATTCCTCGGTAATGAAAAGAAAAGCAAGGAAACTGACAATTCGGTCTTGATATTGCATCTGGTCCCTTAATTAATATAATTCCTTATAGTAATGAATTGCCCGCCGAGATCAAGGTGGCGAATCCTGCACGGGTTGCTCCCCGCTCCCGGGATCAGCAGGTTTGAGTGAATGGAGGGAAACATGGCGGAGATCAAGGAATGTGTGTTGGTAGACGGTGTACGGACTGCAAACGCCAGGGCCCACCCTGCCAAGGGATGGTTCCGAACGGTAAGGCCGGATGAGCTCCTGACCGTCGTCTACCAGGAACTGTTCAAGCGAAATACCCAGATAAAACCTGAAGAGGTCGAGGCCGTCTTCTGCGGAACCGCGAACCAGACGGGGATGCAGAACGACATCGCGAGGTTCGGATGGCTCGCGTCCGGGCTGCCCGTGGAAGTCCCGACGAACGGAATAGGCCAGCAATGCCCCTCAGGCATGGCAGCGCTCGAGCACGCCGCCCGGGCTATCATGGCAGACGAGGGTGACATCTATATCGCATCGGGCGTCGAGGACATGATGAACGTCGGCATGGGCATGGGCATGGACTTTGCGCCGCGCCTGGCAAACTACTGGGAGATGGCCGAGCTGCCGATGGGCTCGAACTCTGAGAAGATGTCGAGGGTCCTTGGCATTACCCGCGAGGACCAGGAGCTGGTGGCTTACCACAGCCACCTCCGCGCCAAGGCCGCGCGAGACGCCGGCAAGTTCGACGACGAGATCGTGCCCGTCAAGGGCGTTGACGATGAAGGCAACGAGAAAGTCGTGGACAAGGACCAGTGGATAAGAGAAGACCCCTCACTCGAGCAGATGGCCGGTATGAAGCCTGCTTTCGCCGCCGACGGTATCGTGACGGCAGCGACCAGCTCGCCGCTCACGACCGGGGCCTGCGCCGCGCTCCTGATGAGCCGAGAGAAAGCCGACGAACTCGGCATGTCTTATTACCTGAAGTACGCGGGCGGCCAGATGCACGGCTACGACCCCACTATGATGGGCATGTCGGCGTACCACGCAGCCAAGAAGCTTCTGGATCGCAAGGGCATGACCCCCGATGATATCGATGTCTTCGAAGTGCACGAGGCATTCAGCGTGGTGACCCTTGCGTGCGTGCGAAACCTCGGCATCGCTGAGAACGCTCCGTTCGATAACGCGAACCTCTGGGGCGGTGCCCTGGCGCTCGGCCACCCACTTGGCGAGTCCGGAGTGCGGCTGGTGGTAACGCTCAGTAACGTGATGCAGAAAGAGGTCCCTGACGCAAAGCTTGGCATGGCGATGATGTGCGGCGGCTTCGGCAACGGCAACGCTTCCCTCTGGGAGAAGGTCGCCCAGTAGCGCAACCACATAGATAATCTGTACACTTGAGGGGGTCGTAAAGGCCCCCTTAAGTTTGTCTGTTGCCGGGAAGCTCGCCGTGCATATTGATGCAGAGCGAGGTGGCTGATAGAACGCACCGCTTGTTGCCAGGCGCCAGGGAGTTAGTCTGAAGGAAAGGGGATTAAGCGGTGTCTGAACTGGAGAACCTCTTCAGCACTGTAACTATCAACAGTCTCGAGTTGGCAAACCGCGCTGTCATGCCAGCGATGGGGACCGGCTATGGAGACCTTGAAGGCAACGCTACCGACCGCCTGGCTACTTACCTTGCGCGGCGCGCGAAGGGAGGCGCCGGCCTCCTCATTACCGAGGTTTGTGCGGTTGACCGGCGAGGCAAAGGTTTTCCCTCTGAGATCGGCGCGTGGTCTGACGACCTCATGCCAGGTCTCGCCAAGATAGCGGACGCCGTCCACGGAGCCGGAGGCAGGGTTGCGCTTCAGCTCCACCACGCCGGGCGTGAGACGTTCGAGGCATTCGCGGGAGGCCCACCCGAGGCTCCGTCACCAATACCAAGCCCGACGATGATGCAACCTTGCGTGGAAATGGATACCGTGAGGATAGCCGAAGTCGTCGAAGCGTATGCCCAGGCGGCAGAGCGCGCCAGGGAAGCCGGTCTCGACGCTGTAGAAATCCACGGGGCTCACGGTTACCTCATCAACCAGTTCCTCTCCCCGTTGAGCAACGAGCGGACTGACGAGTACGGTGGCTCGGATGAGAACCGCGCCCGCTTCGCTATCGAGGTCGTCGCGGCTGTACGAGAGAAAGTCGGCCCGAGCTTCCCCGTAATCATACGCGTATCAACGGACGAGGTGGTGCGCGGCGGGTACGAGCTCGAGTTCATGCTATGGCTCGCGCCACTGCTGGTCCAGGCCGGCGTGGACGCGATCCATGCCAGCGTCGGCGTCTCTTCTACTCCCGGACAGCTCACTATCGCCTCGATGGACACTGACCCCGGATTCAA
>DATCGY010000302.1:0-3797 GCA_036508635.1 Candidatus Anoxymicrobiaceae bacterium
GTGCCATCGTAACACCCGAGGCAATCCCCATCGAGCCCCAGCTCATCAAGTTCGAGAAGAAGGTCGAGGCCGGGGCGCAGTGGTTCCAGACGCAGGCTATCTACGACATGGACCATTTCGCGAAGTTCATGAAGACAGCGAGGCAGTACCCCGTCAAGCTCCAGGCCGGGCTGGTGTTGCTCACCTCCGCCGGCATGGCCAAGTACATGAACGCGAACGTGCCTGGCGTCATGGTCCCGCAGGACCTGATCGACGAGATGGCCGCGTCAGAGAAGGGCAAGGCCCTCGACACGGGCATCAAGATCATGGCAAGGCACATCAAGCGGATACGCGAGGAAGGCCTCGCCGACGGCGTGCACATCATGGCCATCGGTAAGGAAGGCGTCGTTCCGCGGATACTCGAAGAAGCAGAGCTCGACATAAACTCGCTCTGAGTTAAGAAACAGGTGGGGTCAGGTCGTGCAGCGTGCTCTCGAGCGGTATCCGGTGAGACGCTTGAGACGCACAACGCACGACCGGACCCTGATGATGAATTGGTGTCGGCCCCCAAGGGAATGATGGAGGCGATCGAGTTCGAGCCAGGGTTCGCGATGATTGCCATTGGAAGCTTACCACACACAGACACCCAGCAAGCCTGCGATTTGATGCTCAGGGCGTTTCCCGAGGTCGCGGCCTGGCCGCAGTTGCCGAGGCGTGGCTTCAGGGAGAACATGTACGCGCAGTACTCTGAGGGGATGCCCGGGATAAAAGTCGACGTCACCGAGAACCGGATGTGGTTCCAGGTTGACGACGAGCTTGCAGGCGAGCTCGCGGAGTTCTACCAGGCGGTGATCGACGAGGACCTCGACCGCTTCCGGATAAGCGCTGAGTACGCTGCCGGTCTGGATCTTTTTCTGAGCGGGGCGTACGCGGACGAGCTTGCGGCGCGGCCATACGTGAAAGGGCACATGACGGGTCCGATATCGTACGGACTCACAGTCACCGACCAGGACGGACGGGCGTCGCTGTATAACGAGACGCTCGAACAGGTGATGGTCAAGGCCCTTGCACTGAAGGGAAAGTGGCAGAGCCGCGAGCTGGCAAAAGCGGCACCCGGCGCGAAGGTGGTTCTCTTTTACGACGAGCCTTACCTGCACTCTGTCGGTTCGGCGCTGATCAGCGTGAGCCGCGAGCAGGTGGTCGGGCACATCAGGGAGTGCCTGGAAGGCTGCGGCGCTGATATTACAGGCGTCCACTGTTGTGGCAATACCGACTGGTCGCTCGTCTTCGACACCGGGGTGGACGTCGTACACTTCGACGCCTACGAGTACATGGAGCCGTTCGTGGCTTACGACCGGGAGATCGGAGAGCACCTGGAGCGCGGTGGAGCAATAGCCTGGGGAGTGATCCCCAAGGACGAAAACGTCAACTCGGTCACTTCGGATGACCTTGTCGGCCTGATGGAGGGCGGGTTCGACGTTCTCGAGAGCAAGGGACTGGACAGGCATTTGCTGGCGGTGAGGTCCTTTGTCTCTCCATCCTGCGGCCTGGGCTCGGCGAGCGAAGCCGTCGCGGAAAGGGCTATCGCTCTTACGCAGGAAGTGTCGAGCGAGATGCGAGAGAGGTATTTCTAGGATGAGCTCGGAAGCCTGCTCCGGGGAAAGGGTGCGGATGCCGAGGTGGATGCACCGCCCGGTGCGGTGCGGGCCAGAGCTCCAGAAGGTGGAGGAAGTCCTCGCCGCGGAACGCCTGAACACGGTCTGCACAGGGGCAAAGTGCCCCAACCGGGGAGAGTGCTACTCAGCTGGCACCGCGACCTTCATGATAATGGGGGCGCGATGCACCAGGGGCTGCGCGTTCTGCGCGGTTCCGACCGGCGTCGTCGAGGCGCTCGACCCCGATGAGCCCGGGCGGGTCGCGAAGGCCGCCGCCGCCATGGGATTGCGGTACGTGGTAGTTACGTCGGTAACGCGCGACGACCTGCCGGATGGAGGCGCCGGGCATTTCGCGGCTACAGTCGAGGCGGTGAGGCGCGAGCTTCCCGGGGCTACCGTCGAAGTGCTCGTCCCGGATTTCGGCGGGCGCGTCGAGGATATCGACACGGTGATAGGCGCGAGGCCAGACGTCTTCAACCACAATGTCGAGACCGTGCGGCGCCTTTACGCCGAGGTGCGGCCCCAGGCCGATTACGAGCGCACGCTCGCGGTGCTCGAGCGCTCGAGCGAAGCCGGGCTCGCCACGAAGAGCGGATTCATGGTCGGCCTCGGAGAGGCGGACGAGGAGGTCGACGAGCTCCTGGGCGACCTGCTGGCCGCGGGGTGCAGGTTGGTGACCGCGGGGCAGTACCTGCGGCCGTCGGGAGACAATACGCCGGTTGCCCGCTACTGGGAGCCGGGGGAGTTCGAGGGGCTCGAGACAAGAGCTCGCGGGATGGGTTTTGAGGCGGTAGCCTCGGGCCCACTTGTACGAAGCTCTTACTTCGCGCACGAGATGGCCGACGCGGCGCTCGGGCGCGGGGACGGTTAGGTTTACGCGCAACCGCGAAAGGGCGCAATAGATAAAGTCTTTCAAAGGGAGATGGCAAGGAGGTAGAGATGTACATCGTCGCAGAGAAGGTCAACGTTATTACCACAAAGATTAAAGATGCCATGGTCGCCAGGGACAAGGGACCCATCCAGGAAATGGTGAAGGTTCAGCTCGAAGGCGGGCCGGACGCCATCGACATAAACCTCGGGCCGGCCACCAAGAATGGCGCGGAGATAATGCAGTGGATGGTCGAGACGTGTGAAGAGGTCACCGACCTCCCGCTGTCGCTCGACACCATGAACATGGACGCCATGGAGGCGGGCCTGCAGGTTGGTAAGAACCCCAAGATCGTCAACTCGATATCGAACGTCCAGGAGCGCATGGACAGGCTCATTCCGCTCGTTATCAAGTACAACGCAAAAGCGGTAGGCCTCTGCACCAGCGAGGCCGGCGTGCCCCGTGACGACGGGGAGCGTGTCACCAACGGTTACAACCTGATAATGGCGTTCGACGCCGCTGGAATCGGCCATGACGACTACTGGATAGACCCCATCGTACTCCCCATCGGTGTCGCGCAGGACCAGGTCCACAACCTGCTCAAGGCGACCCAGATGTTCAGCGAGCTTCCCGAGAAGCCACACCTCATCTGCGGCCTCTCCAACGTAAGCAACAAGTGCGGCCTTTCCCCCGAGAACGCGGAGTTCGTAAACAGGATCTACCTGGCCGTCCTCATGGGACACGGCATGGACGCCGCCATCGTCGACCCCAACGACGAGAAGCTGATGGCCGTCGCTCGCCAGGAGAGCCCCGAGTATGACCTGGCACTCATCGCCGAGGGCCTCAAGGAAGGCGAGCTCGACCTCAGCGACCCGCTGCAGTTGGCGATCAAGAAGACGGTAAAGCTCTTCCACGAGGAGACCCTCTTCGCAGCCTCCTACCTCGAGCTCTAAACCAGGTCAACCACAACAAAACAAGAGCCGGGTCTCTCCAGACCCGGCTCTTTTCATTTCAACGCTTTTCTTCTTGAGTCAGGTCTCCGTAGGCCCGAATCTTTCCCCCAATCCTTGAGCCGGGTCTCTCATGCCCGGCTCCTGGCGGCCTGGACAGACCACCCTCAAGTGATTACTCCAGCGGGTTTCCGTGCTGAACAAAATCAAGCATCTCGTTGATAGCGTCCTGGGAGGACATCCAGGGCGTCGGTTCTTTGGGGAACCAGTCCCGCTTCTTGAAATCCTCCTCGGGCCAGGTGTAGGGCAGCTCGATTATCGTCCCCGGCTTCTCGATAGTACCCA
>DATCGY010000303.1:0-9843 GCA_036508635.1 Candidatus Anoxymicrobiaceae bacterium
TCGAGACTCCAAAATCGCCTCTCCCACCATTGGCATCTCCGCGATGTCCACTATGTTCCACACGCAATCCCGAATGTCGTAGTCGCCCGTGAAGTCATCGACCACGCTGCGAAACTCGTCGAATGTATCGCACTGGTTTGCAATAGCGATCATATACTTTAGCCGTGCCTGCTTTGTTGACTCGTCGTTCATCGTGTTCCCCCGAAGAGCACATTACCATTATTGGTGCTCAACCGACAAAAGGAGGCCGAGGCCCCGGCGGATAAAGCTATCCAGGAGAGAATTAATTTCTGCGGGTGAGCTTTTGCTCCCCGGCGAAAATGCCGTTACTGTCCAAAGGAAGAGCTATGTCTGAGGATAAGTTTCGACAGGTGACGCGGTCAATTTCAGCTGGGACGTAGTGAAGAACAACCTTGGGTTCCTCATACCGGCGGTGCTCATCCTGTGGTTGACGGGGGCGATCCCCGGGAGGCTGCAGTCCCCGTTCTATATGTCCAAGGGGGCTGCGGCCGCAGCCGACACCTCCCCTGATGCCGCAGCAACCAACAGAATGAAGCGACGCAACGAAGAACGGGATATGTGGATGCCGACAAGAAGCGAAACGGAATAGGACATGTGGCATTCGATCAGGTTGAAATTCTATCTGCTGGTCCTGCCCACATTGGTTATCGTAATCGGGCTCACGGCGGTCATGAGACTCCGTACGGCCAGGTCCAAGACCTGGTAGGACAGATCAAACAGGGCCTTGACGAGGTCATCTCCGCAGAGGGTTTCGCCAGGCATTACCAGCGGCAGCTAAGAGAATGCGCCGCCTTCGTTGCCACCGGTTCCAACGCGCACGACAGACTTTACAGGGAAGCGGCGCAATTGGCCCGCATCGACATGGCCAACTGGATCGCCGCCGAGAAACGCCACACGGGCGATGAGCCGGGAGAGCACAAAGAGGAGCTTGAAGCTCAGAACGAGATTAAGAAGGCGTACTCCGATATCAACAACACCTGCGAGTGGGTAATCGCGCTTGCCGGGTCGGGCCAGCGCGCGGAGGCCATTGCGAACCTGGAACAGGCCGTGGACGGCCCTTCAGGCCAAGCGGTCACAGACGCATTGGACAAGCAACTACCCGACGAAGAAGCCCAGCTTAACAGGTACCTGGACAACCTTGCCGGCGCGGTCAAGAGCGTCCTGCTTCTTCGTCTTCTGGGCCTCGAGTCGAATGCCGAGAGCATGAAGACACATGTCGCCAATGCGGTGTTCGCGGAGCGGTTCGCCAGTTATTACAACATGCAGGTCAGGGAGTCCCTGGTGTTCATCGTCACCGGTCTCACCGAGGACGAAAAGCAGTTGTTGGAAGCGCGCGATACGGCTACCGAATCCCTTGAAATGTGGAAAGAGCAGGCCGCGGAGTTGAAGAAAGCCGCGGACAGGCGGCGGTCACTGGCGGTCATCGGGAGAATTGAGACAGATTACCACAACATCAACAACGCTCAGGACAGCGCCCTTCAGCTCGCCAAATCCGGCAACGCGGAAGGCGCCCTCACCTTTGTGGAGAGCGAAGCCGGGCCGTCTCTGCAGAGCAATCTGACGGCCGCGATAGACAAGGACATCGAAGCGCAAAAGTCGTCGCTAGAGGAAGATGAAGACTATATCGCAAGCCGTTGCCGAAACGCCGCCTGGGGCGTGGGGATTTTCATTGCCCTCCTCCTGGTTATTGTAATCGGTGCGGCCGTTCTGGCCTCCAGGAACATGGTAAGACCGATAGTTCAGCTACAGGACGCCGCGGAGCGTTTTGGCAAAGGCGATGTCGACGCACGCGTAGATATCAAGTCGAAGGATGAGCTTGGGCAACTTGCCGTGACCTTCAACGGAATGGCGCTCGCCCACGTGGAGGCGGAGAATCAGCTCAGGAAAGCCCGCGACGAACTGGAGGTCCGTGTCAAGGAACGCACCCGCGAGCTGGCCGACACAAACGAGGAGCTGCGCGAGCAGGTCGAAGAACGGGAGCGGGCGGAGAAGGAGCTGGAGCGGTTGAACGAGGATCTCCGCAGGATCAACGTGGAGCTCGAGGGTTACGCCCACACGGTTTCCCACGACTTAAAGGGCCCGCTTACGGCGTTAATGCTGGCAACTATCACACTTCAGGATCTTATGCGAGAGGGCGCGTCCACCCGGGATAGCGAGGAGATCGAAAGCGTACTCGAGGTCATTAATACTAATGTCTGGAAGTCGTCCGCGCTTACCGACGGCCTGCTGGTCCTGGCGGAGGCCGGACAGAGACCAAAGGACGTGGAAAAGGTCAACGTCGCGGACGTCGTGGAAAGAATTCGGGAAGAGAACACCTCTGAGATCGAGCAAAGGCGGATTGAGCTGGTGGCGGTGGAACCGCTGGGCAGCGTCATCGCCTCCCCGACCCATGTCTATCAGCTCTTTGCCAACCTGGTCAGGAACTGTATCAAGCACTGCGAGAGCGACCGCCCCGTGATAACGGTCAAACGTCTCGACGATGACCCCGACGGAAGCCACCGGTACCTGGTCTGCGACAACGGCAGGGGCATTCCGCCCGAGCTGCTGGATAAGATTTTCGAGCCGTTCTTTAAGGGAAAGACCGGAGGCACGGGGATAGGCCTGGCGACGGTTGAGAAGATCGTTGATGTTTACGGAGGCAAGGTGCGGGCGTACAACGACAACGGGGCCTGCTTCGAGTTCAACCTGAAGGATTACGACTCCTAGAACGCGCCGTGCTTCCCTTTGCCTTCGGCGAATTCGTCCGCGCCCCCGAGCGTCTCACCACTGGCGATGGTCTCGAGTCCTATCTGGAATTCAAGTTCGAGCGCCTTGCCGAAGTCCATGTCAAAACCGAGGTAAACCGCGCGCCGGTCGCCCCGCATGCACCTCTGGGGAAACTCGGATATCTCGGCCGCGATTTTTTCAGCTGCCTCCCGGGATGCTCCGTTGGGCACAACGCGGTTTGCAAGGCCAAACGACAGCGCCTCCTCGGCTCCAACGGGTCGGCCGGTGAGGATCATGTCCAGGGCGCGGCTCGTGCCAATCATGCGGGGAAGACGTTGCGTTCCGCCGTCCATGAACGGTACACCGAACCGGCGGCAGAAAACGCCGAAGATTGCATCCTCCTCGGCGACCCGCAGGTCGCACCAGCAGGCGAGCTCCAGGCCCCCGGCAACAGCGTGCCCCGCCACTGCCGCTATTACCGGTTTCGAAAGCCGCATCCTGGTCGGTCCCATGGGACCTGCCAGCGACATATCCTCGTTGATGGGGTTGATCCTCCCCACCTCGCGATCAGCCATGGCTTTGAGGTCGGCCCCGGCGCAGAAGTACCCGCCCTTTCCCCAGAGGACCGCGACATGCAGGGACTCATCGGCGTCGAACTCCTTGAACGCCTCGACTAGCAGCTCCGCGGTGGGACGGTCGACGGCGTTTCGAGCCTCGGGGCGGTTGATGATGACGGTGCAGACTTTGCCGGCCTTCTCAACCAGGACTTCCATGGCGCTTCCTTCAGGGGATATTAGTTAGATTTTGTCGGCGAGGTAGCCGAGGTCGTACTCCTCGAGCACCTTCTTGCTGGGCTTGCCGTCGGGCCCGAGATCGCGCATCTCGTACCATTCCTTGAGCATCCTATCCATGTCGGGCACCATGCCCGCGATCATGCCGTCCGGGGTCGGAGTCATTATCCTCTTGCCCAGTCTATCGTCTTCCGCGGTCACTCCCCAGATATGGCACAAGCAGCGCTGGAGGTACCAGATCCTTCCCCCGGCCTTCATCATCGAGTCTAGGTCGTAGTCGTAGCCGGCGGCCATGTTCACGCATTGCACCACCAGTGGAAGCGGTACCCCCAACGTAGTGAAAGCGCACCAGCACAGGGAGTTATTGATACAGCCAATGTCTGTGGTCTTTATCGCCGCGTCAGTCTTGTGCTCGGCGGACATCGTTTCCATGAGGATGTCCAATCCGATCTCCGGGTACTCCACTCCCCCCCACTCCAATTCGAACATATTGTTCGAGACGTGGCAGGCGCCGCGCACGGACATGGCATATGCAACCCCGGTGCCCCAGATTGAGCGGGGATCGTGTATGGGAGCCTCAAGGCCCTTGGTGTCGGTCAGAAATTCGTCGCTGCCCCCGCCGATCTCCTCAGAGGCTTTGCGCGAACCCCGGGATAGCAGCTCCCCCAGCTTACCTTCCCTGGCTGCGATCTTGGGAAGCAGCTCGATGACGGTGTCGATGTCTCCCCACTCCAGCTTGATGCCCTCGTAGTCCTCCGGCTTCATCACGCCGTGGTCGTAGCAGTCCATCGCCCAGGCGAAGGTGGAGCCGCAGGTTATGGTATCCATACCCAGGCGATTGCATATCTCGTTGGCCTTAGCGACGGATTCCATGCTCGGGTTCAACAGCAAGGTCCCGAAGCAGCCTATGGTCTCCAATTCCGGCCCGGGCCCCTCTTCTATCTTGTAAGGGCCTTCTTTTACCTCCACCACCCGCTTGCACTTCACCGCGCAGCCCCTGCAGCCGTGCCTGTCCGTCAGGATGGTGTCGGTCAGCATCGGGCCGGAAAGGGTTTTGCCCCCCTCCATCCAGTCGCCTACCGTCCAGTTCTTGACCGGACATTCGCCCTCCATTAGTTTAATCTCCATAAGGGCGGCGGTCCCGTCTGCACCGATCCCCTGGCACCAGACGTTATCATCTATACGGGGGCGGACCGTGTTCTGCCACAGCTCCTTGAGGCCCTCCGGGTCGGCGAACTCCACCCTCTTGCTGCCTTGCGCCACGATTGCTTTGAGGTTCTTTGATGCCATAACCGTTCCCATGCCGGCCCGCCCAAAGTGGTGCCCGTAGTCGTTGCAGATGCTGCCGTACAGCACCCCGTTCTCGGATGCCGGGCCCACCGCAAGCACCTTGTGCTGCTTGCTGTATTTGGCCTTGAGCTCGTCGCAGATCTGGTATGTATCCTTGCCCCAGAGATCTACTGCAGATACCAGCTCCGCCGAGTCATCTCCCAGAAGAAGGTAGACAGGCTGTGGAGACTTGCCCTTGAAGATGATCCCGTCGTAACCGCAGCGTTTGAGCTCAGGGCCGAAGTTGCCCCCGCAGCTGGCCTGCCCCCATATGCCGGTAAGGGGCGAGCGGGCGCCCACGGAGAGACGGCTGGTCCCGTACATGCCGGTGTCGGCCAGCGGCCCGGTGGCGAAAATGAGCAGGGCCTCCGGGTCGAGGGCATCGGCGTCCAGGTTGCCCCGGTCGTAAAGCAGCTTCGCCGCCAGGCCTGCGCCGCCTATGTACTTCTTGTAGGTATCCTCCTCCGGCTCGGTCACATCGAACTGACCAGAGGAGAGGTCGACCTCGAGCACCTTCCCGGTGTTGCCGTACATAACAGATCCTCCTACATCATTGAAATCGAGCCGTTACTAGTGATTTTGCACAGACGCGCCCGATCAAGAGAACAGAATCCAAAGTTCGCGAAGCGGCGCCAACCTGCTTTATTTTACGGACATTATCTTGGTCAGGTGTGTCAACGGCATGGTGTGGGTTATCAAGCCCTTGATCACCAGCTCCTTCTTCATGAGCTTCTTAATGACTTCCATGCCTGCCTTGTCGAAGTAATAGGGCAGGCCCATCTTGATGTTGATGTTGGCCAGTTCCATTAAGGTCATAGAGTCGGTCGCTATCTGGATGATCGGCTTCCCGTATTTGCCGTCGTGGATGGTCAGGCTTCCCTTGTTGAACTCCATGGTCATCTCCACGCCGGCGTCCGTGGCGGTAAGCCAGACGTTGCCGTTCAGCTTGTTAAAGTCCTTCACCTTTCCGGGATTGTTGGTTATGTTGGTCTTGATCATGTCACCAAGCATCACCGCCATGGCGTTTTCCTCGGCGCCCGGCGCCAGCTTGATGTTGACATCCCCCGTTCCATCAGGACTCATCAGCTACACCTCGCTTCCGTCTCGGTTCTAACCCTAAATATCCGGTGTTATGAAATCACCACGCCTTCTTCAAGAGATCCACGATCTCCGACGAATCCATAACCATCCTGGCGTTGTATACGATTGCACCATCGGACATTGCCTGCTCCGCGACCTGCTCCAACGCGTCCTCGGGAACCCCGGCCTCGGTCAACTTCTGGGGGACGCCCATCCTTTTGGTCAAATCCCAGATCGCATTTGCCGCGGCTTCTCCGGCCTCCGTGTCGCTCATGCCCCTCACATCAATTCCCATAGCCTCCGCGATCATGGCGTATTTGTCCGCAGCGTCCTGGAGATTGAACAAGATCGAGTGAGGAAGCATGATGCTGTTGCCCAGCCCGTGCGGCACCTCGAACAGTGAACCAACCGTGTGCGCAATCGCGTGCGCAAGACCTGCCTGAGAGTTGGAGAAGCCGATGCCGGCGATAGTGGCGGCCAGCATCTGCTGGCCCCTGGCCAGCATGTCGTCACCGTGCTCCACACATATAGGAAGGTTCTTCATGATAAGCCTTATGGCGTGCAGACACAGCCCGTCCACCAGAGGCTCCGCCGGCGCATCAACCATGCCTTCAACAGCATGTGTAAGCGCATCCATGCCCGTAATCGCGGTGAGCATCGGAGGCAGGCCGGCGGTCAGGGTGGGGTCAAGGATTGCCACGTTAGGCGCAATATAGGGACTTACGAAGAACTGCTTCAGGTGTCTGTCCCAGTCCTTGATCACCGCAACGTTGGTGACCTCGGCCCCCGTACCGGCATTTGTTGGGATTGCAACTTGGGGAGTCTGCGGCTCGGTGAGTATCTGAGCGCCCTCGTAGTCTGCGAGCTTTCCGCCCGATTTCACGAGCTGGCTCATCGCCTTGACGGTATCGATAACGCTTCCGCCCCCCACGCTGACCAGGCAATCCGCTCCGTTCTCCCTGGCGATTTCCGCGGCCTTTTCGACGATGTGATAGCCGGAGTCCTGGCAGCACTCATCAAAGGTGCCCACTAACTTTGCGCCCAGTGCTTTCTGGACGCGCTCCGCAAGACCGGCCTCGACCACCCCCTGGTCGGTAACCAGGAACGCCTTGCTGCAGCCGAGTTCAGAAACCTCGACACCGGCGTCCTCCACGCATTTCTCCCGGTACGTTATTTTTGTAGGATTGGAATAGATAAATTCGAGGTCTCTTTCGTAGGCCATGTTCCACTCCCTTTACGGATCGATGGTAACGATTTAAATCGGGAACCGGACTTCCGTTATACTCCAGCCTCTAAAACAGCGACGTACTATCCGGCTGCAGCTCGTTGTTTCCGTCCAGGAACGCTTAGACCGTCACACCCAGGAATCTCGGTCCCAGATCCTTGATGAGGGCCCTGAGCTTCTCGATATCCTCCGGCGGCATCTCCGTGGGGAGTATACTTCCAATCTCTCCGGAAAGATCTACCAGCCGAACGGCGGCCTTTACGGCGCGCACTATCGTAGGGAGGTCTCCCTTGAGCTTCAGCTTGCCCTGCATCATCCCCTTGGTGACGTCGAGCTCCTTCTTCATAACCTGCATCCAGCGCTCCATCGCCCCGGTGATGACGAAGTCGCCGGCCTCTCCCGCATCCTGCGGCACGATCTTCATGAATCGACAGTCGCCGTGCCAGAGGTCCATGAAGATGTAGAGGCCGATGTCCAACCCGTACTGCGGTTCGGGCAGAATGTGCATCACTACGCTGCCTTCCCAGTCCTTTGCGGCCTCCTTATACGCGGCATCCCCCTGAACAGCCTTCTCGTAGAGGGATACCCACTCAGGAGTGCCGACGATATAGGGAGGAGGCTGCTCCATCCGCTTTGTTACCTCGGCCTGGTACTCTTTATCCCACTCTTCGGTCCCGTACTGAAACGCCATACCGTTCCCTCCTTTTCCCCGATTTACCCTAGAATTGAAAACCTTTTGCCGGTTATTACCTCCCTCAACAGTACCGCGGTAGTGGAACGTTGCTTTACCTGCAGTCTAATTCCCTCCCGGGGCTAAGATGCTATCACAAAATCTCCCATCAAGTAATCTAGATTCCGTCGCTCTGGGAAAGCTGAAGGTTCGGCAGTTATCTACCCTGAAGCCATGATATCGACGTTGAGGACTCCGTCGTCGGTGAACTCGTATTCGTATGAGCTCTCCTCGTACCCCAGGGCCAGTTCGTAGAACCCCTGGACGAAGCCGACCGTCATTTTGGGCATGCAGGCGTTCTCGATAATAACCTCGAGGTGCTCCCGCCGACCGCCGAAGTGGGTCAGGTTGCCGAGACCCCTGAAGGCCAGCGCCTGCCGGTAGTCAGTGGGCGCGCCCTTCCAGTTGTCCTCCTTCATGGCCTGTTTTACGTGCAGTCGCTGGGCCTCGATTACGCCGGTGGAGATGGCCTCGCCCAGCTCGGCCTCCAGGTCATTCATTATGGCCTCGATCCCGCTGGGGCCGATTATAGCCATCCTCCTGCCCGTCTCGGGTTGAGTAATCGTGCCGGCATCGACGTTCCACCGGTATCCGGCGATACCCAGGGGCACGTTGCAGCTCCAGCAGCGCTCGAAGACTATATCGCCGGGCTTGAAGGGATATCTGTGGAACTGCAGTCGCTCCTGGAGCTCTACGGGGTGAGGGCCTATGCGGTTGGTGATTTGATACTCGTCCTCGCCGACCTTTTCGTATGTAGCATAGTAGTCGCGCCCGTCTATGACCTCCCAGATGCCCAGAAGCTCGGCACACAAGATGAGGAGCGAGTGCGGGCTCTTAACCGACATGGTGAGATAGTCGTCGTCATCACCCTCGTGGCGCCAATTAAGAGGTCTGACGTCGCCGCATCCAAACGCCCTGGAATACTCGGAGAGGTAGTTGATAACCGCCTCTACATCCAGTCTCCGCTTGACATCATCGGCAAGTGGGGAGAACGTTTTCTGGGCGTACTGTCTGGCCTCCCTGCTCTTGCTCTCGATGATGATCCTGTCGATGGAGAGGCCGATCATGTTTTCAAGCCCGGCGAAGACACCGTTGATGTCGTTTGCTTCATAGAATGCCATCCGGTGGTCGGGGTCGTCGGCCTGGGTCATGACTCCGTTGTCGTGCCAGGTGTGGCCCTTCGCGACGATTAGAGAAACACCGCACTCCTTGCAAAGCTCGATTTCAGCCATCTCCGCGTACCTCACATCCACTGGGGACAACCCGCATCCTATCCCATTCAGTCCCGCGCCCGACAACGTCAGAACGGGTCTTGTTGGGCGGTATAACCGTTCAAACAGTATGCCCTGCAACAGACCCGCAAATCAAGTGTAGCCCTCGCCCACCGATACCGTCCTTATATGTCGACCCGCACAAAACGGCCGGCCCCCTCGCCGGTACTAGTGAAACAAAACCCCGTCTCTATGACCCTGTCACCGGTGCAGCGCTCCCACGCCTGCCTGTATAGACGGAGCTGAGGCGCGTATTTTCTCGACAAGGCATCCGCGTCTCTTCGATCGTTGATGGCGTCCGTCTTGTAATCGACCAGCACCCAGCCACCGTCCTCCGAGAAGATCAAGTCTATCGCCCCCCGAATGAGCGTCGGCGGCGTAACGCCCTCCAACAACAGCTCGAACGGAACTTCCGTCATTCGCTGCTTCGAAGCAAGCGCTCGCCCCCAGATTTCCGAGCCGGTAACCGAGGCCACGGTATCTGCCGCGTTCAGCGCGAGGGTCGCATCCAATTCGTTTTCGGATAGAACAGTCCTGGCACGCGAGACCAGGTCGGCATCCGGGTGGCGCATCGCAAGCTCGAGAAGCCCGTGGATCGCCTGCCCCCACTCCAGGCCATGCTCTCCCTCGGCCGACGGATCCATAACTGCGGTTATCTCTTGACCTGCGGGTTCCCCCTCTCGCTGCTCC
>DATCGY010000304.1:0-3477 GCA_036508635.1 Candidatus Anoxymicrobiaceae bacterium
TACCTGCTGATGGCTGACGATATCACGCACAGGCTCGAGCTGGAGAGGAACGGCTCCCACTTCAATGCCGAGATTGACGCCACCGGCGGCAACCCGGGCATCGAGCTCGAGAGCCCGCTCTTCGGCCGTCTGGTCGAGTGCAACAACCATTGCATCTTCTGCTTCGTCGACCAATTGCCGCCCGGTTTGAAAGAGCAGATGTATGTAAAGGACGACGATTACAGGTTGAGCTTTCTGCAGGGAAACTTCATCACCCTTACAAACCTCGATGAGAACGATGTTGAACGCATAATCGATGACGGGCTGTCACCACTCTACGTCAGCCTGCACGCCACCGACCCCGACCTCCGCCGACTTATTTTCGGGAACCTGCGTGCAGCGAGGAGCATGAACATACTCAAAGAGCTCCTGGACGCCGGGATGGATATCCACATACAGCTCGTGCTAATGCACGGCCTGAACGACGGAAGGGACCTGGATAAAACCCTGGGCGATCTTTGCAGCCGATTCGCAGGGGCCGCATCGATCGGCGCCGTACCGGTCGGCATAAGCTGGAAATGCCGCGCCGAGGTCCCGTCACATTACGGTTTCGGACCTGGCTCGGCAGCCGAGGTGCTTGATATCCTGAACAATTGGCGCCGGGAGTTCGGCGACGCCGGTCCTTTTGCGGCGGACGAGTTCTTTTACCTCGCGGGATTGCCGGCTCCCGAGATGGACTACTACGCCGAGTTTGCCCAGACCGAGAACGGAATCGGGCTCGCCAGACTCTTCCGCGACAGCTTCGGTAAAGCAGCCGAGCGCATGGACCTGCCCTCCGGGTGCGAGGAAACAGCGCTCGTGACCACTCCGATAGGTGAATGGGCGCTCTCCGGCCTCGGCATAGAGGCAACGGGCGCGAGGATGCTGGTCTGCGAGAACTCCCTGTTCGGCCCCCGCGTGAACGTCTGCGGGCTCCTGCCGGGCGCTGACGTTGCCCGCGCGCTTCTTTCCGCAAGCGGCATAGAGCACGCGCTCGTTCCTGATATCGCGATTGACGGTGGGGGAGCGTTTGTCGACGGTATTACTCTTGAGACAGTAGCCAGGGACACCGGCATAGATATACAATCTGTCGCCTGCGATGGTAACGCGCTCGTGGGCGCTCTATGGAAATCTCGTGAGGGGAGAGGAAAAAGGTAATGAAAGACAGGCTGCCCGTGGTCGCGATTCTCGGGCGACCCAACGTGGGCAAATCAACGCTTATGAACAGGCTCTCCGCTCAGATGGCCGCCATAGTCGATTCCACCCCGGGCGTGACCCGCGACCGCAAGTACGTGCCCGCGCGATGGCGCGAACGTGACTTCATCGTGGCGGACACGGGAGGTGTCGGCATCGATGCCGGGGCCCAGTTCGCGGCTGAGATAGAGCGCCAGGCGTTCTTTGCCGCCGACGAGGCGGATGTGCTCATCATGCTGGTAGACGTCAAGACCGCCGTCACCGAGGACGACGAATGGCTGGCCAGGAAGCTAAAACGACTTAAGCGAGACGTACTGCTTGTTGTGAACAAAGTCGACAATCCCCAGAAGGAGGTTGAGGCAAGCGCCTTCTACGAGCTCGGACTGGGGGACCCGATAACTATCTCGGCCCAACACGGGCTCGGAGTTGGGGACCTCCTTGACCGCATCGTCGAATCACTTCCACCGCCTCCGAAAGAGGCCCCGAGCGAGCCCGAGATCGCAGTCGCCATCGTCGGAAGGCCCAACGTCGGCAAGTCGTCGATACTGAACCAGCTCGCCCAGGAAGAAAGGGCGGTCGTACACGAAAAACCGCACACCACGCGCGACACGATAGACACGATCGTAGAGCGAGATGGAAAAGATTACCGCATCCTCGATACCGCCGGCATCCGCAAGAAGCGGACGAGCATGACCGATATCGAGTACTACAGCTCAGTGCGTACGTTCAGAGCCATCGAGGATGCCGATGTCGTCCTGCTGGTCATAGACGGTGAGGAGGGTCCGAGCGAACACGACCAGAAGATCGCAAGCAAGATCGAAGCACGAGGGCGTGCTTGCGTCGTCCTCATCAACAAGTGGGACATAGTAGAGGAGCAGGGCAACGCGCAGGACGTCCTCGAATCGATATCACACAAGTTCCGGTTTGCGCCGCACCTTCCTCTCCTGAGGGTCTCGGCGCTGACGGGCCGCGGCATCGGAAGGATTCTACCCCTGGTGGACAATGCGTACCAGGAGTGGCACCGGCGCATCCCGACCCCAGCTCTCAACAACTACCTCGCTGAGCTCAAATCGAGAAAAGCACCACCGCGCAAGGGCGGCCGGCAGCTCAAGCTCTACTATGCGACACAGCCCATCGTGGCTCCGCCAACCGTGATCATCTTCGTAAACGATGCCGGACTGGTAAAGGCTGACTACCGCAAGTTCCTGGAAAGGATGCTCAGGGAGGAGTTCGGCTTCTGGGGTAGCCCCCTGCGCGTTCACTTCCGCACCGCGCAGGAAGGCAAGGGTAAGCATTAGCGCGCCTACAAAGCAGTCCATGCAACGGTCACGTGAGGCCTTTTATAGAGGCGATTTGTGGCCTGTAACCCTGTAATATGCCCGTTTCGCGGGCATATTCGGGCCCGATATGCGGATAATACCGCGATTAAGCCATATTTTTGACTTTTCCACAAGGAGGAAAAGGTGTGCTGTTGAACGCTTTTACAAAGGTACTCTTGGAAGGGGGTGAAGTTCTTGACCAAGAAAGAGCTTGCGGATGAGGTGTCAAAGGCGGCAGACCTTAAGAAGAAAGACGCAGAGGCGGCGGTGGATGCCATGCTCGACAGCATAACCAAGGCTTTGAAGAAAGGCCAGAAGGTTCAGCTCGTCGGTTTCGGCACCTTCGAGGTTCGGAAGAGGAAAGCCCGTACAGGGATCAACCCCCAGTCCAAGGAGAAGATCAAGATCGCTGCGAGCAAGGCCCCGGCATTCCGCCCGGGCAAGGCGCTGAAGGACGCGATCGCAAAGAAGTAAAAAAAGGTCAGTTATTTAGTCTTTTTGAAGGACCCTCCCAGGAGGGTTCTTCTATTCTTCACGACATTAACCGCGGATCACGTAGGCATTCATGTGCTAAAATATCGTCTACGTCGGGACGTGGCGCAGCCAGGTTAGCGCACTGGTCTGGGGGACCAGGGGTCGCCGGTTCAAATCCGGCCGTCCCGACCATCCCCAATAATCTCCAAACGAGTTGCCAATCAATAGATTTGAACCGGCGACTCAGGGGGGCCGGGGGAAGTATCTCCCCGCATATTCTCACTCAGAGGGGGGGTACAGCGAGAGTTAGCGAGCGACACCCCAAGCATGCAGGCATGCACGGTGACCCCGGGGGACGGTAGAGTCCCCCCTGGTGAAGCGGAGCGACGAGCGTAAGCGAGGAGAGTAGCGACGTCGGCGTGTTCAAATCCGGCAGTCCCGACTATTAACTTTCCGCAGTATCAAGCCATTT
>DATCGY010000305.1:0-4465 GCA_036508635.1 Candidatus Anoxymicrobiaceae bacterium
CCTGACCCCGCCTCGGGCTGCCCCACTACTCCAGTGCTGTTTCGCCGTCCCATAGCTTTTCAATCGGTATTTCCGTGAGTATTATCCCGGCGAATATGAGCGCGCACCCGAGCCAGCTTCTCCATGACAGGTGTTCTCCCAGGATGATTATCCCAAAGATAACCGAGAAAACCGGCTCCATGATGAGGACCATCGAAGTGCGGACCGGTGTCAGTATCCGCTGGGCGTAACCCTGCACGTAGAAAGCCGCGGCCGACGCCAGGACGCCGCATATCACTATCGTCGTCCAGACAAAGCCGGTCTTTGGAACGGTGAACGTCTCGAACATGAACCCCGAGGCGGTGAACGTCACGGCAAGTACGAGCATCTGGACGAACGTGAGCAGGACCAGGTCGTACTTCTTGACATAGCCGTCGAGCAGGATGATATGCACCGAGTACAGGAACGCGCACGCCAGCACGAGCGCGTCCCCCACCCTTATGCCCAGGCCTGGCTGCAGCGAGAGGATAGCCAGGCCGATGACCGCGACGATGACCGCGACGATCGACTTGAGGTCGGGCCTGTGGCGCAGGAATATCGCCGCAAGGAGCGGTGTGAAGATAATGAACAGGCCCGTGATAAAGCCGGCGTTGCCCGCCGTCGTACGCTGGAGTCCGAACGTCTGGAATGAGTACGAGGCGTAGAGGAGGACCCCGAGGAGCAACCCGTCCCTCAGGATAGGCCAGTCGATCTGGTGGAGCTTGCGTGCGCTCAGGGCGCCCATCACGAGCGCGGCAAGCCAGAATCGCCACGCCATGAATACGAACGGCTGGATCTGCTCGAGGCTCTTCTTCACGAGCGCGAATGTAAGCCCCCAGACCACGGTTATTGCTATCAGCATCAACTCCGCCCTGCGCTTGTCGCTGAGCAGAGGTTTTTTCAGGCTATCGTTCATTCTTCTGGCTCCAGCATGGGAAATGATACGTGAATTCTATCTCAGTGAGGGTAGGTTAGATGTGGGAGAGGATCTTGGAGAAGAACTCTTTGGTGCGCGGGTGCTGCGGGTTGTTGAAGACGTCCGCGGGCAGGCCGTCCTCAACCACCAGGCCTTCGTCCATAAAGATCAGCCGGGAGCCGACCTCCTTCGCGAAGCCCATCTCGTGGGTCACGACCACCATCGTCATGCCTTCCCTTGCGAGGCTCTGCATGGTATCGAGGACCTCCTTGACCAGCTCGGGGTCGAGGGCGGAGGTCACCTCGTCAAAGAGCATCACGTCGGGCTCCATGGCAAGCGCGCGCGCAATCGCAACCCTCTGCTGCTGGCCGCCCGAGAGGTGCGCGGGGAACGCATCGGCCTTGTCCTCGAGGCCCACCTTCTTCAGCAGCTCGAACGCCTTCTCGTTTGCCTCGTTCTGATCGATGCCTTTAACCTTCAGCGGGGCCAGGGTGACGTTCTTTATGGCCGTCAGATGCGGGAAGAGATTGAAGCTCTGAAAGACCATCCCGACTTTCTGGCGGACGAGATTGATATCGGTAGCGCGATGCGTGATGTCCGTGCCTTCAACGAATATCTGCCCCCGCGTGGCCTGCTCCAGCCCGTTGATGCAGCGCAACATCGTGCTCTTGCCGGACCCGCTCGGGCCCACGACCACGACGACCTGCTGCGGCATAACGTCGAGGTCTATCCCCTTCAGGGCGTCGAAATCGCCGAACTTCTTGTGCAGCCCCACGATCCGGATCATGGGCCCATCCGGTGTCGGTTCCATATTGTTCCGCTCGTTCGGTCCCAGGTCGTTCGTCTCAGTCACCCCTCGCAAGCCTTTTCTCGAGATACTGTACGCCGCGCATCATAGGTATAGTGACAAGAAGGAAGAACAGCGCCACACCGACCAGTGGAGCGATAACGAACTTCTTGCCCATTATCTCTTTGCCGACCAGGAACACCTCGGACAACCCGATGAAAGCGACGAGCGCCGTGTCCTTGGTCAGCATAATAAACTCGTTGGAGAGCGGCGGGATCACTCGCCGCACGGCCTGCGGTAGCACCACGTAGCGCATAGACTGAAGGTAGGTCATTCCGAGCGACCTCGAGGCTTCCATCTGCCCTTTGTGAATGGACTCGATCCCGGCGCGGAAGATCTCGGCTTCGTATGCCGCATAGCAGACCGTCAGGGACACGACACCCGCGGCAAACCTGCTGAAATTCAATCCCAGGTAGGTCAGGCCGAAATAGATTATGAATATTTGAAGGATGAGGGGCAGGCCTCTGATGACGTCAATATATACCGCGGCGACAAAGCGGAAGAACTTGACTTTGGAGATTCGCAGTAGCGCCACGAGGAGACCGAATATGAGGATGAAGAACTCGGAGATCACCGCCAGCTCGAGGGTTATGATAAATCCCCTGGCGAGCTTGGGAATCGATTCTCCCAGGGTCTTCATGTCAAAGAACTCGTGGATGAACTTCCTGAGGCCCTCCGTGTTTATGATCACGTAGACTGCGAAAACCACCAACACTAGCCCGATGATACCAAGCGTCTGCCCCGCTGTGGCGAGCCCGTCTCCCCCGAGGTCGGTGCGGAGGATCTGCTTCTTAGCGATCCTCGCGAACACTATGGCGAGGACTGCCCCAACGACCGGTATTACCGTCAGCCCGAGGATGCCCATTATCAGGGAGGCTTTCGCCCACCCGCTTATGTCTGGATTCTCGAACTCCGAAACCGGCTCACCGTACTGGCGGACATCCAGCCCTTCATCCATATCGAGTCGCTCTCTTTGCTTACTTCGTTTCCGCTATAGAGAAACATGGGCCTGCATCCGTTGAGAACGCAGGCCCATGAACAATTGATCAGTACAACCGGGTTATTCAGTCGGCGGTGCCACACCGAACCACTTCTTGTAGATGGTGGTGTAAGTACCATCATCCCTGAGCTCGCTAAGGGCACTGTTGATCTTTTTCAGCAGCTCGGTGTTGTCCTTGTTGACACCGATGCCGTACTGCTCGTTGGTCTTGATCTTGGCTATTACCTGCGTCTTTCCCCTGGTCTGGCTCACGTACTGGCTGACCGGGTAGTCGTTGATGATAGCGTCGATCTTGCCCTGCTCGAGCGCCTCGAACGCGACCAGGGTGGTGTCGAACTTCTGGATCTCCTTGAGGCCGCCGGCCTTCTGGATCTCCTCGGCCTTGAACTGGCCTGTGGTGTCGATCTGCGCACCGACCACCTTGCCCTTGAGGTCAGCCTGGGTCTTGATCGGCGAACCCTTGACCACGGCGATCGACTGGTCGCTGTCGATATAAGGCGACGAGAAGTTGATCTCTTTCTTGCGGTCGGGGGTGATGGTCATCGCGGACATGATGATGTCGTACTTGTTGGTCTTGAGACCGGGAATGATGCCGTCCCACGCGGTGGTGATAACGTTGAGCTGCAAGCCCAGCTTCTTGGCGATCGCGGTGGCGAGATCGACGTCGAAACCTACGGCCTTGTTGCCTTCCATGCTCTCGAACGGTGGGAACTCGGTATCGCTGCCCATCTGAAGTTGACCTGATTTGATGGTCATTCCGCTCGAGCCGCAACCCGCCACGAACGGCACGGCCAGTGCGGCCACCAGCAGCAACCCGATCGCAGCCTTGGCGTACGTCTTTCCTCTCATACTGCCCCCTTCCATCGGGTGGTCCGGGTCACCCGGGGGTGATCCCTCCCAGGCGTCTCCTGCGCAGTCCAGAGCATTATATTTGTAACGGCCTCGATATCGCAAATCCAGAGAAAAGGGCATGCGGGAGTCGGGCAACCATCTGGTACACTGTCGGCATGAATCTCGAACCGCGACTCGTGGATGAGATCAAGAGCGGAAGGCGGAGCAAGAGCGCGCTGAAAGCTCTCGTGCTTGGGTCGACAGCGATTCTACTCGCGCTCGTCCTCGTCTATATCGTCGTCCCCTACCTGGCTGGGAACACGACGTTCAGTCCGCTCATCAGGAAGACCACGGGAGCCGGAAGCGTCCTGGTCCTCTTGATCGTGGCTTTGTTGGCAGACATAGGTTTCGCCCTGCTCTACATCCCGGGAATGAAGCGCGACCGCGCGTTCTACGCAACGCTGGTTGCTCGCGCCAAGAAGTTCGACCCCGGGTCACTCGGGCTTTTCATGAACGCTCTCGAGAGCGCGAGCGCCAGGCTGGAAGTCGAGGAGCCGGGCCTCGCGATCCTCGCTTCAAAGCAGCCCAACGCCCTGACGTTCGAGCGCGACGGGCGGCCTGTGATCGGCATCACAAGAGGCTTGCTCGGCGCGGGTCTCTCCTACACGGAGGCGGAGTGCGTCCTCGCCCATCAACTCGCCAGCATCATCACGGACGATTACCTGCACCGCCCCGGCGCGCGGGCCTTTGACGTTATCGCATACGTGCTGCTTGGAGCTTTCTCACTGGTGGGGGTGGCGGGTGCGGCCATGGCCGGAGCCGGACGCGCGGTATGGATCGGGGTGTTCGTCCT
>DATCGY010000306.1:0-9439 GCA_036508635.1 Candidatus Anoxymicrobiaceae bacterium
GAGAAGGAGAAAAGCACCGGGAGGTTGATAGCATCTTTACGAAGAGGCCAAGAACAGAGTTAATACTGGGCGCGGCACTGATCGTGATGCTTGTTCTAATGCTTGTTCCTGCCACTTTCGCCCAGACTCTCGACCAGCAGCGCACCGACGCCAAGACCAGCGTCGACCAGCTTCAGCAGAAGATGGAGAGCGCGGTCGAGCGTTACAACTACGCCTGCTCAAAGCTCGAGCAGACAAGGGGCGCCATCTCCGACAACAAGGTCAAGCTCACCGCGGCGGAAGAAGAGCTCGCGGCCAACAAGGTGAGGCTCAACAGCCGGGTGCGCGCAATGTACGTCAACCCTCAAAGCAGCTTCGTCGAGGTTGTCGTCAACGCCAAAGACTTCGACAAGTTCCTGGTAGGCCTCGACCTGGCCAAGAAGGTCGGCCAGAAAGACGCATCTCTCGTGAAGCAGGTCAAAGAATCCAGGGCCAGGCTCGAGGCCGCCCGCACGGCCCTTCAAGAGCAGAAGGCCGCGCAAGAGTCGGCCAGGCAGGAGATAGCCTCCGCCAAGGCCAACGTAGAGAGCGAGCTCTCGAACGCAAAGGGCAAGCTCGGCAACATTGATTCACAGATACAGACGGCCATGGCCAGGCGAGCGGCGGAAGCGTCGGCAGCTTCCTCCGGCAGCAGGCGCAGCAGCTATCCGTCGTACAGCCCGACCGCGCGCCGCAGCATCCCGCCGGGCGTGCCTCACGGTGGCGTCGTCGGCGTCGCTTATGCCCAACTGGGCAAGCCTTACGTCTGGGGCGCGGAAGGTCCTGACGCCTTCGACTGCTCCGGTCTGACGATGTACTGCTACAGGGTCGGCGCGGGCATCTCCATCTCTCACAGCTCCTACGCCCAGGCATCCTGCGGCGCGTCAGTTGGTGTGAGCGAGCTGGCGCCCGGGGACATTCTCGGGTTCAGGGGCTGGGGCCACGTCGGACTGTACGTCGGCGGCGGTGAGTTCATACAAGCGCCTCAGACCGGCGACGTTGTAAAGGTTTCTTCTCTGGCGTCTCGAAGCAACTTCTGCGGGGCCGTCAGGCCGTAACCTCAATACGGTGATATCGGTGATGAAAGGCCCCGGTAAGGGGCCTTTCTCATAGGACCGGTGGAAGGTGGTTGACATGTCGGACGCGGTCATCTTCTTTGACCCGCTGTTCGAGGAGCACAAGACGGGTTACGGACATCCCGAGAGGCCTGAGAGGTTGCCTGTCGCGATCAAAGCGCTCCAGGAGTCGGGGCTTCTCGAGCAGGTTGAAGTGAGGCAGCCGCGCGACGCCACTGTCAAGGAGGTAGAGCTGGTCCACACCGACAGCTACGTCAAGCAGGTGCAGGAGGTGGCGGACTCGGGTGGTGGTAACCTTGATATGGACACGGCCGTTTCCCCCGCAACCTATAAGGCCGCCCTGCGAGCCGCTGGCGCGTTGCTGGACAGCGTGGACGGATGCATCGACGGGACTTTCAAGCACTCGTTTTGCCTCGTACGGCCGCCTGGACATCACGCCTTGCCGGGCAGGGGAATGGGGTTCTGCATCTTCAACAACGTAGCGGTAGCCGCGAGATACGCGCAGTCCGAGAAAAAGCTCGACAGAGTCATGATAGTGGACTGGGACGCGCACCACGGTAACGGCACGCAGGATACGTTCTATGACGACCCCAGCGTGCTCTACGTGTCTCTGCACCAGTACCCTCATTACCCGGGAACGGGTTGGGTAGACGAGACGGGCCAGGGCAAAGGGGAGGGTTCCACCATCAACTTCCCGTTTCCCGCGGGAACCGGGGAGGAGCATTATTACGAGGCGCTCGAGCGCGTCATCCTCCCTGCGGGACGCAAGTTCGCTCCGGACTTCCTGATGGTGTCCGCCGGGTATGACAGCCATACCGGCGACCTGTTGTGTTCGATGCGGCTCAACGACATGTCCTATAGAAAGATGACGGATTATCTCATCCGTTTAGCTGATGAATGCTGCGACGGCAGGCTCATAATCACCCTTGAGGGCGGCTACAACCTGAACGCCGAAGCACGCTCCATAGTGCAGACGGTGGCGGGGCTGGCCGGGATCGAAGTCCCGGGGAAAGACGAGGCGCCGGAGCCGACGACATACCCTGACAGGGCGACAGAGGTGATCAACCAGGCGGCGCGTCTCCACGGGCTCGCCTGAGGGCTAAAGTTCGGACGTTCTTTTATCCGAATACCTGTTTGCAGTGACATCGCAGGTGAAAGGCGGTTGATTTGGAAATCCAGGCGCTCCTCGCAATGGCGGTCGAGCAGAAGGCTTCCGATGTTCATATCAAGGCGGGAAGCCCTCCTTACCTGAGGGTCGACGGCGTCCTCTACGAAGCTGATTTTCCAAGGCTGTCTCCGACCGACGTGGTAGAGATCGCGTTTACCCTGATGGACGAGAAGCAGGCCAGAGCATTCCACGACACCAACGAATCGGACTTCGCGTACAGCGTGGCCGGTCTGGGCAGGTTCAGGGCCAACGTGTTCAAGCAGCGTGGGACGGTCGGTATAGCGATCAGGCGGGTCCTGACGAAAAAGATACCCAACTTCGAAGAGCTCGGACTGCCTCCCGTAATGAAGAGGTTCGCGGACGAGGCCCGCGGGCTCGTGCTCATCACGGGGCCTACCGGCAGCGGAAAGACTACTAGTCTCGCCGCGGTGGTGGACTGGCTCAACGAGAACAAGCGCCTGAACATCATCACCGTAGAGGACCCGATCGAGATACTACACGTAGACAAGAAGTGCATCGTCCATCAGCGAGAGATAGGCACCGATACCGATTCTTACCGCGAAGCGCTTCGGCACATCACGCGCCAGGACCCTGACGTGATCCTCATCGGAGAGATGAGGGATGTAGAGACGGTGACGTCAGCCATGAACATCGCGATGACGGGCCACCTCGTGCTTTCGACGTTCCATACGCAGGACACCACAGAGACCGTAAACCGCATGATCGACTTCTTCCCATCGACACAACAGAAGCAGGTGCGGATCACGCTGACCAGCACCCTGGCTGGAGTCATAAGCCAGATACTGCTGCCACGCTGCGATACTTCGGGTCGCGTGCCGGCCGTGGAGGTCATGGTCATGAACGGCAGGTTGGCGGAGACGCTCCTGAACGAGGAACCGACGTCCGTAATGCGCGAGATCATAGCGGACGGTGAGTTTTACGGGATGCAGACGTTCAACCAGTCGCTGGTATCGCTCTACGCCGACGGCCTCGTCGACTTCCAGACCGCGATGAAAGGTTCGAACCAGCCTCATGATTTTATCTTGATGGCCAAGCAGATGGGCCTGCCCGTCGAGGAGACCCTGGCGATTCGCTAGACCGGAACAAGAACGCGCGCGGGTCGCGGCCTGTCGGCACGGATTTCCTGCTAGGCGAGAACCGGCGCTTCGTCTTCTTCGGGCTCCCTGCATGGCTCCCGCAGCGAGTGGACCGCTTCACGCCAGGCGAGGAACTCTGTTGGCTGAGAATCTAAACCCGGTCGACCCAATCCGGGAGACGATCCGAATCGGAATAAGCGACGACGCGGTTTCGCCCCTGTTCCTTGGCGACATAGAGTGCCTGGTCCGCTTGTGAGATCAGGTCGTTCACCCGGTGGAGGGCGTCTGAAAAAGAGGTGACCCCGGCGCTGATGGTTGCCCGAACGGGCTCGTCCTGGCCATCCGCGCGTATGTAAAGCGCCTCGACCATGCGCCGGAGCTTGTCAGCGAGGTCGAACGCCTCGGGCAGGTCGGTCTCAGGAAGCAGAAGGCAGAACTCGTCCCCGGCGTAACGGTACACCCGGTCGACCTCGCGGCGACCCTCTTCGAGCGTGCGCGCAACCTCGCGCAGTGCGGCGTCTCCAGCGAGGTGCCCACGACTGTCGTTAATCTGTTTGAAGTGGTCGATGTCGGCCATGATAAATGAGAACGGGCGTCGGTAACGTTTCGACCTGACGAGCTCGCGGTCCATGTCGCGCATTAGCTTGCGAAAGTTGTAAAGCTCCGTTATAGGGTCGGTTATCGCCAGGAGGTTGACCTGCTCGAAAAGGGCGGACCGATGGATAGCCAGCCCGAGCTGGTATGCAATCGCTTCCGCGAACTGGATGTCCCCACGCGTGAAAGCGTCGGGGAAGCTCCGCCGGAGGTGCAGCACCCCCCACAACGAGCCTTCGGTCATGATAGGAACGCATATGCTGGAGCCGGATTCCACTTTCTGGAGATTATCGCATTTTGGAGCCGCGGCCAGGTCGTCAACGGCCACCGCCTCCCTGCGTACGCACGCTTCGCAAGAAAGCGCGTCACCCCAGGTGCTCCACTTCTTGTTCATCTTCTCGAGGATCTCGGGGCTGTAGCCGAAAGAGCTCGCGATCGAAAGCCTGTCGGTCTTCGGGTCGAAGCTGTAGATCAGCCCGGAATCCGCTCTGAAAACCTTCATGGCTTCGGCGAGGCCTTCAGTGAAGATGTCCTGCAGGTGATTCTTGGTGCTGATGGTCCTTGTGACAACTAACAGGGCGTTCCCACGCGCCAGCCACTTGCTCAGCTGCGTCAGCGCTTGCTCCCTCTCGGCGGCAAGGCGCTTCATGTCCAGGTAGATGTTGTAACCTCGCTCCATCAGCAGCGTCCCGAAGAACGTGATGAGGAGACCGGTCACGGCGAAGCGTGCAAGGACGGAGAACACCACCAGGGCGCTCGCGTGCTCTCGCAGGATTAGCTCCGCGGCAAGCGCTGCCACCAACGCGGCCAGGAGCGCGTACCTCCAGGGGCTCGCCGTCAACAACGATACGCACCCGAGTATGGCCGCGCTAGCGATTATGACGAGAGCCGTCGCATTTGTTACGCGGAATATGCAGACGAACAGCATCAACGTCATAACGCCCAGCCCGATGGCCGAGAGCAAGGTGTTCATCTGTAGTTCGTTGAGGTTCTTGAGTCGAGACCTTATATCCATAAGTGCATAATGATGATGTTCGGTGACCGTGCTGTCAATAGCATGCGGGAAGACGTTTCGAGCGCCCGGTCCCAGCCGTTACCGATGACCTCCCCGCCTCAACCGGCGAGCTTGGTCATGAACGAAAAAGCCTCCTCAAAGACGCACTCTTTGTCCACGTCGAGCGTCGCCACGTGATAGCAGTTGTCGAGCCATATCAACTCTTTGTCCGTAGAGCTGACACGCTCGTATATATACTCGGAGTTCCTGGGCGGGACCACGTGATCGTTTCGGGCCGCGAAAATCCTGATCGGGACACTGATGCGGCTGATGTTGCCGTCTACGTATTTACTTAGCTTTGCAAGCTCGTGAGCGGCGCTGGTGCTGAGCTTGTCGTAAGCGACCTCCGTGACGTTTGAGTCCTTTAGGTCGTTGCCGGGCCCGGGAAATGTCTTGAGAACGTGTTTGACAACGGGGATTAGCTTGAGGAGATAGTAATTGAAGCCGGGGGCGAGCCACTTTACCGGGGCACTGATGGGCATTATTCCCGCGAGCGTATCTGAGTGTTGCTCGCCCAGGTAGAGCGTTAGCAGCCCTCCCATAGACAGCCCGGATACGAAGACCTTGTCGCACATCCCACTCAATTCGGCGAGAGCCTCTTCAACCGTGGCTATCCAGTCTTGATAAGTGTAGCGCCCCATGTCGATGACGTCGGTGCCATGTCCTGGAAGCCGCGGCCCCAGCACCGTCAGCCCTTTGGCGGCAAGGTACTCACCCATGATTCTCATGCTGGATGTCGTGCCGGTGAACCCATGGATGAGGAGGCATCCGGTCTCTCCGCCCTCGAAGAAGAAAGGCTTGCCATCCTCCATGACCTCGATGCCGGCTGGGATATCGAGCGTCTTGAGCGCGGACCCATGACCCCCCTTCGAGTCCCTGTTCATGTGCTTACTCCTTCAGTTGTTCGAGTTTCCGAAGGTGTCCATGCTGTCGGTGGGCGGTCCCGTCCAGTCGCTGTCCGCGGGTCCGAACTCGGCCCAGTATGTGAAGAACGCCTGCAGGGTCTTGTGGAACCACGACGGGCTGCTCATGTGATAGAGCGCGTGGCCGCCGGTCGGTACGATCAACGCGTCGACCATGGGGTTGTTGACCGCCGCCGCCAGCAGCTCGTAAGCTTCGTCAACCGGCACCATGAAATCGTCGAGGGCGTGGATCACCAGGCATGGCACCTCTATGTTGCCGACCGTCCTTGCAGGGCTGCCACTTGCAAACAGCTCCTTTTCAGACGCTTCGTAGTACTGCGACGAGATCTCCCTGGCATAGGCCCTGAGGTCGGCGAAAAACCGCGGGCCGCCCGCGAGGGTCTTGAGGCTCAGCAAGAACCTGAAGACGAACCACCGGAGAACGGATTCCAGGGAGCGGTCGGAAAAGGTGCACGCGCGCTCTACCATCCTCTCGGCGTCGGAGTATCCATTGAGAGCGACGACGCCTCCCGAAAGAGGACCGTCCAACCTGCAGCGCGAAGCCGCGAGGAGAACGGAGGCGGCGCCCATGCTGATCCCGCATGCGCCGACGGTGCTTACCCTGTGGGTGTTCGAGAGGTACTCGGCAACCGCGAGCACGTCCTCGGATTCGTGGTAACCCCAGCTTGTCGGCGCCTCGGAGAAGCGGCTGGAATCCCCGAAGTTTCTCAGGTCCATCGCAAGGACGTGAAAGCCCCAGTCGTAGAAAGCCCGCAGCGACAGGGCCTGAATGACCTGGGAGTTCTTACTGCTGAAGAGCCCGTGGACTACTATGAGAGCGGGGCAGTCCGCGTTGCCCGGCTGAAGTGCAAGAAGACCGCATACCGGCGTGCCGTCATGCGACTCCACGACAAGCGGCTCAAAGACGCTCGGGTAGGGAAAAATGAGACCGGCGGTCGCGCGGAGGTTACCCAGAAGGCAGGAGACCGAGTCCATGAGGCCGTAAGCGGCCGTCGCAGCCACCGTCGGCACCGAGGCCCTGAAAGGAACGGTCTTGAGAAAAGACATGATCTCCGACATCGTCTTGACGCCGGACGTATGCTGAAACGATGGAATGCCGCTTTCCCTTACTCCCGCGGCACGACCTCGATACCGGGCGTGCACGTACAGGATAAGCAACGCGGTGATCAATACCGGCGCGAACGCCGCGAGCGCCAGTATTGTCAACAGCGCTCTCGAGGCGCTCGGAACTTTCCTCTCAGGAGAGACTAATTTCATACTGAAAGTATTCTACCACAGCAGGGCCATGCTCCCTTTACAGACACCGCGAGCCACGAGCGAAGGCGCCGGAGATGACAAAACGGGCAGTTTGCGATAGTTTGATAGTCGCCGTGCGGCGGTACCGTCCGCCGCACCAACCATGAATACCGCTTTTTGCCCGCGCGGCCGCGCTGGCCGTTTGTTGGAGGAGACCGAGTAGATGTCCGAATCCGAAAAACGAGTCCTTGTCACTGGTGGCGCCGGCTTTATCGGGTCCCACCTGTGCGATTCACTGTTGGAAGGGGGCTACAAGGTCGTATGCCTGGACAACCTCGCTACGGGTGATCGGCGGAACATCGCCGGTGCCCTGGAGAACGACGCGTTCTCTTTCGAGCAGGCGGACGTGTGCGACCCATTCGACTTCGATGTCGATTTTGTATTTCACATGGCGAGCCCCGCCAGCCCGGTTGATTATCACGCGATGCAGGTTGAGACCATGCGCGCTAACTCTCTCGGTACGCTCAACTGCCTCGAGCTTGCGAAGCGCCGCGAATGCAGGCTGCTCCTCGCTTCGACTTCCGAGGTGTACGGCGACCCGCAGATCTCCCCCCAGGACGAGTCGTATTTCGGGCACGTAAACCCCGTTGGGCCGCGCTCTTGCTACGACGAGGGCAAGCGGTTCGCCGAAGCACTCTGCAAAGCCTACGAACGAGAGGCGGGGCTCGACGTCGTGATCGTAAGGATATTCAACACATATGGACCCCGGATGAGGGAGAATGACGGCAGGGTCATCCCGAACTTCATCTGCCAGGCATTCGACGAGAAGCCGCTGACGATCTACGGTGACGGCAGCCAGACGCGGAGCTTCTGTCACGTCAGAGACATGGTCCGCGGGCTGATGCTCGCCATGTTCCGCCAGGAGGCCGGCGGCCAGGTGATCAACCTCGGAAATCCCAACGAGATGAGGATCATCGACCTCGCCGGCCGAATAAGACAGAAGATCTCGTCCGCTTCGGAGATGGCGTTCGAGCAGCTGCCCCAGGACGACCCCCTGCAGAGGAAACCCGATATCTCGAGGGCGATGTCGATGCTGGGTTGGGCGCCCGAGGTCGACGTCGAGCAAGGGCTCGACGACGTGATCTCGTGGTTCAGGGAGAACCGGTAACCGCCATGGATCCCAACGAGAGGTTCTGGGACGAAACCACCGGCGCCGAAGAAGAAGACCGGTATCGCGAGATAATCCGCGAGCGAGTCGAGAACTCCCCCTTCTACCAGCTTATCGGCATGGAAATAACGGGGCTCGGCCCGGGTTGGGCCACGTTCAAGATGCCAACCGGAAAGCATCTCCTCAACATCGGTGGGATAGTACACGGGGGAGCAATCACTTCCATCGCCGACGCCGCGTCGGGCGTAGCGCTCGCGACGCTACTCGAGAAGTTCAGGGAGCGCCCCATTACAATAGAGCTGAAGATCAATTTTTGCGCTCCGGTGGTAGAGGGCCTTATCGAAGCGCGGGGCTCGGTCATCCAGAAGGGCGGCCGCATCGCAGTCTGCGAGGTGGATGTCACCGAAGGCGAGCGCCTGGTCGCCAAGGGGATGTCAACCTACATGATCCTGAGTGTCACTGACTGAACCGGCGTTTTAGGGGTCCGAAGCGGCAGGTAGCCACTCTTTTTCGATCTCCCAGAAGTCAGAGACGTAGTAGTAGGTCAACCTGAAAATCCCGCCGTCACGGTCGAGCACGCGCCACACCTGACGCGTCATGCCCTCCATTCCCTCGCGCTCCTCGAGCCAGGTGCCGACTATCCTTTGGACGACATGACGGTCTTCGCCCGTAAAGAACTCCAGTGGAACGTTAGCGTAGCTGCAGCCGCTGTGAGCAATGACACGGTGCTCCAAGGCGCCCTCCGCGAGCAGGTCCCGACAGTTTTCGGTGAGCCGCTACGGCGTTAGTCGTTTACCTGGTCCGGCAGCTCTTCGAGCTCTTTCCCGTTACCCATCTCGGCGGTGGTCATGAGGCCCCTGTCATCGCCGCGGATAAACGCCTCGGTCATGTCTCGCGCCTCGGTGTCGGAGAACTGCACCGGCGGTGACTTCATGAAGTAGGCGGCCGGTCCCATAAGGGCGCCCGACATACCCCTTTCCATAGCGACCTTGCAGCACCGCAGCGCGTCTATGACTATGCCGGCGGAGTTTGGTGAGTCCCAGACCTCGAGCTTGATCTCCATGTTGAGCGGAACGTCGCCAAAAGCCTTGCCCTCGCAGCGGAT
>DATCGY010000307.1:0-4269 GCA_036508635.1 Candidatus Anoxymicrobiaceae bacterium
GTTACATGTACACCGACCTCGCGAGCATCTATGAGAGGGCCGGAAGGATCAAAGGCAAGAAGGGCTCGATCACCCAGGTCCCGATCCTGACAATGCCCGACGACGACATCACGCACCCGATCGCAGACCTGACCGGATACATCACCGAGGGCCAGATAGTGCTCTCGCGCGCCCTGCACCGCAAGGGCATATTCCCCCCGATCGACGTGCTGCCGTGCCTGTCACGACTGATGAACCAGGGTATCGGCGAGGGCAAGACCAGGGGCGACCACAGAGGCGTCGCCGACCAGCTATACGCGTTCTACGCCGAGGGCGTCGACCTTCGAAGGCTGGTCGCTATTATTGGTGAAGAGGCGCTGTCAGAGACCGACAGGCTCTACCTCAAGTTCGCGGACGAGTTCGAAGAAGCGTTCCAGAACCAGGGTGAAGAGAACCGCGACATCGAAGAGACGCTGGAGATAGGCTGGAACCTGCTCTCCATCCTCCCCTCCACGGAGCTCAAGAGGATCAAGCTCGAGTACATCGAGAAGTTCTACCCCGGCGAGATAACCGAGGAGAGCGCTGCGCCCGCCGCAGCCGCCGAAGTGGTCGACGAAGAGGAGAGCGCGGAGCCTGAGACCGAAGTCGAGGCGGACACGGACAGCCGCGCTTAGCGGAGACGAGCAATGGAGAAAGTAAACCCGACCAGAAGCGAGCTGCTCTACCGCAAGCAGCAGATAAGGCTTGCCGCTCAGGGCATGGAGCTTCTCAAGAAGAAGCGAGACGCGCTCCTGCGCGAGTTCCTGCCGATCATCGACGAGACGATGAAGCTTTCATTGCGGCTGGAGCGCGCAACCGCTGACGCCCAGTCGACGCTCGCTCTCACCAAAGCGGTCGAAGGCGGGGCGGTCCTTCAATCGGTGGGTTTTGCCACCAAGGGAGAGGTTCTCGTTGACATCTTCGGCACTCACGTGATGGGGGTTCCCATCCCCGTGATTCGAAAATCCACGGCCCCCATAAAGACCGAGCTGACCAGGGGCTACGGTATTACCGGGGTTAGCGCGCGGGTCGATAGCACCGCCGCCAAGTTCGAAGAGATCATCGACCTGATGATCCAGAGTGCGGATATCGAGACCAGGTTGAGGCGTCTTGGTGAAGAGCTCCAGAAGACCAACCGCAGGGTCAATGCGCTTGAAAACACGGTCATACCAGAGCTCGAGCAGCAGGTGAAATTCATCTTCGGCTCGCTCGACGAGCGCGCTCGCGAGGACCATTTCCGTCTCAAGAAGGTCAAGAAGAAGATCCTTGAGCGCCAGCATGTGGCGTAGCCCGGCGACCAACCTCTAGAAGACCCGCGAATGATCCGGCAGCATTCCCTGTTTGCTACCCCTCGAGTTTCGCGTCTGTTGACACCTCTCGGACAGCCTGAATAGAATCGTGAGGCTTTCACTTTGTACCCGATTTACGACCGATGGGAGCGTTGGAATGAAGTTGTCCGAAAAGCGAGGTGGCAACAGGAAGGGCGGTGCCTTCGATGACTCGGCCGTGATAACTGGAGCCGGCTCCGGGTTGGGGCGCGCGCTCGCGCTCGAGTGGGCTCGCCGGGGATGGCGCATAGGAGTCCTGGACTACAATGAAAGCGGGGCACGAGAGACGCTCGACATGGTGCGCGCCGCCGGTGGCGAGGGCGAGGTCCGGGTATGCAACGTCCGGCGAGCCGAGGACGTGCAGGCGACGGCTGACCACTTCTTCGCTTCCTGGGGAACGGTGGGAGTGGTGGTAAACAACGCCGGCGTCGTGGATGTCGGGCACGTAGGCGATGTGAGACTGGAGAACTGGCAACGTATAATCGAGACCAACCTCTGCGGCGTGATATACGGGTGCCACTCTTTCATCCCGCCGATGAAGGCCCAGGGAGGCGGGCATATCGTCAACACCGCGTCGGCGGCCGGCTGGTGTAACGTCCCCGAGATGGGTCCTTATAACGTAGTCAAGGCGGGGGTGATCTCGCTTTCCGAGACCTTGAGGGCTGAGCTCAAGCCCAACCACATAGGGGTGACCGTCATATGTCCGTCTTTCTTCAAATCGAACCTGGCGCAGACGATGACGTGCTCCGATGAGTCCACGCGCGAGCAGGCGCTTCAGTTCCTGCTGGAGGCAAGATCGACCGCCGAGGGGGTCGCGGCGCGGGTGGTCGAAGCCGTGGATGAGAACAAGCTTTACGTCGTGCCCCAGCTGGAGGCGCGGGTCAGCAGGCTGTTCAAGAGGCTCGCTCCGACGCTGAGCACGAACCTAATGGGCAGCGCCTACGCCCGGCAGGAGCGTCGCGATGCCGGAAAACGATGAGAAGCGCCTGCTATCCGGTTTCCAGTAACGGCCTGCAGAGTTTAGAATTCTATAAGGGTCCCGCCCGCCGTCCGGCCGGCTTGACCGGTACGCGCGAAAACTACCGGAAGGATTCCGATTGGATAAGTATGTAATCGAGGGAGGCGGCAGGCTCCGGGGCGCGCTCAAGGTGAGCGGCGCGAAGAACTCTGTCCTCAAGCTGATGGCTGCCTCGATAATGGCCGAAGATACATGCCGGGTGAGCAACGTCCCCGATATCGCGGATGTCCACACCATGATGGAAGTGCTGAGATATATCGGGCTTGGCGTCGAGTTCTCTGACGGCACCATGGTGATCACGCCCGCACGGGAACCGACGCTGGAAGCTCCTTACCATCTCGTGCAGCGGATGCGGGCTTCCGTGGAGGTGCTCGGCCCGCTGGTCGCTCGGTACGGACAGGCTCGCGTAGCCATGCCCGGTGGGTGCAACCTTGGCGCTCGCCAGATCGACATGCATATGAAGGGCCTCGAGCAGATGGGCGCGCAACTGGGCGTGTCGCACGGGTATGTTGAGGCTGAGGCCCGCACCCTGTCCGGTTGCCGCATCTCCCTCGATTTCGCGAGTGTGGGCGCCACGGAAAACCTTCTGATGGCCTCCGTTCTCGCGGAGGGCAAGACCGTCATAGAGAACGCCGCGAAGGAGCCCGAGATCAGGGACCTCATCCAGTTCCTCATTGAGATGGGGGCAAAGATAACCGGCGACGGGACCTCCACCCTCGTCATCGAGGGCTCAAGCTCGCTGGGTGGGACCGACCATGCCGTGATCGGCGACCGTATCGAGGCCGGGACGTTTCTGCTCGGTGGGGCTGTCACGCGCGGCGAAGTCACCGTGACGGGTATCGACCCGGGGTTTCTCGAGATAGTTGTCGAGAAGATGCGGGACGCCGGGTGCTCTCTCGATGTCGGAGACGACACGCTGTCGGTTTGGGTGCCGGGCGACATACGGGGGCTCGAGGTCGCGACGTTGCCTTATCCAGGGTTCCCCACGGACCTCCAGCCTCAGATGCTCACCTTGCTGGCCACCGGCTCCGGGACTTCTTTCGTCACCGAGAACATCTTCGAAAACAGGTTCATGGTGGTGGACGAGTTAAACAGGCTGGGAGCCGACATAAAGACGCACGATCACCACGCGATAGTTCGCGGAGTCCCCACGTTGAGCGGCGCACCGGTCACTTGCGCGGACCTGCGCGCGGGCGCGGCCCTCGTCCTGGCCGGCCTCGTCGCGGAGGGTGTCACCGAGGTCTACGACATTGGGCATATCGACAGGGGTTACGAGAAGTTCGAAGAGAAGCTTGCGAGTCTCGGCGCCACCATGTCCCGAGTCCCTGAGGAAGCGTAACCTCGATGTTCCGCGCGCGCGGAATGCGAGCACGGGAGCGCTTCAACGCAACCCCCGCCGGGTCGGGCGTCTGACCCCATGTATAATATCGCCATGAGAATGATCCACGTCAGCAATCGCCGATGCCGCGCGCGGAAGCCGGTCGCGGGCGTGAGCCTGCTCGTTCTCGTCTTGCTGGTGGTGCTCGCCAGCCTCGTTCCGGCTTCCGTTCTCGCCGCGTCGGGTGGACTCAAAGGCAAGCTGGTCGTGCTCGTCATCGATCGTGTCGGGATGCAGGATTTCCCCACCGCGCGGACCCCATTCTGCCTTCGGCTCGCTCAGCAATGGTCGCTCGGCATGATGGTCACCCATACGGTCGAGCGTGAGAACGGGAAAGAGCTCGACCTGGGCGCCGAATACGTGACCCTCGGGGCGGGCGTCAAGTCCAAGGGAACATTCGAGCAGAGGGACTCCGGGCTCGCGTATAACAGCTCCGAGGTGCCGGCGGGTAGCCCTCAGAGCAGAACCGCGGGGGAACTGTACGCGAGATACACGGACAGGCCCGCCCCGCCGGGCGGTGTTGTCTG
>DATCGY010000308.1:0-4396 GCA_036508635.1 Candidatus Anoxymicrobiaceae bacterium
AGAAGTCGTCGGTTGCCGCGTGCCGGTCGAGGCCATCTTCGGTGACGTTTGAGGACCATTGACCGTTGTCTCTGCTTTCATGTGAACAACCTCTGTGTCTATCAAGTTGGCGCGGCGGCAAGACAGCGGATACGCTCAAGGAGGTCAGCGAACAGCGCTTCAGAGACGGCGAACTCGGCGCACTGGAAGACCGTCCTCCTGGAGTGTCTCACCACCTTGGCCCCGATCTCTATGAGCTTGAGCTGTACGCTTCGAAGCGACCAGTGAGAGACCTTGACAGGCAGCGCGAAGCGGCGCATGAAGTTGCCGAGGTTGTAGGCGAGAACAAATAGCGCGAGCCTCACCTGGTTGGAGGAGAACCTGGGCGGTCGAAAAGCAGTCTGAGACCCCCGTTTTTCGGTGCACCCAATGGATTCTCGCCCCCTGAAGTACTACATGGCCAGTTTTTGGCTTTCTAATGCATACTTAAGCAAAGCAAGGGGAGAATCCTTCCCTTTTCATATGATTAATGCGGGTGTAGACCTCCGCGATCTCAAGGAACTCGTACTGGGATGAGAGGTCGCGCTTCTTGACTTCAACCAACTCGTCTATATCGCCATCCAGGCGCGCAAGTCCCTCCATGATACTCGTGATCCGCGAGCGCTTCCCATCGTATCTTAGCCGGTCGTCATCACCCGGCCCAAGGGCGGGGATTTGCGTCCAGGCGGTCTCCGCGAGTCCCCTGTACTCAATAAGCCCCTTTTTGCCGAGCACGTCAGAGTACCTCTCGGCAGCGTTGTGGAAAACACCCAGATCCGATGTGAGCTCCCACTCGAATAGGTGCCCGGACAGTTCCTTCGGGTCAGGCCTTGCCTTCCTGCAGGCGGCGTGGTGGATGTCCTGAAGACGTTCGGAGTAGTAGCCGAGGTCACACGAGTGGTTAACGCATTGTAAGGCGTCCTCTATCAGCAGGAGACCGTACTCGCAGAGCGCAATAGCCTCTGAAGGGTAGCTGTCCTTGAGGAGCCCAGCGACTAGGTCCACGGCCTCATCCACCCCACTCTTGTAGTCGTACACCTCTTGGTACGAGATGAAGCCGTCGACCTCGATGGCCCCGCGCAAAGCGGCCCGACACGCCTCCAAATCTACGCCACCTGGCTTCCCCCTTGCCGCCTTGATGCGTATCGAGCTGAACAGGTGTTCGTCTTCGACCGCCCGCCTCATTATCATGTCGACGAGCGACTCCTTGTCCTGCGCAGCAAGGTAAGCGCGCACGTCCTCGTTTGTCAGTGCGGTCCTCTCCTCCCCTGAAGCGGTTTCCCCGGGAAGTCTCTCGTGACTCATCGGCCTCCCCGGTTCGGCTCGTGCAACCGCCTTTCGAGAAGTTCCCCTAGGTAGTCCGCGCAGGCGGGGTCGTTTTTCGCCGGCCCTCGCACAAGCAGTTCCTTCACGCTTTCAACAGCCCAGTCATCCACACCCATCGCATCCGCCGCCTCGAACAGGATGTTGAACGCAGGATGGATGTCTATGACCATCAGCTCGTAACCGTAGCCCGCCAGCATCAGGTCGAGCGCCCGAAGGGCGATTTCGAACGAGAACCCAGGGTCCGATTCGAGCGTGTCACGGGCCGCCGTGACGAGCGCCTTCGGCTGCACGAGCCCCGTACGTGCGCACTCCCTGGCGATATCGAGATACCCGGCCTGCCTCGCCGCAGCGAACCACTTACCCTTCTTCACGGAGGTCTCGATGAGGTCTCTTAGAACCTGCTCAGGATCACGTTCAGGATACTTTTTTAGCAGAGCTCCATAGCTGGAGAGGTAGGTGTTGCCGCTACGGATGAGAAGCCCGTATTCCCTGTAGGCCTCATCGGCGCGGCCCGCCTCCAGTAAGGCCCGCTCGCAAAAGAGCAGGACGCTCTGCAACTCGTAATCGTCCGGGTTCCTGGACTCCGCGTAGGCAATCGCTTCGTCGGTTCGACCCATGCGCAGGAGCGCCTCTCCCCAAAACCGGTCATAGGGCCAGAAACAGAATCTGCGCAGTGACAGCACTTCCTTCAGCTCGTCGTAGCGGCCCGCCTCCAGAAGGCACGACAGGCATATGCACTCTCCGATGTAGCATTCCCCAGGCCGGTCCTCTTTCAGGCATCGCACAAGCCCGGACAGCAGGAAGTCCAGCCAATACTCGATCAGTTCCGGGAAAGCGCAGATTTCTCCCCAGCGATATTCGACGGGGGCTAGGAGGTCCACCCCGTCGTCACAGACGGCCTCGTAGAGGCGCTCCAGCCAGAGCTGCCTTGTGGGAACGTCGGCGGGGGCATCTATCAGAATCGGCAGCAGTGCCTCGATTGTCCTGTTGACGGCCATGCCTAGCCTGCCCGAGGAGGAGTCGATTTCCTCCAGCGCGGGCCAGAGCCTCTCGAACAGCGCGACAACGCCGTCGGCCGCGGCTGCCGGGTCCTTCCTGGCTACCTTCTTGATTTCAGATACAGCTTCCCGCAGCCTCTTCGACGCCAGGGCCGAGCCCTTCCAGCCATACGCGCTCCGCCTGAAGCGCGCCTTGAACTGCCACTTGCGGGGTTCGGACATGATACATAGATCCTTCGTTGGTCGTGCTACGCGTGTCAACTGTCACCCTGGACCGGACGTGTGTTTTACGTTAGCCCCTGTCTCTTTTTCGTGTCGTCCGCCCGACGCTTCGTCGCTGCAATCGCCTTGGTTAACCGGGCAAGGAATCGTGAACCGAATGCAGAATGTTCTTCACCTCATGGTTCTTCAAGGAACGCTTCCAGGTATGGCTTCATGAAGTTGTAAACTCTGCAAAGCTTGGAATAGTAAATAAGCTCATCCACTCTGGGAGCAGCAGACCTCAGGTACATCCTGAGGGCTTCTATCGCCACATCGAGCCCGATTCGATTCCTGAACTTAAAGCAGTCGGCTACCGTCTTCTCGGGGCTGTAAACTGGCACCTTGATCCCGTCGAGGACGTGCCTATCGAACCCCTCGCTATAAGTCGCAAGAGAAAACCAGAACACTCGCACGGGCGGGTATCCTATCTTGGGCACTTTCCTTCCCTGGGGTGCGGCAACATGAACCATGTACGGTACCTGGCTTGTAAGGTTGTGAAATGAAAGGGCGGATACCAGACAGATCACGCCGGTTGGCATGCGAAGAGCCACCTCCGCAAGGTCGGGAGCGGCAAGTGGGGGGAGTCCTGGCAGTCGATACCATCCTCGAGCCACCTGGTCGAGAAGCCCGAGGTTCCTCATCCTGTATAGAGTCTCCGGGTGAACGCTGGAATTCAGCACGTCGCGAGTAGACATGATGCCACCGTGGTCGGCAAATAGAGCTTCTACTTTGTCGAAGGTATTTGGCCTCACGAGTCACTCCGATATCAGTTACATTACTTATATGTATATAATGTAATCAATATCGGTTTGATTGTCCAGATGCGCCGCTGGTCTTCACTCCGTCGTACCCTTCTCCCAGATCTTGCCCAAGCCTACTGCTACGCAGCGCATCGGGTCCTCCGCGGCCCCCCCTTTGTCTGCCTACCGTGATGGTGATACGGTAATTCAGCCAACATGTCAGATTGAATGGCCGCCGATCAAGCTGCTTTGGCGAAGTCGAGGGGGATCAGCGGGGTACTGCTTGACGGTTCGAGCGATAGCGTTTATAATAGCGTTGTAGTTGTACATATTAATGTACGCGTTGTGGACATAGTAGAAAGCAGAGGGCGCAATACAATGTGCCGGAGGTGGACGAGATGAAAGCAGTAGGCGTGGCAGAGGCACGGGCGAACCTGTCGGCCTTGATAAAGGAAGCCTCGGGATCGGACGAGACCTTCGTGATCCACAGCAAGGGAGAGCCGAAGGCGGTCCTGCTCGGCATAGACGAGTACCGAGAGATCGAGGCCACCCTGGAGGAGATGGGGGACCCGGAGGCCAGGAGGCTCCTGGAGGAAGGCACCGATGACATCAAAAAAGGAAGGACCAGGTCGGCAGAAGAGATCTTCGGAGAAGCCCTTATCAAGGGTTGAGCTGTCCCGCACCGCACAGAGCGCGCTCAAGGGAGTAGAAGAGAAGGACATGAAGCTCATTCGTGAGCTTCTTTCTGTTATCGTCGCAGACCCGTTCGACAGGGCCCACACCGTCAAGCTCCACGGCGAGTGGGAAGGGCACCGGAGGGCAAAGAAGGGCGACTGGCGAGTGATCTACCTCCCGCCCGAAGAGGGAACGATCTACGTGGTCTATATCAGGAACAGGACCGAGAAGACCTATAAGAAATAGGGGATAAATAGTCTTGTGCTCGACAAGGGGCCTTGCCGTGCGTACGGTTGATTGGTGCCAGTCAATATATGAAAGACCGCGTGTATGAAATATGTCTTATCCACCCTCTTCATCCTCGTAGATACCGTACGT
>DATCGY010000309.1:0-5544 GCA_036508635.1 Candidatus Anoxymicrobiaceae bacterium
GCTGACGCTCGCTGTACCCCCCTCTGAGTGAGAAGGTGCGGGGGAACACTTCCCCCGGCCCCCCTTAGTCGTCGGTTCTCACAGACTTTATAGTTGGGGTGGTCGGGGTGGTCGGATTCGAACCGACGACCTCAGCGTCCCAAACGCTGCGCGCTAACCTGGCTGCGCTACACCCCGACTTGAACAAGTTAGCAGGTCACCGGAAGCGATTCAAATGATTTCTGTCGAAGCTCGCTCTTCCGGCGCTATTTGGTTTTGGATTCGATGGCTTTGAAGCGTCCGCCGGAACCTAACCTGAGGGTGTAGACGACCTTGGTCTTCTGGTTGGTGAGGACTGAGGTTGGGTTGCTTCCCTTGAAGACGGTGTAGTTCCATGTCTCTTCGGTTTCGACTGTTGCGACGTCGGGTGTGAGCACCTTGAAGTTGGTGAATTTCAGGCTGATAAGCTGGCTGACCTGGTGCGTGCCGGTCGCCGCCAGGTCGGATAGGTGTGCCAGGTCCGCGTCCAGCAGGGTGCCTCCGGCGGTGGCGAACAACGGGGTCGGGTTGAGTGTCGAGAACGCTACGCCACGCGCCTTCAGATAGTTCTGCACGATGGCTTTGAACTCGTCTTCGGTGCCGGTCGTCGGATCCATGGTGACCGTCGCAGTCTCCGGCGCGTAGAACTCCTTGGTCTGTGGCTCCATCCCGGACAGCGTCACGCGTATCTGGTGCCAGCCTTCAGGCAGGTTCGCGAACTCGAGGCCGGGCTCGACTCGCGTATAGCGGGCCCTGACCGTGCCATCGTCTCCGCCGCCGAAGATCCAGTAGATATGTATGGCGTCCCTTGTGATGTCGCTCGCAAGCCCCTTGCTCTGGGAGACAACCTGGTCCCAGGTGTCGATCATCTGCTGCCAGGACACACTTCCGGTATTCAGGCGCTCGAATGTGCCCTGGACGTCCTGGGCAACGCGGTCGAGTTCGGTCAGGATGCTTCTGACGTTTACCACCGAGTTCTCTGCCGTACGGAGCAGGGCGCGGACGTAATCGACCGCGGAACTAAAATCCTTGGGGAAGTGCCCGAGCGTGAGTGCTTCTTTCAGATCCCGGTTCTCTTCCGACCTACCGACCGCCATCCCATCGATTGAGATATTGGCCCCGAGCGGCGCGACGATCGCAGCCGTTGGGCCTTCCGACAGCTTTATCTTGAAGCTCTTCGCGGGCCACGAGCCACCGTCGTCGACAGCGAATATCCTCACATCGTACGATTTCTCCTTGTAGTTGAGGGTCGCCACGTAGGCATCACCGTTGGAGGGTTCGGGCTGTACGAGACGCCCGAAAAGGCGGTTGCTGAGATCGAGCTTGCCGACGCTGAAACTCTCGAGCCGGCCGAGAGTCTCGTTCTGGAGCAACTGCCAGTTCGAGAAGTATTCGAACGTCCCGAACTTGCCGCCCTGCCGGAGCGTCATGTCGTAGGCGGTCTTGTACCTCCCGCTCTGCAGGCTGTCGAAGTAGCGCTCGACGGCTGCCTGAGGAGTATGGCCGCCCGCTACGAACAGGAGACCTGCCACGACCACGATTACCAGGAGGATGACAATGGGCACCCATATCTTTACCCAGCGCGGAACCTTCCCCATGGCGTCGCCCGCCTTCAGCGCCCAGGGTTCGATAGTCTTGGGCTCTCCCCTGGTCTTCTTCTTGAACGCTTTGCGAGCGGCTTTGCGCGATTTTCTGTCGTCTGTCGCGAAAAGGGGCGCCGCGCAGTTCGTGCAGAACTTCGCTCCCTCCGGAGCCTCGGTCCCGCACTCGGGGCATTTCAGGTCCGCCCGGTTGTCTTCAGCAACCATGGACTGTTCCTCCCGGTCGTTCTTGTCATCTTGCGAAGGGCTCAACTTCAACCTCCCTCAGCCATGGCGATGAGCTGGCGTCCCCGGTCGTATGTCGTGATAATGATCCCGAATATCAGTCCAACGAGAAATATCACTGTAGCGATCTGGGCTCCCGCCGGCATTACCTGCACGACGCGAAGGTGCTTAATGAGCGACTTGAGCACGAGGCTCAGCCCGTACGTTCCCCCCCAGATCACGAACATGAAGCCGAGGAAGAAAGTGATTATGTGAGTCTCGAGGACCCGCCTTCGCGTGCCTATTCCGGCTATCATCATGAGCGAGATCACCAGCGGGATTATCAAGAGGAAGAAAAGGACGCGAGCCACGAAGATATCCCATCCGCTGAAGCTCCGAGAGACGAGCGACAGCCCAAGCACTTCTATCCTTATGAACGCCCACGGCGCGAACACCATCGCCATCATCAGGACGATGAAGAGCGCCATCACGATGGGACCCCTCCGCATCCAGGCGGTCGAGAGGGCTCGCGCGGAGAACGTCGGCATGGGAGCGGCCGGGGTGGTAGTTGGAGCGACGGGTGAGTCGGCCGGCACCTCTACTGCGGAAGTTGCCGCGGGTCCGGGCGCCGTCGTTGCGGTTGGTGGAGTTGGTGTGGTCGCCGCCTCCTCAACCGCCAGTGCAGCCGGCTCGCGCGCAGTGCTCACTTCTTCTGCTTCAAGCTCCTGGGTCTTCTCCGCGACGGGAACCTCAGGTGTGGTCGTACTCGGAGGGGCAGACGCTACGGTCGCACCGACCTGTTCGCCTCCTGGAATAGACGCTCCGCAGGCCTGGCAGAAAGTGCTGCCGCGAACGTTCCCGGCCCCGCACTCCTCACACCGCATTCACATCAACCCCCTCGATAGAAAGAACAGGCTTTCCAGTCTTTTCGGCCGTACTCCGGCACCATGACTCAGTACCCGCGAAAGAGCGATCGCCTTACATAAGGGTTTCTCCAGCGCGTCTGTTACATCCTTGAAGGTTATTGATTCGAGGCGAGGCGTTTCAGCGGAAAGGCAGCCACGACCAGTCCGGGTGGCCCTGGTCGACCGAGTTCGCGTACCAGGCGAACCTCCGGCTGGAGTCGCTTGCTTCCTTGCCGCAAGCGTCGTAATCCGAGCGAGCCATCCGGGTGTCAGTGGGGTTGCTCTTTACATGATCCAATACGAACACCGGCACGTCCTTGACGTCGAGCGCCGCCACTCCGACCACCAAGGCTCTCAACTGCTTCATCGTGTAATCCTCACACTTCTCCCACTACAATTCTATCGGGCAACCTCCCCTCCCACTCAAGCAAATCCCCTTGACCTGCCTCCTTGATAAACGCGTGCCTGCTGTCGTAGGCTACTCGAGTAATATTACGGTCGCGCTCACAGCGTCCCGGCGGAACCGGGCCTTCATGAGCCCCTTCAAAGGAAGCAAATTGCCCGCCATATCGGTCAAAGACCTCAGGAAGAGCTACGGAAACGTCGTCGCGGTCGACGGCGTGTCTTTCGAAGTGGAAGAGAGAGAAATATTCGGGATCCTCGGCCCGAACGGCGCCGGCAAGACGACGACGCTCGAGATGATCGAGACGCTGCGCGACCCGGATAGCGGCCATATCTCCGTGCTGGGCATGGAAGGCCGCAAGGACGCCAGGGCCATCAAGGAGCTGATCGGCGTCCAGTTGCAGACCACAGTATTCTTCGACAACCTGACGGTCTGGGAGACCGTCGACCTCTTCGCCTCCTTCTACAAGAACCGCATCGATACCGGATCACTGCTGGAGCTTGTCAGCCTTCAGGATAAGGCCGAGGCGATGCTGAACGAGCTGTCCGGAGGCCTGCACAAAAGGGTCTCCATCGCGCTCGCGCTAGTCAACGACCCGCGAATCGTCTTTCTGGACGAGCCGACGACCGGCCTCGACCCCCAGGCTCGCCGCCATATCTGGGACATCGTCGAGCAGCTGCGTGGACGCGAGAAGACTGTCATCGTGACCACGCACTACATCGAAGAGGCCGAGTTTCTCTGCGACCGGGTCGCCGTAATGGATTACGGCAAGATCATCGCGGAGGGCACGCCCAACGAGCTGATAGACCGGTACTCCTCCGAAAGCAACATCTCGTTCCGCCTGACCCCGCACCTGGACGACGATATTGTCGCCGGCATCTGCGGCGTAAAGAGCGTGCAAAGCAACGGCGGCGGCTACAACGTGACGACCGAGACGCCGCAAGACACACTGATGGCCATCTTCAGCACCGCGCAGGCAAACGATGCGACAGCCGACGAGGTGAGCATGACGCGGGCGACCCTCGAGGACGTCTTCCTCAAGATAACGGGCAGGAGCATTAGGGAATGAGACAGTTCGCCAAGTTCCTCCGCGCCAGCCTCAAGATGATCTACCGCGAGAAGGTCGCGCTTTTCTGGATGTTCCTTTTCCCGATAATCCTCATGCTGCTCCTTGGGACCATCTTCGGACGCTCGAACCAGACCATCTCCATCGGGGTGGTGGACCTCGACAAGACCGTGGTCACTAACGCCGTGACCGGAGCGCTGAAAGAGATAAAAGCGTTTGACGTGAGCTCCGGTACCCTGTCCAAGTTGAAAGAGAACCTCCAGAACGGCAAAATCAACGCCGTGCTGGTCCTGAACAAAGGTTTCTTTGACTCGGTGAAGCAAGGGAAGGCCGGCAAGGCCACCATATACGTCGACCAGTCGAGCGCAACCGTTTCCGATATCACGTATAGCACGGTGAGCCAGGTCCTTGGAAAAATCGTGCAGGGAATGGCTAAGATACCCGACCTCATAGTGCTAAACAAGCAGTCGGTCGTCTCCAACGACATGCGCTACGTCGACTTCATCGTGCCCGGCGTGCTGGCCATGACCCTTATGACATCGGGGCTACTGGGCTTGAGCCTCGCGTTCGTCCAGTACCGCGAGAAAGGCATCCTGCGCAGGATAAAAGTCTCGCCGCTTCCCCTGTCACGGTTTATCGGCAGCGAGCTTACCGCCGACCTCATCATGGCGTTGATCCAGGCGGCGATCCTGCTACTTGTAGGCAAGCTGGTGTTCAAGATCCACATAAGGGGCAACTTCATCAACATCGCATTCCTGGTCATCCTGGGGGCGGCCACGTTCCTCGCTGCCGGCTTCCTGATAGCTTCGATAACCAAGACGCTTAAGACCGCGGAGATGGCATCAAACGCGATAACATTCCCGATGATGTTCCTGTCCGGAGTCTTCATCCCTCTCGCCGTGTTGCCCCCGGTCCTCGTCACCGTAGCGAAGGCCCTCCCCCTCTACTACCTCGGCCACGCCCTCCGCGAAGTCATGATCCGCGGCAAGATGCTCTGGGCCGTCTGGCCCGACATCCTCGTCCTCATCGGCGTGGGCCTCATCTGCTTCCTCATCTCCATCAAACTCTTCCGCTGGGAATAACTCGAAATCCCTGGGTCAGGTCTTTTTTTCAAGCGGGATATTGTATAAACAGGATGTGGATTGAAAAAACAGACCTGACCCCGGCAAGGGTTGAAAAAACAGACCTGACCCCAATAATTAAAGTGCTAGAGACCCGGAGGTGGGATTGGCTGAGCTCAGGTGGAACCCGCTGTTGAGGACGTGGGTCATCATGTCCTCGCACAGGCAGGCGCGCCCGCTGCTGGAGACGGGGGCATGCCCGTTCTGCCCGGGTTCGGGACGCGTG
>DATCGY010000310.1:0-6992 GCA_036508635.1 Candidatus Anoxymicrobiaceae bacterium
AAAACGGGTCGCAGAAGTGCTCGAGGACGTCCGAGAATACGAGATGGTCGAAACGCAGGTCGCCGACCTCCGACCTCACCATGTCGACCTCCAGCACGTCAGCTTGAATTGCTCTAGTTATACGACCTGCAGCTTTCTCAATCGCCCCAGCGTTCTTCTCGACCCCCCAGACCTCGTAGCCAAGCTTCTCTATCTCGCCCGAGAGCGCACCCGAGCCACACCCGATGTCGAGTACAAGAGACGTGGTCCCGCTTCCTAGGGGGGGAGTGCCTGTGTGCCACGAAACTGCAGAGGAGATGAGGGTGTGGCCCCTCGGAGCCGGCTTGCAGGAGTTGGCTTCAAACCACCTTGAGCTGCTGCGGTAAAGAGCCGTGGTGGTGAGCGTCAAGGTAAAAGGCAGGCCAAGGAACCTGTCAGGTGGGAATCAAGGAGACGAGCGCAAGCGAACCGCTGAGGAAGCGTCGAAAACCCCCATAGACGGCGTCAAAACCGGGGTCTAGACACTATCCCGGGATAAGCCTGGAGGAGACCTGTTCACCGACCAGGCGGCGTCCGGCGTAGAGGCGGCGTGAACTTGATTTGCTGCTCCTGTGTGGAACGTGGGAACCTGTCGTCCCGATGTTAAGGGAGCGACCCGAATGGGAAGACCCCTCAAGGGTCTGAGTACCGATGCGGGGCACAGGGGCGGATCAGCTCGTAGTAGTGAGGAAGGACCTGTAATGGGTCCGGAGCGAAGGGGCTGAATCGCTCGGCTTTGACAATTGGCCAACCAGAGATGGGATGAGCCTCCTGATCAGAGCAAGGCCGCGAAAGCTGCTGGGCGATAAGAGCCGTATGAGGCGAGAGTCTCACGTACGGTTCTGTGGGAGCGCGGGGGGGAAGCTCCCCCGCGCGACCCGACCACTCATGTTGGCACACAGGGGCTCGGAGTACGTTCTTTCCTCGAGGTCCTCGTGGAAAGAGCGATATGTTTCAGATTTAAGTCCACTGCGGAGTTCGACGGAAGAAAGTACACCTCGCCCTGCTCTTAAGGATAATAAGAAGAGTCTGATCCGAGGTACGGATCAAGTCAGGGAAGCTTAGTGGGGGAGGAGATGGGGAGGGAGAGGGCGCGATAGGCGGTTAGGAAGAAGAGGGCTCCGGCAAGGCATACACACCCTATTATGACAAATGCGGTACGGTACCCCAGTGCCGTCACTACAGGCCCCATCAGCATCGCGCCAAAGACGATCCCGCCTTCAAAAGCCGCGGTGAAGATGCCGAAAGCCCTCCCAAGCTCCTCGTGCGGTACGCAGTCCATCAGCATCGCGGAGAACGCGGGAGACGCAAAAGAAAAGCCCGCTCCCCATACGATCGCAGAGACGCACACCATCGCAAAACCGTTGGCCACGGCCAGGATGACCATGGAAGCGCCAAGGGCGGCAAGTGCTAGGAACCCCGTCAGCTTCCGGCCGAGCGTATCAATCAGACCGCCGAAGGCCAGTCGTATCAGGATCAGCAAACCGCCGGAGATAGTGAAGAACAATGCAAAGTGGGCTATGCCCTCGGCCTGGGCGAACAGCCCCAGAAAAGCTTCCACCGTTCCGAGTGTCGTCGTGCTGGCAAAGACACCCACGCATACCAGGACGAGAAGCCTCCGCATACCCGGGCCTTTGAGCGCGGATTCGGCGGGCGCCGGCCGGCCCGGCGCCATACGCTCGTTGATGAGGAGACTGATGGCAAGCGAAAGGGCTCCAGCAATAGACGCCGAGACGAACACCCAGTTGTAGCCGAAAACGTCTTTTATCAGTATCGCAAGCGGTGGGGCAACCATCACCGAAAGGTTGAAGGAAGTCTGGAACCATGCTTGTGATTTCCCCCTCTGGGAACTGGGTGCGATGTCGCCGATAAACGTCAGCGAAGCCGTATGATAACAGGCGATGCCGAAGCCGTTGAAGAGGAGTACGAATGGCAGCGCCCAGGTGCTTCTTGCGGGAACATAAAGGAGTGGCGCGACGATAAACACGGTGGCGCCGATCAGGAGGAAGACCTTGCGGCCGACCTCGTCTGATTTTCGTCCCACGAACGGACGAAACAGCATCGAGGAGAAAGTCAGCAGCCCGACCAGGAGACCGACCTGGGTCGTCGACGCTTTCACGACATCGCTCATGTAGAGAGGTAGCACTGGTATCAGGAGGTATAGGCTGCCCATGCAGAGAAAGCCTGCCACGAACAGCAGAACGAACTCGCGGGTTATCATTTTTTCTGCCGCGTCTGGGGCTGTTGCTTCCTCTACTTCGCCGGCCATGGTCCGGATTATATCGCAGCGGCATGACGGCATGCCCAGTGTGGGTGTGTGGGTGGTAGTATATCAAGATGCGGATAGTAATTGCGCCCGATAAGTTTAAGGGAAGCCTCACGGCCCTTGAGGCGGCGCGCGCGATGGCCGAAGGCGTGCGCCAGGCCAGACCCTCCGCCCGGTTCGTTCTCTGCCCGATGGCCGACGGCGGAGAAGGTACGGTTGAAGCGATTGTAGCCGCTACCGGCGGAGAGGTCAGAGAGAAAGTAGTCGCCGGACCCCTGCCTGAACAGACGGTCAAGGCCCAGTGGGCGTTTCTGCCCGCCGGGACCCTGGAAGACCTCGAGGCCGGAGCCGATCTATCGGGATTCGTCGATAGCGTTCATCCCATGGCTGTTGTCGAGATGGCGCAGGCGTCGGGGTTCTCGCTCGTACCTGCTGACCGTCGCGACCCAATGGTCACAGCGACCACCGGCACCGGACAGCTCATACTCGAGGCGCTCGAATACGGTTGCACGCGAGTCGTCGTTGGCATCGGCGGGAGCGGGACCGTCGATGGCGGGATGGGCATGGCGAGCGCGCTCGGGTTCCGGTTCTTCGACAGCGACGGGATCCTGCTGACGCCATGCGGCGGTTCCCTCCCGAGAATAAGCTCGATAGACGCGGAGCTTCGTGACCCCAGGCTTTCCGGTACGAGATTCCTTGTGGCCTCCGACGTTGACAACCCGCTGGTCGGTGAACACGGAGCCGCCCGCGTTTTCGGCCCGCAAAAGGGCGCGACCCCTCAACAGGTCGAATATCTTGACGAGGGACTGCGCAGGTTAGGCGAGGTGGTAGAGAGGGACCTGGGTATCCGCGTAGCCGATATGCCTGGAGCGGGTGCGGCAGGGGGACTCGGGGCCGGGCTGGTTGCCTTCTGTGGCGCGAGCATAACGAGCGGCGTCAGGCTTATCGCTGGCCTTGCCGGGCTCGCGGGCAAGATCGAGGGCGCGGACCTCGTCCTGACGGGCGAGGGCAGCTTCGACAGCCAGACTTCGAGGGGCAAGACACCGACCGGCGTCGCGGAGATCGCGCGCGAGTATGGAGTCCCCTTTGTGGTCGTTGCGGGACGGCTGGCGGGTGACCTCGAGACCTCTTCGGAGCAAGGTATTGAGGCGTTCTGCATCTCAACAGGTCCGATGGACCTCGAAGAGGCGATGGCCGGCGCCGAAAGCCTTCTAAGGTCCGGAACAGCCAGGCTGGTCCGCCTCCTTTGCTTGCCGGTGCACGGATAGTGGACCATCCCATCACCGGGGTGATACCCAGGGGGTACGGTTCGAATCCCACCGTATTACGGGAACGTCCACCAGACGTGGGAAAACCGCAAGATTGCCCTCAATTCATACTCCATAATGCCGATTACCTCGTTATAAGGAGCAGATGCATTGGAGTATAATGAAAACCGGTCACTAACCGGGCGACTTTACCTGGCTGGGCGCACTTCCCGGTATCGCCCGAGGTTAGCAATTGATGCGTTTGGCTTGGAGTTCAATTGAACGATGACCTGAAAGAGGGCGGCGAAGGCCGCGCTCCAGAAGAGCTGAGCGACCGATACATCGATGAAGCCGTTCTCTTCGCCGTTAACTGGCATGCCGCCACCGTCAACATGCGGCTATATCCGAAAACGAGCACCATGGTAACCGACACCGTGGAAAACGCTCGCCTCCACCTCCAGAAGCTCTTCGAGGAGGGCCAGCGGTTCAGCGTCAGCGTTCTCGAGAACAGCCTCCTGGTCAACGATGTCAGGCTCGAGGAGCTCGAGCAGCAGAAAGCGCCCATCAGGGCCTTCATCCAGTGGATGAACGAGCGCGGGCTCACCAATCTCGAGTTCCGCGACGGCGTCACTCCAGACGAGCTCAACATCGTCTTCGAGGTCCTGTCCGCTGCATCGGATAAAGACCACCGCCTGAACCTCGCTGACAAGCTTATCGACGAAGGCGTGACCAGCGTCTCGATAAACCAGCGCGTTTACGTAGCGATAACGGCCGGCGAGGACGTGACCAGGGCGGGACCGCTAGACGCCCTCAAGGACGAGCTTCTCATGCGCTATCTCATGGGCAAGGTAGAGCTTGGTGACGTCGAGGACAGGGAGCTCGTCGACGTTCTCTCCGACTCGGGTAAGGTGGGCGGACTGCTTTCCACATTCATCTCCGAGGAAGGAAACGAGGGTGGAATACTGGTCCGTAGCCAGAAAGCCGAGGAAGCGCTCAACCGCCTCTCCGATATGATCGACCAGCTCGAGGACCCCGGTTTGCGCGAAATGCTGTCGGACCAGATCGGCAGTATCGTCGCCGAGATGTCACCCAAAGAGATGACCTCGGTCTTGACGGGTGAGGGCCCGGACAACCTCAACATAAGAAAGGTCCGCGAGAGGGTCGTCACGATGCTCTCCGACCAGAGACTGCTCGAGATGGTCGATTCGCTCATCGACGAGTACGTCGACATGAAGGCCGAGGCAGACGAGCTAGAGATCAGTTGGCAGAAAGACAAGCTGCGAAACCTCAACGAGCTGTTGATAGAGGTTCGCGAAGAGCGGGGCGACGCGATCGCGGAAGTCATCGACACCAAGCTCGAGGGCGCTGGCATCGAGGAGGAGCGCGACCCGGCGACGGGCATTCGCGTCCTCTCGGCATTCCAGTTGCTGGGTGGACCGATCGACGAGGAGTACGTCGAGCTCGTTGACGGAATCGACCAGACAGTCCCCGATCAGATAAAGAACCTCTACGAGATGGAGGAGAACGAGCTGGCCACGGGGATGCTAGCCAAGCTGGCCGATAACCTCGCGCAGGACAGTCCCAACGTGCGGCGGTTTGCGGCTACCCTGGTCAAGGATACGCTCTCATCGCTCGAGCCGGAATTCTGTCTGCAGGCCGCGGGCATCCTCGAACCAAGGCTCCTCGAGGATGTCGAAGCCGAGACTGACTATGCGGCGTATATACCACAGGTGGACTCGATCGCTGTTCTTGCGCGGTGCTACATGATGGAAGGCAACGCCGATAGGGCAACGAGCATTATAGACCTCCTCGAAGAGCAGGCTAACCTCGACCAGGGCAAGGGGCCGGAGCTGGTAAAACATGCGTCCGCGGTCCTGGAAAGGCTGACCGGGCCCGAAGGGATGATCGATATCCAGGCGCTCCTGCTCGAGAAGGACAACGACAAGAAGTCGGCAATGGTGAAGGCCCTCGCGGATATAGGCGTGTCGGCGCTACAGCCTGTAGTCGACCTGGTAAAGGACAGGGGTCAGATCGAGCTCCGGGAGCTCGCTCTCGAGGCGATCCAGATGGCAGGGGAGCCTGGCATAGAAGCGCTAATCGCTGAGTTGGCGAAGGAAAACCCCTGGTACGTCCATCGAAATATCCTCAACGTTGTCGCTGACCTCAAGCTCACCGAAGCGGTGGAACAGGTGGGCGCCATGGCGTCGAGCCCAGATGAGCGGATAAGGAGAGAAGCCCTTCGCAGTCTCGCGAGGATCGGTTCCAGAGAATCGGTTAGCGTCGTACAGGCCGCCGCGAGCGACCAGAGCGCGGCTGTACGACGCACGGCGGTTCGCGTCCTTGGCATGTTCGGAGATTCGTCGGTTGCGCTGTTCCTGATCGACATAATCAACGGGCAAGGACCCAGAGGCAGGGAGGAAGAGCAGGCCGTGATGGAGGCCGCCTGCCTTGCGATAGGCGACCTGCACGATAGTCAGTACCTGCCACAACTCGCGGAACTACTTGCCAAAGGCGGCTTATTCCGCAAAGCCAGACCGGACGAGATAAGGGCAGCCGCCTGCGTCGCGCTTGGGACCATTGGAGACCCGGAGGCCGTTTCGACTCTCGAGAAGGCAATGAAGGACTCCAGCATCATGGTCAGCAGCAGCGCTGAGAAAGCAATTCGAAAACTCTCCGGCGGAATCACGATCCCCGAGCCTATTACCGTAGAGGAAGCAGAGCAGCTTGGCCTCGCCCCTCCGCCAGGTCAAGCGGAGAAAGCGGTCGAGCCAGGGCCAGCGCCGGCAGGTCCGGCCGAATTCCGGCCGCCTCCACATCCCGAGTCCACGCCGGAGACTGTCGTCGCGCCTGAGACCGTTCCACCACCACCACAACCGGTACTGGAGCCACCCGTGGTCCGGGAACCCGAACCTGTCGCGCCCCCCCCAGCGACACCAGAACCGCAGGTGGCAGAGACGGCACCTGAGTTGCAGCCTCCGACTCCGCCAGAACCGCCGGTGGTAGAGACGGCACCCGAGTTGCAGCCTCCGACGACACCAGATCAGTTTGCGGCGCCGGCTCCATGGGCAGAAGCCGGGTTCGCCGCTGACGTCGATGCCGCTTCCATGGCAACGGCCGAGGAGCCCGCCGCGCCGAGAGCCCCGGGAGCGCCCGAGTGGGTTGAGATGGAAACCACCCCCACGCCGCATTGGCCAGAAGAGCAGGTGGAACTGGAGCCCGGGGCGGCCGCAGGACCCCTGGAGCATATACCGGATTGCCCGCCGCCGCCTTTTCCTCCTGACGACTTGCTTATTGAAAGCCTTGAGTCTGAGTTCGAAGAACACGCACTCGAGACGGAGCCGTTCGCAGGACCCTTGGAACAGCCCTCTCCGGAACAGATGTATGAAGGGGCCACAGAACTCGAGCAACCCGCGCCCTCCCGCGGGGAACCGGAGGACCAGACGTTCGACAAGCCACTCGAG
>DATCGY010000311.1:0-6809 GCA_036508635.1 Candidatus Anoxymicrobiaceae bacterium
AAAGCCTTGCCCTCGCAGCGGATGTATGCCCACTTGCGGTCCGTGAGCCACGAGACGTAGTCTGAGGGGCCGATGTGTATGCAGCCGCTCTCGATGTTGTAATCGAGCTGGGAGACCACCGAGTTGGTCTTGGAGATCTTCTTTGACTCGAGACGCTCGCGCTCCAGCATGTTCTTGAAGTCCATGTTGCCGCCGATGTTGAGCTGGCTGGTGCGCTCGAGGGCGACTCCGCGGTCGTTGAACAGCTTTGCGAGCACGCGGTGCACGATGGTGGCGCCGACCTGGCTCTTGATGTCGTCGCCGATGATGGGGAGCCCCGCCTTGCGGAACTTGCCCTGCCACATCTCCTCTTTGGCGATGAACACGGGGATGCAGTTCACCACTCCGCAACCTGCCTCCAGCGATTCGCTGATATAGAAGCGCGTGGCGTCCTCGCTCCCGACGGGGAGGTAGTTGATAAGTATCTCGGCGCCTGATTCGACAAGCGTCTCGGAGACGTCGACAACGGGAGCGCTGCTCTCGTTGATGGTCTCCCGGTAGTACTTGCCCAGGCCGTCGAGGCTCGGGCCGCGAAGCACTTCCACGCCGAGATCCGGGACGTCAGAGAACTTGAACGTGTTGTTCGGCTCGGTGAAGATCGCCTCGGAGAGGTCTTTTCCGACCTTGTTCTCGTCGACGTCAAAAGCCGCTACGAACTTGACGTCGCTTACGTGGTAAGGCCCGATCTTGACGTGCATGAGGCCGGGAATCGTGTCCCCCTCTCGTGCGTCCCTGTAATACTCGGTCCCCTGGACCAGGGACGACGCACAGTTGCCGGCCCCTACTATTGCTACCCTAACCTCTGCCATTGATCGCGTCCTCCTTGCCAACCCCACGCAGGGCTCATGTCTACCTGTCAGACCGCCGAGACTTGCCCTTCAGCGGTCTCCACTTCGATATTGCGCTTACCGGCTGCGCCATCGCGCTTTCGGATTGTCTCCCTTTCGTGTGCCATCAACCTGTCCAGCCACCTGATATCGCTCTTTGTCTGGTTGAACTTGTGCTTGAGCAGGCCGGTGCGGTACAGATCCTCGTCCTTGTTGACCGACCGGTACGCCTTGAACTTCGCCAACTGCTCGGTGAGGTAGCTGCGCCTCATCTCGAGCAGGTGCAGCCGCTTCTCGGGCTCGAGGTACCTGAAGAACGCCATCCTCAAGTCGAACTTCTCGGTATCGGCTAGAGCCGTATCGTTTATCTCCTCGCCCAGCATGTTCATGAACGCCTTTTCGCCTTTGGGCGTGATGCGAAAGACGTTGCGGTTCCTGGTCTTTTCCTTGATCGAGTAGGCGCGCTCGATGGACCCGGATTTCTCGAGCCGTTTCAATGCTGGATACAGCGACCCGTAGCTGACCGTCCAGAAATGTCCAAGCATATACGAGAGTCGTTTCTTCAGCTCATATCCGTGCATGGGCCTCTCTTTCAGTAGCCCAAGAATCGCTAGTTCTAGCACCTTCACACTGCCTTTCCGAACACACGAGCGGTTAATGTATCAAATCGATATATTTTCCGCAAGTATATATCGATTCGATATATTATGCAAGCTTCCTGCCATATTCCAAAGGGATGGTTCGGGTGCGTTAACGCGCGAAGTGCTCGAGATAGCCCTCGATGTAAGCCCTGACTGCGTCCGAGGGGCTATAGATGCCGAAGTGACCTTCGCAGAGGATGTCGGCGTCAAGCGCGAGCAGGCTGTCCATGGAGTGGCGCCACTCCTTGATATCGGAGCCGAAGTCCGGGTGGAACGGGCCGTGGATGTCCTGGCCGAAGAGTACCCGTGTCTTGTCGATATCGGTATAGGCGGATATGGAGCCCGGCGTATGTCCGGGCGTGAGGAGCGTCCGCAGGACCAGGTCCCCTACAACGATCTCCTCCTCGTCGAGCTCAAGCTTGCGGTCAATGGTAATCGGGTCGAGCCGGACTCCGTAGAGGAAAGCAGCTGTCATCAGGCGGTCTCCCTCCTCGAGCGGAGCGGAGTCCTTTTCGTGCGTCACGATATCGACGCCGTACTCGGCCCTGAAAAGGGAAGCCGCCCCGACGTGGTCGATGTGACAGTGCGTGAGAAGCAAGGTGTCGATCCGCGCGGGCTCGAAGCCGACCCGGATTATGTTTGCGACGATAGACTTGTAACCGGGGCCGCAGCCGCTATCGATGAGGCAGAGCGGCCCACCTCCATCGAGCAGGTATACGCAGCAGTCCTGCCCGGAAGAAAGATCAGGACCTCCGACCTGGTAGACCCGGTCGCATACCTTGGACGGGCTTTTCTCAGAACGCAACGTACACCTCGATTCAGAATCGGTCACGGAGAAGTCTATCGCAGGCGCCGTTCACCCGCATCATCAGGCGGGAAACAGCACATGCGGGTTGAATGTTAAATCAGATAGACTCTACGGGTCGAAGCCATTTTAGTCGATTATCAATGGTGATATGGACCTGATCGAAGCTCAGAAAAAAGCAAAGGCCCTCGTCTCGAACGTGGAGACCGTGATAAAGGGCAAGAGACAGACCGTCGAGCTGGCGGTGGTCGCCTTGATCTGCAGCGGACAGCTCTTGATCGAGGACGTTCCAGGCGTGGGCAAGACAATGCTTGCCCGGGCTCTCGCCAGGTCTATCGACGCCTCGTTCCAGCGCATACAGTTTACCCCCGACCTGCTGCCTTCAGATGTCACCGGGGTCTCTATCTTCAACCAGAAAACCGGCGAATTCGAGTTTCAACCGGGGCCGATCTTCGCGAACATCGTCCTCATCGATGAGATCAACCGTGCGACCCCGAGAACCCAGTCAAGCCTGCTGGAGTCGATGGAGGAACACCAGGTCAGCGTCGACAGCCACACGTATGAGTTGCCCGAGCCTTTCTTTGTTATGGCGACCCAGAACCCGGTGGAATTCTACGGGACCTACCCTCTGCCGGAGGGACAGAGGGACAGGTTCCTGATCGCAGTCGGGCTGGGTTACCCGTCGCTGGAGACGGAGAAGGAGATCGCCGCCGACCAGATGCTCAGGCACCCGATCGAATCGCTCGAGCCCGTCCTGTCAGTGAGTGACGTCCGCGAGCTCCAGTCGGCGGTCCGGCACGTACACGTCGACTCCGATCTGCTGGATTACGCTGTCTCGATAGTGCATGCGACGCGTAACCACAGCTCGCTGCTCCTCGGCGCGAGCCCGCGTGGAAGCCTGGCCCTTGTTCGCACCGCACAGGCTTCCGCGATGCTGGACGGACGAGATTTCGCCAGCCCTGACGATGTGAAGCAGATGGCATTGTGGGTGCTCCCGCACAGGTTCGTCACGCGAGAGCGCTCGCGCACTTCTCTGGGCGAAGCGTCCGTCGTGATGCGCGAGATACTCGACACAGTGCCGGTTCCCATCGAGGTCGGGGGGCTGCGGGAGGATAGGTGAAGCGCCGCGCGTTCGTCGTCATAATGGTCGGTCTCGCCCTGCTTCTGATTGCGGCGACGATCAAGTCCGGCTGGCTGTACATGGTCGCGAGCCTCATGTTCTCCCTGGTCGTGCTCGGGTTCGCCTCCGGCTGGCTTGCGACGAGAAAGCTCGAGATATCCCGGGAGTGCCCTCCCGACGCCTTCGAGGGCGACGCCTTGCCCGTCAAGCTTCGTGTCGAAAACGGGGGCAGGCTGGTGCGGTATTTCCTGGTGATCCTGGACAACGCGTTCGGGGGCAAGAAACCACGGGGCATACTGACGGCTATCCGGCGTATGCGCGACGAGCACCTGGATGCGATGCGCACCGGACATCCGCACGGGGAGTCGCCGGACGCGCGAGGGGGCGGCCTGCGCTCTGCCACGATCGCTTTTGAGCGTATCGCGCCCGGGGAATCGGCCGAGGCGCACTACGAGCTCACAGCCCCGGTACGCGGCGTGTACGATAAGGTCGAGCTCGTCCTCAGCAGCGGTGGGATCTTCGGGATGGCGCAGTTCACGCGGAGGTCCGCCGCCGCCGCCCCGCTCGTCGTATACCCGCGAGTCTCCCACCTCGAGTATTTCCCGTACCGCCCACCCGCGAGCGCCGCTCCAATCGAGGCCCTTGAATGGGCGCGAAAGGGAACCGGACTGGACTATTACGGCGTCAGAGAATACACACATGGTGATTCACTCAAGCATGTGCACTGGAGGTCCAGCGCCCGCCACGGAAAGCTCATAGTCAAAGAGTACCAGCAGGAGTTCCGACCCTCCGCGGGCCTCGTCGTCGGGCTCGTCGAGCCTGGGTACGGCGTGGACAGGGATGACAGCCTCGAGGATGGCCTCAGGTGCGCGGCCTCGATACTGGATTACTACGCCGCGGTGGGAGTGGCGCCGGTCACGGTGCTGGCCTCCGGTGAAGACATGAGGGTAATCGAGGAGCCCGGCGTGTTCGGGGCGTTCGACGCGCTGGCACGGTACGCTCCGCTCCGTCTCCCGGACGGCGCCGAACGGCTGGCTTTGGCGCTCGACGAGGCGCAGGCTGTTCTCCCGGCAGGCAGCGCGCTGGCCGTGGTAACTAACGCTGACGTGGATTCTATCGCCTGGCATATCGCCGGCAGACCGGATATGGAGGGCGCCTCGCTGGTCGTGGTGGCCGACGAGTCGTATGGCCGTCAATGGGATACGGGGCTCGCGCTGCTCGAGGTCGGGCAGCTGGAGGAAGCGGTATCCCGGCGACTCAACCTGTTCGTGGTGACCCACGGCCGGGAGATCGACAGATGTTTGAGCGAGCCATTGAGAACTATCGCAGAATAAACAGGCCTGGCATCCCGGAGGACTCGATACCTTTCAGGATATCGGTGCTGGTGACCGTCCTGATAAGTGTATACGCGGCGGTCCACTACGGGGCGGTGGGTACCCTCACGGGTATCCTGGTCATGGTGGGCGTCGCGGTCGGCTCCTGGTTCTCCCACAGGTATCGCGACAGGGCGAACATCGGGCTGAAGCTTTTACTGAGCGTCCTGCTGCTGATCGTCTTCGCTTTTTTCCTGGCGGAACTGGGCGGCTCGGTGCACGACTTGCGATATCCGCTGGTGAGGTTGTTCCTCTGGCTCCAGGTGCTGCACTCGTTCGACCTGCCGATGAGGCGCGACCTCGATTTTTCCCTCATCAGCTCGGCGATACTCATAGCTTTCGCAGGCTCGCTAAGCATATCGAACCAGTTCCTGTACCTGCTGGTCCCGTTCTTCATCGCGGCTCTGCTCTCACTCTACCTCGGGTACCATTCGAACCTGCGGGCGAGTGCCGATGTCTACGTGGCCGGCGCGGGCAAAGTGCCGAGAGCGCGGATGGCGCTCACCGGCCTTATGCTCCTGCCGCTGACGCTGGCTTTCTTCGTCGCGCTGCCGAGGCTTCCTGGTTTCAATGCCTACTACCTGCCGGTGTCGCACTCCAGCAATATGCCGTATGACTTCAACCCCATCATCAAGAACCCCGGCTATCGGGACATACCCGACAAGTTCCCGTCGAAGCCGCTGCCGTTCAACCCGGATTCCTATTTCGGCTTCAACAAGTTCATGGACTTGCGGGTAAGGGGAGTGCCGGCGGACGTCACCGTGATGAAGGTCAGGAGCGCGCAGCCATCGTACTGGAGGTCTACCGCTTTTGACCGATTCCTCGGAAACGGTTGGGAGAATACGGACCGCAAGGGGGACATGCAGGAGATCCAGTCGAGCGACCTGCCGCTGAACGTCAGCTACCCGGAAGAACCACCCAGGTACGCGACGAAAGACCTGGTCCAGACTTTCTTCATCCAGAGGCAATTGCCGAATACGCTATTCGGCGGATTTATCATGCGTGACGTCTTCTTCCCCACGAGGGTCCTGAAGGTGGACTCGTTGATGACGGTGCTGACCCCTGTACAACTGGACCCCGGGCTGATCTACACGGTGGTATCCGAGGTGAGCGATGCAAGTCCGGATATGCTCAGGTGGGCGAAGGGCAGGTACCCGGTCACGCTCAAGGAAAAGTACTGCCAGCTGCCGGAGATGTCACCAGCGGTAGCCGACCTGGCGCGCAAGGTCACGGAGGGCGAGACGAACGACTACGACCGCGTACAGGCCATGGTCGATTACCTCAAAAACAACTACAAATACGATCTCAACGTGCCAAAGCAGGGGAACGGAGAGAACACGGCCGAGTTCTTCCTCTTCAAGGAAAAGCGGGGCTTCTGCGAGCATTTTGCGACCGCGCTCGCTGTGATGTGCAGGACACAGGGGATTCCAGCACGGGTGGCGGTGGGATACGACACAGGCGAGTACAATTCGCTCACCGGTTATTACGAGGTCAGCGGCCGCGACGCGCACGCGTGGGTCGAGGTTTATTTTCCCATGTTCGGCTGGGTGCCGTTCGACCCGACGCCGGGCTGGTCGGACCCGTCGGGCCTGCCTTCGACCAACACCACGTGGTCCGGCTTCACTTTTTTCAAGGGAATAGGACACGCCATCTCGTCGGTCTTTCCCGCCGGCTGGCGCAGGGCGATAACCTCTTCGGTCAAGTCTGTCGGACGCGGGCTCGGGGCCGCGGCACGAGGGATCACGTGGTTCACGACACGGTTCTGGTGGCTGCTGGCGGCGATGGTGGTCATCGTTCTCTGCGTCTTCCTTGTGGGGCGCAGGCACCGAAGAGGTAAGCACGGGCACGGTCCACCACCGGTGACAGGTCCCAGGGATGTGGCATACAGGTTGTTTGCCCGCATGACGGAGGTTCTCACGGCCGCGGGAATGCCCCGGGGTCCGTCCCAGACACCCGTCGAATACGGTGATTGCGTCGACAGGCGCCTGGGAATGAGGCTGGCGG
>DATCGY010000312.1:0-13153 GCA_036508635.1 Candidatus Anoxymicrobiaceae bacterium
GATGGCGTCGTCGTTGCCGGGGATCACGAAGTCGACCTCGTCCGGGTCACAGTTGGTGTCGACCAGACCGACGATCGGTATTCCGAGCTTACGCCCTTCGGCAACCGCGATGCGCTCCTTGCGCGGGTCGAGCACGAATATCATCGTCGGTAGGCGGTGCATCGTGCGGATGCCCTCGAGGTTGCGGATGAGCTTTTCGATGCGGCGGCGGAGCTGGAGCGCTTCTTTCTTGGGAAGCTGGTTGAGCTCGCCTTCGCGGTCGCGCCTCTCGAGGTCTTCGAGGTGCATGACTCTCGAGTGGATGGTCGAGAAATTGGTGAGCGTGCCGCCGAGCCAGCGGTGATTGACGTAAGGCATCCCGCACCTCACGGCATGCTCCTTGACCGATTCCTGGCCCTGCTTCTTGGTGCCGACGAAAAGCACGCTTCCGCCGTTTGAGACGGAGTTCCTCACCGAGTTGTAAGCCGCGCCCGTCATGACCAGCGTCTTCTGCAGGTCGATTATGTAGATGTCGTTCCGCTCGGTGAAGATGTACGGTTTCATCTTGGGGTTCCACCGGCGGGTCTGGTGGCCGAAGTGAACTCCTGCTTCCAGGAGTTCCTTCATCGTGACTACAGGCTGTGCCATTCTCTACCTCCGAATTTGGTTTTTCCTCCCCCGGTATCATTCCTGGATGCCACCCTGCGGGCACCGGCAACCAGGTCGCCGGGGTGTGTATTTTTGCCGCCAAAGGCAGACAAATCTTCACCAGTGTATTATAGGGGCCCTCAATCCGCAAGAATTCCCGCTAAGGGTGCGTCTTTTCTAACGACGGCCGCGCGTGAAACCCTGCATGAGGTCGCATAACCAAAGTTTAGCGAAGGAACTTGTGAGTTTTAATAATCGACCAGGCGGCCGGGTGTGTCGGGCGCTTCGGGAAGTTTGGGCTTGCTGAAATAGACCAGCGGCGCCAGGACCTCGAGCTGGTACTTGCTGAAATGAAAAGCCTCGGCTAGCTCTTCGATCGAACCGAAGCCTTGGCGGTTCATCCGCTCTACTATCACCTTGGGGGCGAGCTCGGGGCCGATCTCGGGAATGGCCGAAAGTATCTCTTCGCTTACGGTGTTTATGTCGATAACATGGACGGGGTCACATTCCTCGATGGGGATGGAGCTGGCCGTAGTCGACGCGAGCGAAGGGTCCGCGGGGATCGACTGCTCGGGTGGCTGACCCGGCGATTGCCCGCGGGGAGGCTCGCCCGGTACGTACGAGATACGCAACTCCCGCCTGACATCACCGTCTCCAGGCTCCGGGGGCTTGCCGCTTTCGAGATCACTCAACTTCTCGAGGTAATCTCGCCTGATCGTAAGCGCGTGACATATAGAGAACGCCCCGATGGCGATGATGAGAACGCCAAGGAAGGTGCGAGTGCCGGCCACGCTGCCCGATTCCCCGCCCGCGCCGACGAAAAACAGCAGAAGCACGGCGGGGATCATGTAGATGAACGCCCATGCTATCCATTTCCTTTGACTTACTTTCACGCCGATGTAGATAAAGCCAAGCCAGCCCGTGACGAGTGGGAGCGTCGTCAACACCCACCAGGAGTTCATCAGTTCCCATTGCGGATCTCTTGTTTGCGATGCCGTCATGCTTTCACCGGCCCGTCGCTTGGGGCCGCTCCCTCCGGAGCGGTTGCCGGCACTGCCCTGGTCTTCGCCCACTCCCTCAGCGAAGAGATTTTTTCCGCTCGAGTCACAGACAGTGATATGGTGCTGGAAATAGCTCCGCGGAAATCATCGGCGGTCACCGCCCGATCCTCGAAGAATGCGTCGTAGAGCGCGTTTACGACCGACTGCTCAATTTCAGCGCCGGAGAATCCCTCGCTGAGACCAGCCAGCTCCCATACCAGGGAGTCGTCAACCTTGAGATCGCCGGCTGCCTTAGGGCTCTTCAGTCGTTTGGTTATATGGAGACGGAGTATCTCCGCTCTCTCACGCCGTGTCGGCAGGTCGACAAAGAAGACCTCGTCGAACCTCCCCTTGCGCAGCAACTCCGGTGGCAGCGACTCGATATCGTTCGAGGTTGCCACTACGAAAACGGGCTTGGTCTTCTCTTGCAACCACGTGAGAAAAGTCCCGAAGACGCGGCTGGACGTCCCGCTGTCAGCCACCGAACCCAGTCCGCTGAAGCCTTTCTCGATCTCATCGATCCACAAGACCGACGGTGCGACAGCCTCAGCCACCTTCGTAGCTTCACGCATGTTGCTTTCGCTGCTGCCCTCGAGTGAGCTGAATATGCGCCCGACGTCCAGGCGCAACAGCGGCAGGTGCCACATGTCGCTTACCGACTTGCACACCAGGCTTTTCCCGCATCCCGGTACGCCGGTAAGCAGGATTCCTTTTGGTGACGGAAGGCCATATTCTTGTGCCGTATCCATCCAGGACTTGTCCCGCCTTGCGAGCCATCGCTTGAGATTCTCGAGCCCGCCCACGTCTCCGATACTGATATCGTGCTCGATGAATTCGAGTATGCCGGATTTCCTTATTATCTGGCGCTTCTCCTGGATGATGATGTCGAAGTCGCGCGCGTCAAGACGGCCATCGTCGACCATCGCGCGAGCAAAAGCGCTTTCGACTTCGTCCAGGGTCAAACCCAGCGCTGCCTTGCACAACCACTCCTTCTGCTCATCGGTCAAGTCGGTGCTGATCCGCCCCGACTCCGCGTTTATCCTTATCATGTTCTCGAGCAGGTCGTGAACCTCTGTTAAGCCGGGTAGTTCCAGGTCTACTATGGCAACGTCCTTCTCTAGCTCCTTCGGGATATACGCTACTGGCGAAATCAGGATCACGTTCTTGGGTTGGGCGCAGTGTTTCAGATCGGGAAAGATATCTCTCATTTTCCTTATGACCTGGTTGTCCGGGCTACCGCCATCGGCTCCGAAGTAGACGTGGAAATCGTGCAGGACGAACACCGCCGCCTCGGGATAGCGCTCGATGAACTCCAACGCCTTCAACGGCTGGCTCAAGTCCTCGGTTACGTTTACGTCATCAGAACTCATGCCCGTCGTCGACTTCCAGGTGAAGACGGCCCGCGGGGTCCTTATCATTGTCGTATCTTTGGCTATCGACCTGATCACGGCGAGGGCCCTCCCTTCCTCCCACGTGGTTAGAAAGATCAGTGGGAACCGCGCCCGCAGGAGATTTGAAAGGTACTTACCGAAATTGCTTTCCGCACCCCCGGCTGTATCTACCACCTCTACCCCCCATCGATAGTCTGCTTTTTATGGAGTCACAAACAATGACGGCTGTCGATTGAACACATGCGCCCCAAGGTCGCGAATAGATTCTATATTAACGCAAATGAGTTATTAAGCTGAGCTGTCGCGCCAATTATGCGTGTAGAACGCGGCATGGGGGGGCCGATCGATCGAACTCGCGACTCGCATAGGCGGCCGCCTGGGTTGCCATCATCAGTCCATGCTGTACTCGTAGCCCAGCGCGGTGCCGAGGCGCGCTCGAAGCCGCAAGATCGCCTTCGTGTGCATCTGGCAGACACGAGACTCCGTTACGCTCAAGACCTCGCCGATCTCTCGCATTGTCAGACCTTCGAAGTAGTACAGGGTCACGACGATTCGTTCCCTCTCGGGGAGATGGTTGATGGAGTCGGCAATGATGTCCTTCATCTCCTCGATCTCGAAAGTCTTGGACGGGTCTTTTACCTTGACGTCCTCGACTATGTCGGCGAGGCTGATCTTGTCCGGCTTGTCACCCGAGACGGTCCAGAGCTCGTCCAGCGCGACCAGCGATATAAGTGACATCTTGCTCAACAGGTTGAGATACTCCGGGACGCTTATCCCCATCTTTTCGGCGACCTCGTCGTCCGTTGGGATCCTTCGCAGATCGCTCTCGAGCGCCACGTACGCCCGCTCGATCTCGCGCGCCTTGAAGCGAACGGAGCGCGGGACCCAGTCGTCGGCGCGCAGCTCGTCGATGATCGCGCCCTTGATGCGGGCGATCGCGTAAGTCTCGAACTTGATGCCGCGGCCGGGGTCGTATTTTTCGATCGCATCGAGAAGGCCGAAGACCCCGTAGCTCACCAGGTCGCCGAATTCGACGGAGGGCGGCAGCCCGGTCGAGACGCGGCCCGCGACGTACTTAACGAGAGGCGCGTAATGGAGTATCACTTTTTCCCGGGCCTCGTGGGAATGGCTCTGCTTGTACTCGGCCCACAGGAGATCGGCGTCGACCGCGGGCTCAAACCTCTTGGCCGTAGTCTTCTTTTGCGATTTGTCCGGCTCCGATTCCTGGCCGTTCTTTGATTGCTTTGAAGCTGCAGTCTGACGCGGCATTTTACAGGGACCTCTCAAGCATGTGGATGGCTGCTGTCATATGCTTTCCTGATCTCGGCTCTGGTTACATGCGTATAGATCTGAGTCGTCGCGATGTTCTTGTGACCGAGCAACTCCTGGACAGATCTAAGGTCTGCCCCGTTGGCAAGCAGGTGCGTCGCGAACGTATGCCTCAGCATGTGAGGGCTCAGCCCGTCTCCGCCAACAAGCACCTTCGCCTGCCGGTCCACGATCCGCCTGACCTGCCTCGGGTCTATCGGGGCTCCTCGCTTTCCCAGGAAGACGGCATCGCCGTCGTATGCTCGCTCGCGCACCAAATGAGGCCTTGCTCTCTCGAGGTACTCGGAAAGAGCTCGCACGGCAGGCTGACCTGCAAGTACCACACGCTCGCGATTGCCTTTTCCCACAACCCTGATGACACATGCTTCGATGTCGATGTCCGCGAGGCGAAGCCCGCAGAGCTCTCCGACCCTCATGCCTGTCGCATACAATAACTCTATTATAGCGCGGTCGCGAATGCCAAGGTCTGAAGCCTCATCAGAGCCTGAAGCCAGGGAATTCGCTTCGGGCTCAGTAAGGAAACGTGGAAGCCTCCTGCCCTTCACGGGAAACGTCAATGTCGTCGATGGATCACTGAGTGTGACGCCTCTCTCAGTCACGAAATGAAAGAAAGCACGCAGGCAGGCGCTCCTTCTCGCGACAGACGAGCGAGCGTAACCTCGCGTCTGCTGGTTGGCGAGGAAACTCCTCAGCATACGGTGGTCGACCCGCGAGAGATCGTCTACCCCTGCCCTGTCGAGGAAATCAGTGAAGTGCGCCAGATCCCGGCGGTATGCGGCCACCGTGTTGGGCGAGAGGTTCCTGACCCTCACCAGATAGTCAAGGAACTCATCTACCTGTTGGTTCGTGCTCAATCTGCCTGTTGCCTCATTGCTCACGCCGTTACCTGTCGTCAATTCCTGAGACCCTCATTTGAGTATACGGTGCTACTCACAAACATCCTTGAAAACGTCTTCAGAGCAACACCGACCCTGACCTAACCTGTTACTTGTTAGCATTATATTTTAATACATTATAGTATTGTCAACTAATGTTAATACTTGTGGCAGGCTCTCGGACATCGCCCACACTTCCGGCACCTGCGCTCCTGGACCCCCTCAGCAGACCGCCCAACAGCAAGCTGGTCATGTTTACCCATGCTGCACTTCCGGCACACCGCGAAAGATGTTGAAGGCGCGAGGACATCCGGTTGGACTTCTTGGAACAGGGAGAAAACGCGGGTTTGTAGGGAATCGCGACTAGGGGGCCGCAACCTGGTAGTATCCACCGGGACCGCGTACGATCTTACCTTCGACTTCGAATCGGGCAAGCTGGGAGAGCGTCTCGGCTGCGCTCAGGCCCGCGGCAATCGACAGCTCTTCGGGATCGGATATACCGCCGGCCAATGCCCGGAGCAACCTGTGGCCCGCGCGGTTCTCCAGTGTTAGCGGCTGACCGCGCCCCTGGTCCTCGAGTTGCGCCAGCGATTCGATGCCGATCTCGGAGAGGATGTCTTCGGGGGACGTCGCAGCCGTGGCGCCGCTCTTCAGCAGCGAGTTGGTACCCCTGCTGGTTGCAGAGAATATCTGGCCGGGCACCGCCATGACCTCGCGGCTCTCGGCAAGTGCTATGTCGGCGGTGAGGAGCGCCCCGCTGTCTTCTGCCGCCTCGACCACTACCACGGCGAGGGAAACCCCGGCGATTATCCTGTTTCTCGCGGGAAACCGGAACTTTGCCGGTGGCACCCCCGGGGGGTATTCAGAGAGGACGCACCCCGACTCGGCAATTCGCAGGAGCAGGCTGGCGCTGGAGCGTGGATACGCGATATCTACCCCGCATCCCAGCACTGCAATGGTGTGCCTGTCGGCCTCTAACGCACCGATGTGCGCGGCGTGGTCTACGCCATATGCGGCTCCACTGACCACCACCACTCCGTTGCGGGCAAGGGCACGGGCGAGCCAGCGGGCCGCCTCGCGCCCGTACGGCGAAGCTTTGCGAGACCCGACCACGGCAACGCACGGCTCCGTCGGGTCGGGAAGCGCGCCACGGTAGAAGAGCGCCCAGGGCGCGCCGCTCGTCTGGGCGAGCAACCGCGGATAACAGGACTCACCCCGGACCACGGTGTGGATAGACGCGCGCCGCATCGCATCCAGCTCTGACTCAGGGTGTGTGTGGATGGCTATGTCCTGCCATGAGCCCTGGACTGAATCTTGCATGCCGACAGGCGTAGATGCCGCACCAAGGCGCAATGCCTCCCACGCCCCGGCGGGCGAGCCGTACAGGGTCATCATGTCGCGTATGCGCCTGGTCGTGATGCCCGGGAGCGAGCAGAGCGCTACGAGCTCGGCTTTCTCTCTTACGAGGTCGAGGTCCACCTATCTGCTTAGTCCGGAGGTAAGGGTGCCCGTGAACATCGACCGCTCGAGGCACCGGTATTGGACGGCCTCCGCCATGTGTTCGACCTCTATCGTCTCGCTCTGCGCGAGGTCGGCGATGGTGCGTGAGACCTTGAGGACCCTCTGGTAGGATCGCGCTGAAAGCCCCAGGCGCTCGACCGCCATCCCCAGGAAACTCTCGCCCTCAGGCGACGTGCCGCAGAACCTCTCGCCCTGGGCGTGTGTCATGCCCGCGTTACAGAACGCGCCGCCCGAGGACAGGCGCCGCTCCTGGATGTGGCGTGCCGCCACGACACGTTCACGTACGGAGACGGACGGCTCGCCCGCGGAACGTTCCATCAACTGGCGGTGAGTGAGCCTTGGTACCTCGACCTGGATGTCTATGCGGTCGAGCAAAGGCCCCGAGAGTCGTGCGCGGTATCTCTGGATATCTCCAACGGAGCAAGAGCACTCGTGATTGGGGTCACCCAGGTAGCCGCAGGGGCATGGGTTCATCGAGGCAATCATGCTGAAACGAGCCGGGTACGTGACCGTCACCATGGAGCGGACGATGGTTATCTCGTTGTCCTCGAGGGGCCCCCTGAGCGCCTCGAGGGCGTTACGAGGGTAGAGCGGCAGCTCGTCGAGGTAGAGCGCGCCGCAGTGTGCCAGGGAGACCTCTCCCGGACGTGGCAGCGGTACGCCCCCGCCGGTCAACCCTACGGAGCTGATAGAGCTGTGGGGAGTGCGAAAAGGCCTGGTCGTGATGAGCGAGCCACCCGGCGGAACGAGCCCCGCTACGCTATGGATGCGGGTGACCTCGAGCGCCTCTTCGAGGGTGAGCGGGGGAAGGATGCCAGGCAGACGCCGTGCGAGCATGGTCTTACCCGAGCCCGGAGGCCCGACCATCAGCAGGTTGTGACCACCCGCCGCGGCAACCTCGAGCGCTCGTCTTGCAGGCTCCTGGCCCCTTACCTCGGAGAGGTCGGGTCCGGTGATGTTTTCGCCGTCGAGGATATCGGGCCGCTCGCACTCAGCCTCTCGAAGTGACACGGTGCCCTCGAGGAATCCCACTGCCTCGCGCAAAGTGCCAACCCCGAAGACGCGAAGCCCGGGAACGAGCGCTGCCTCACGGGTGTTGCCGCGGGGCACCAGGAGGAACTCGGCGCCCCTCTGCCTCGCCGCCAGTGCGACGGAGAGAGCCCCGTGTATTTCGCGGAGTTGGCCGTCGAGCGATAGCTCACCGGCAGCCTGAAAGCCGTCACGGCGGGCGAGCCTGAACTGGTCTGTGGCCGCAAGGATGGCAATCGCGAGCGGCAGGTCGAAGGACGGCCCCTCTTTCCTTATATGCGCGGGGGCGAGGTTTACGTTTATGCGCGTGCGTGGGAAATCGAACGACGAGTTGCGGATCGCGGATTTGACCCTGATGCGTGACTCGCGCAGGGCGGCGTCTGGCAGCCCCACGATCTCGAAAGCCGGGAGCCCGAGCGTCACGTCGACCTCGATCTCAATGGGGTGCGCTTCCATGCCGACCAGAGTCGCGCCATATACCTTTGCGAGCAAAAAGCCTCCCGTTATTGATAAGCAGAACAATCAATATTATAAGCATATCAAGCATGCATTTCAAGCAAACAGGATGATTTCGTACACGTAATGGAATGCCGTGCGATTAAAATTCGGGAGAAGGTGTGGTGTCAGCAGCGTGGTCAGGGACCGGCGGGACCACCGTTGCTACTCTCCCTGTGTGCCTGCTCTCCGGTGGAAATATCGAAGACGTAGTCAGACCCAAAGTCGCGCAGAAGTTTGAAACCACTGTGGCGCTCGCTGTACGCTAGCACACTGGCAAGGACGGTCGGCTCCAGCTCCTTCCCATGGACGATGACGTACTTGATCCCCTCCTTGCGAAGAAAGACGATCGCCGTATCGCTGGGAAACTCACTGGCCGCCCTCACACCGTCGTAGTACGACGTCGGAAGGAACCCGCTGTATCCGTTGAATATCTTCTTCCAGTGCAGTGTCGAGAAGTAGGTTCGCAGTCCCTCACGCTCCGCCCAGGTGGGTTCGTACTGCAGGCCCGCGCTAAACGTGCGTGGGTTGTAGTTTGCCAGCGGTATCTCGGCCGTCGGCGCTTGCCCTGACTGGTCCTTGAGCCAGGTGTAGACTTCGGGGAACTTGTCCTTCGAGGGAATGCGGCGCATCGGGAGGTTTATGGACATTATGTCGACGACCAGCAATGCCACTATGAGCACCGTGACAACGACCGGGAGCACCCTGTATCCACGCCTGCGCTCAGAGAGCCACGACAACATGGCTTTGACCGCGAAGCCGGAGAGCACAGCCAACCCGAGGAGGACGAGGATGATGAACCGCGCCGGCACCCGCATCACCTTGAACCCCGGGAAGAAATTGTAGAAGAGCCGGTACGGCATCGGCACGCCGGGGTGCGAACGGCCGAACAGGTATAGCGTGCTCCCGAGGCACATCAGGAACGACGCGACGATGAGGGTCACGTAGAACCGCACGTCGAACCTCTGGGCGCCCTTTCCCCGGACAAACAGATACACCGCGCCGGCGATGCCCAGCAGTATCGGCATCAAGCCGACGAAAAGCGTGCGCTCTGTATCGCCGCCCCGGCTCGTTGTCTTTGCGCGAAGGCTGGCGGTGAGCGGTCCCCAGACGAGGTTGTTCTCGGTGGCAGCACCAAAGTCCTGGATGTCCGCCGAGAACATGTCGACCTCGCTGATGGTCCGCTCGAACCGCGCGTCTTTTTCGTGGACTTTCAGATATGGAAGGGCGAACGGCGTCACCATCCCTGCCGCGATCCCGAAGACCAGGATGAGGCTGACAGTCCATTTGAGGGTAAAAGCCCCCGGTTTCATCAAGAACCGCACGGCGATAAAAACGAGCACCGCGAAAGCCAGTATCATGCCGTAGTACCACGTGGACAGCGTCTCGAGGACGAAGAACAGCGCCGCAAGCGCGGCGTCGTGGACATGCCCGTCCTCCGAGTACTTGTGGAGAAAGAGAAGGCATAACGGGATGAACGCGGCAGCCGATAGCTGCAGGTGGGCGATTTGCGCGATACGTGGTGCCGCAAAAGCGAATATCATTCCCGCTACGAGCCCAGCCACCCGATTCTTGGTAAGGTGCACCACCAACAGATACGCGCCGATGGCGCAGAGAAAGAGGTTGAAGACAAGCATGTAGTTGGCCGTCTGCAACGGGTTTCCCGTTATGCCGAGCACGGGCAGCGCCATCACCGCCGTTACTATCTGGTGGTCTGAGTAAGTCAACGTATCGACGTTTGGAAAGAAGATGTTCGCGTTGAAAAGGTTGGAAGGGCTGTGTGTCACAGCGTGCGCGTCCCAGGCCAGCGTCCACGCCTGAAACATCGGATCGTACGGCTCCTTGTAGACGTGATCCGACCCCTTCGCGAGCAGTGGCCTCGTGAAGATTGTTGCGCAGATCATTAACGCCACAACGACGATCAGCCCCGCGCCTCTCCTCTTTACAAACGACCTTACCTTTACAGACATGCCGCCCATTATACCCAACCGTGACCCAAACCCTTGAAAGGATGGGGTCAGATCTGTTTTTTGAAGGTGGAAGGATGGGGTCAGATCTGACCACAAGGTGTTTCGACCCCAAGGTGTTTCTTTAACGGATGAGTTAGAAGGCGTCGGGAATGTAGTGGAGTTCGAGGAGGTTGTTGTCAGGGTCAAGCATGAGGCTGATGACGTCGAATCTTACTTCGGGTGAGTGGGCGGCGGATGCGAGGTACTCGGTCGCGAGGCGCCGTATGCGGCGGGCTTTATCGGGCGTTACTGACTCCTCGGGCCGGCCGAACGACTTGCCGCGCCGGGCTTTTACCTCGACAAAGACCGTAGCCTTGCCGTGCTTCGCGATTATGTCGAGCTCGCCGGAGCGCGTGCGCCAGTTGCGGCCCTGGATGATGAAGCCATGCTCCTCGAGGTACTTGCAGGCTATCTCCTCCCCAGCCTTCCCGACCGACCTGCGGTCACCTCCCAATTCAGCCCTCCCAGAGACGGATCTCTTCTTCTGGTAGCACGCCAGAGAACGACTTCCTGTGGACTTCGCACGGCCCGAAAGCGGCAAGAGCGGACATATGCTCCCCGGTGGCGTAACCCTTGTTGCCTTCGAAGTTGTACCGGGGGAAGCGGCTGTGGAGTAACCTCATGACCCTGTCGCGCTCGACCTTGGCGATGATGCTCGCCGCCGCCACCGACTGGAATGTCTCGTCTGCTTTTGAGATGCCGTATGTCGGCACGCCACACCCCGAGAGGGTAAAGTGATCGCATATGGCGCATTGGCACCGGTCGTCTATTCCCGCAAGCGCCTCCCCGAGCGCCTGCATGTTCACGGGCTGGATGCCGAAGCGGTCTATCAGACCCGAATCGACGAACACTACACAGATACTCTCCGCTCTTTTAATGATGACGTCGTAGAGCTCGTCGCGGCGCTCGGGCCTCAGCATCTTCGAGTCGTTCACTCCCTTGACCACTGTCCCCGGCGAGAACATGACGGCCGCCGCAACCAGAGGCCCCGCCAGCGCACCACGCCCGGCCTCGTCGGCACCCGCGATGAACCGTACGTCCCCCTCGCGGAATATCTCCTCGTTCGCGGCAAGGCTGCGCCCGTGCCGAAGAGCGGAGTATCCTAGCTGTCTGACGCTGGGGCGGGGGTCCCTGGTCAACTGCGCACATAGCACATGGTCCGGCTTCTCGAGTGAGGCCAGCATCGCCTTGATCTCGCGCACGGACATGGAGAGGGTATCGAGCGCACCGGCGCGGGACCGCCCGGTCAGGCTGCTCGCGAGGTAATCTAATGTTTCGGGATCCCGAAATCCTTCGGAGGCCACCATTTCAAGAACACCTTACCGATAACGGCCCTTATGGGCACCGTCCCCCAGTAACGGCTGTCTCGCGAGTTGGGCCTGTTGTCGCCCATGCAGAACAGCTCGCCGTCGGGAATCCTGGTCGCCGGCATGTTGTAGTCATCTGGGACCTTGTAGTCTTCTTTGATCTTCTTGCCGTTGATGTAGATCTGTCCCTGCTTGATCTCGATCGTTTCACCGCCGGTTGCGATCACGCGTTTTACGAAAGGAGGGCTCTCCATGCGGTGCGTTACATGCAAAGTCTCGAGGATCTGGTCAAAAGGCCAGAAGAACAGGTTGGTGGTGTTCAGCGCCTTGGGGTCTTTGGGTGGATACCGGAAGACGATGATGTCGCCCAGCCGGGGTTTCCTGAAGTAATAGGTCACCCTGTCCACGAGCACCCTGTCGCCTATCTGGAGTGTCGGGCTCATCGAAGACGACGGGATCATGAACGCTTTCATGAAGAACGATTGGATAAAAATAGCGACGATTGCCGCGATGACGAGGATTATCAGTACTTCGCGAAGCCCCTGCCAGAACGTCGGCTTCTTGCGCCGTGGTTCTTCCTCAGGCTGGGTGATGGGCGGCTCGGAGAGCCCGTCGGGCTCTTCCGGTGTGGGCGTACCTTCGTCCGACGGAGTTCCTTCGAGGTTCTGAACCCCGTTGCCGGGAGCTACGTCCTCCCGTCCCTCCTGGTCGGCATCATGCTTGTAGTTATCCTCGGTCATCTATTTTGCTGTGTACTTCTTCTTCTTGACGCGGGCCGCTTTGCCCACCTTATCGCGAATATAATAGAGCTTGGCCCTTCGGACATCACCCTCCTGGATCATCTCGATGTCCTTGACGATGGGTGAATGTACGGGGAAGGTACGCTCGACCCCAACCCCGAACGAGATCTTCCTCACGGTGAACGTCTCGCGGGACCCGGAACCCTGACGCCTGATAACTAGGCCCTGGAACGCCTGGGTGCGCGTCCGGACGGTCCGCTTTTCGCCGGTCCCGGTAGCTTCCTTGATCTCAATGGTCACCTTTATGGTATCGCCGGGCTGAAACTCGGGTACGTCCTCTTTCAGCTGGCTTCGCTCTATCGTCTCAATCTCTTTCATTCTTCTTTCTCCAGACTTTTTCTCCCGCAAGACTCGTAAACTATAGCAGAAGAGTGATCAATTTTCATGGCAGCCCTTGAAACCAGAGCAAATGATACGGCGCCACCTGCGACTTCGGGGTCAGGTCTTTTATTGTTTGCTGTCACGTTTATCTCGAGCAGAGGACAACAGTAAACAATAAAAGACCTGACCCCACCTCTGTGATGCAAGGCTTTAGAGTATCTTGTTGTTGAGGATGAGCCAGGATACGGTGTCGGCGAGGCCTTTGTTGAAGTCGGCGTACTCGAATTCGAAACCGAGATCGGTGATTTTCTTGTTACTTATCCAGATGCCCATTGTCAGGTAATCGATCTGTCCGAGGTCGAGGATGCGGGTGCGGGTATAGCGCCCGGGGAACTTCTTTTCGAACCAG
>DATCGY010000313.1:0-22109 GCA_036508635.1 Candidatus Anoxymicrobiaceae bacterium
GTACGAGGAGTGGGTGCTGGTCGAAAACCCGACCGGGTCGGCTGCGGCAACCCACTTCTTCTTCATGAACTCCGACAAGGTGATTGAGGGGCCGGTCAAGAGCGTCAAACCGGGGCAACGGGTCTCGGTGCGTGTCAACGACTACATGCCGGACTCGGAAGTCTCCACTCTTGTCCTTACTGAAAGTGACTCCCAGAAGGTCGTCGTCGAGCGCGCGATGTATATCAGGGCGCCCGACGGCAAGCTCGGCGCGCACAACTCGGTCGGTTCCTCCTACTCCAGCACGGGCTGGTACCTGCCCGAGGGGTGCACGTCTTCGGGCTACGACGAGTGGGTGCTCGTGATGAATCCGAGTCCCGATACCGCGGTGAGCGTCCAGCTCACGTTCATGACGACCGAAGGCGCCGTGCCGGGACCTGGCGCGTCGCTACCCCCGGCTTCACGCAAGACATTCCACGTCAACGATTATGTCACCGGAGATGTCTCTACTCGCGTGGAAAGCGATGGTTACGTCGTGGCCGAGCGCTCAATGTATATAAATGGGCGTGACGGCAAAGCGGGCGCGCACAACTCGCTCGGGCTAATGGCCTCGTACGTGGACGGGTCGGGTGCTGGTGCCGCATCCCCACGGTCCGAGGAGATATCTACGCTGAGGTCGGAGTTCCTGGGACGGTAGGTTCCGTCTCACGCCCGCGCGTCATACCGTTTTACGCCCCGCCCAAATAGGGTAAAATCACATCTCACCCGCTAAGAAACGTGCTTGCCGCCGCCGGCAGGCGCAAAGGGAGGTACGACCCGGTGAAGGTTAAGTGCGACGCCTGCGGGCGTGAATTCTACAAGGTCTACTGGGACATGGAGCCGCACCTGTGCCGCTCGTGCCAGGCGCTGGCCAGGTCCGCCTGCGCCGAGTGCGAGGGCTGGTGCTGCCAGCGGCCGAACGAAGAGGGACGCATAGCGCTGCTGGACGACGAGAAAGAGCGCTTCGGCTTCAAGCGTGACTGGATGTGGGCGGAGCCGTGCAGGTGGCGCGACCCGCAGTCCGGCTACTGCATGCTTAGGGCGCGCTTCCAGCCTACCGTCTGCAAAGAGTACGTCTGTGACGATATGGTCAAAGTCGCTCGTGCCGCGCTGGCGGTCAAGAGCCCCGGTTGAACAGAAGAAGCTGATATCCCGATTATTTTCCGGACCACCGTCGCTCTACGGAGGCCGGTTTTTTCCTTCAAAGACCGCATCACCCGACAGTATTATGTAGCGATACAACTCTAGCAATCCAACCAATCGGCGATTGCATCCCTGGGCGAGGCAGGTATAATTCATATCTACAGGTGCGTGTTTTAGAATCGAAGGCGATTTGATGCGCATCGTTATGGGTGCTGACGCGGACCCACGATAGTGGAGGTAGGGCGAAGATGCAGAATGAGCTTGAAACAAAACGGGTGCTCGTGGTTGACGACGATCGAGACTTCGTAAAAACCCTTGAGGTGTACTTGAAGTACGCGGGTTACGAGGTGTCGTGCGCGTTCGGTGGTATTGGCGCGCTCGAAGAGCTTCGCATCACCAATCCGTCAGCCGTAATACTCGACGTGATGATGCCGGACATCGATGGGCGTCGCGTTGTGCGCTACATCAGGGAGAAGATGGGTGACAGCACGCCCGTCATAATCCTGTCGGCCTTGAGCGACCCGAACTCTCGCATGGACCTCCTTATGGAGGGGGCAAACGAGTTCCTCACCAAGCCGTGCGAGCCCGAGCACATCTTTAAGACTGTCGAGCATGTGACCACTCCGGACTCCAGCTTTCTGGATTCGCACCTGCATTGAGTAGCGCAGACCCGGTTCGGACCAGGTCCGAGGTGGCACCGGGGTGGATAATGAACCGCTGGCGGGCCCTTCGTTGATCTAGAAGGGGGCGCCTGTATAATATCAGGGCAATACGAGGGTAGACTGCTGGTGCGGTCAGAGGAATGCAGGGTGGTAATCGCGAATGGCGGTGGATTCTGATCCCAAGCATGTCTTGCTTGTGGACGACGATAGTGACTTCGTCAGGATTCTGGAGCTATATCTCAAGCTGTCCGGGCTCGATGTGACATGCGCTTTCTGCGGGATGGGCGCACTCGAAGAGCTCCGCGTTGCCAGCCCCTCCGCCGTCATATTAGACCTGGTGATGCCGGATATCGACGGAGTCGGCGTCTGCAGGCACATCAGGGAGAAGATGGGCGACAGCGAGACCCCGGTGATAGTTCTGACCGCGCTGAGTGACGCAAAGTCGCGTAACGAGATGCTTCAGGCCGGCGCTAACGAGTACTTCACAAAGCCTTGCGACTTCGAGGTTATATTCAAGGCAGTGGAGCAATACACCTCGTAGCGGGCCTCCGCTCGCCGCGTGGAAAGCCCAACCGGGAACCCTCATGTTTTCCCACTCGTCCACAGCATTGCGCCTTTCGCGTTATACTTTTTTTGAATGCCCGAGGCCTGCCGGCGTCGAAATCCTCGTAAACATGCATTAGTGGGCCCGACAATATTCCAGGGGGCTGGATGGCTCTTGCTTTCGGAGTACTGCTTGCGCTGATCGGCACAGTACTCATCAACTACAGTAACTACCTCATGAAGAGGGAGCTCGAGTTCCTGCCGCGCATTGGCAGCCAGTCGGCCATCAAGACCATTCGCGCATTCACGAGCTGCCGCCCCTGGCTCCAGGCGCAGGGCCTCCAGATAATGGGGACTTTTGGACACGGCATAGCCGTCGGCCTCGCGCCCCTGTCGGTGATACAACCTATAAACGCTTCGGGGATCTGCCTGCTGGTGCTTCTTGCCGTCACCCGCCTCAAGGAGAAGGCGTCCGTTGTTGACTGGATTGGCATCGGGTCCATCGTCCTCGGGGTGTTGATGCTCGGCGTCACGCTGGTTCAGTCCAGCTCCAAGACTCCGGAATACAGGCCCGCAATCCTGTGGCTCTTCATCGTCCTGCTGGTCGGCGTCGTCATTGCGAGCCTGACTGCCGCTTTCATGAGAGAGGACGACCGCGCCTCCTCGCTGCTGGGTATCGGCAACGGGGTGCTGGTAGGGCTGACCGCGATATTCATGAAGATGGCCTGGACGGATATCGGCAACCGATGGGGCGAGTTCAGGGTGGCGGGTTTCGTCTATTCCGCTTATTTCTGGATCGCCATCGTGACCACGGTGGTCTCGCTCGTGATATTCCAGACGGCATTGCAGAGGGGCTCGGCCATAGTCGTCGTTCCCCTTGTGACCGGCTTCAGCAACCTGATACCCATCATCGTGGGCCTGGTCGCGTTCCGCGAGCCGTTCCCGACGAGCAGCGTCATGGCCTCTCTTCGCCTCGCCTCGATATTCCTGATCATCGGCGGAGCGGTGCTTCTTTCCTTGCGGCGCGACGGGGGCCGGGCCAGAAAGAAGGTCTATAAAGATCGCGCCGCGAGAACCGCGCTCGCGGAGTAATCCGCGCGACCCGGGCGCCCGGGTCACCACGATTTTCGCTCTTGCGCGGCAAGGTTCCTTTCGCGCGGCCGGCAAAGCGATTACAATATTTCCCGGGTGATCTGATTGGGTGAAAGTAACGTTGTAGCGTTCTTCGATCTCGATAACACGCTTCTCGATGGCGCGAACGGAAATATCTATGCGCTCCGGATGGTCAGAGAAGGCTACATGGGCCCGCGCGTGCTCCTCGAGGTCCTCAGGTATACCGCTCTATACAAGATGAACCGCCTGCCGAGGCAAGATGTCTACAGGAGGGTCCTCGAGATAATGGGTCAGTACACCATTGTAGACATGATCGGTTTCATGGACCGCAACTTCGAGACGCACATCGTCCCGAGGTTGTACCAGGGTGGGGTCGACGTCGTCAGGGAACACCGCGATAAAGGACATATCACCGTCATCGCTACGGCCGCCGGAGAGTACATCGCCGAGCGGGTGAGGGCGCAACTCGGGGCGGACGACATCATCGCCAGCTACACCCCGACCGACGGAGACCATATGACCAGCGACGAGCTCGGGCCCATGGCTTTCATGGAAGGGAAGCTCGACATGGCGGCTGAATTCTGCGAGTCGAAGGGCGCCGACATGAAAGATTGCTGGTTCTACTCGGACAGCGCCAGCGACCTTCCATTGCTCGAGGCCGTCGGGCATCCGGTGATGGTCAACCCCCAGTTAAAGCTGAGGCAGGAAACGCGAGGCAGGGACTGGCCTGTTCTCCATTTCAAGGAGTACGCGAAGTTCGACGAGATCAAGCGCCCCCAGCGACTGATCAACCCCGATATGACAGATGCAATGCTAGCTTACGAGGCCTCGCTTCAGGGCGATTAGGCCCGGGTCCCCCATGCGGGTGGTAAATCACCCATATCACATAGTTGATATCTCCTATTGGTTATTATATTTATAATATTGCCTTTGGTTGGTCTGTTTGAGTCACCCATTAGTCTAATTTTTCGCTCTCCAAAAGTATGAAAATCACCCTCACCCATAAGTGTGAAAAGCACCCGAACTCCTAGACCAAGCCGTCACAAGATGTTAGATTCGCTGCACTCCGGTATTACTTCGAGGAGGATCGATGCAGTACTTTCGAGACGATGATCTTCTCAAATGGGTGGTTGAGGGACATCGGCAGCTGCGGCAGGCACGGGTGAAGGGAGAAGGTCTATGAGGCGGTCAATTGTTCTTCTAATGGTATTCGCATTGCTATCATCCATCCTTATTCCGCTCTTCGCAGGCGGTCTTGCGCTGGCCGAAGACGGGGTCGTAAAGCAAGATTTCACTGACCCGGCCTCGGGTTACTCCGACTTCGTGCATCCGTGGGTGAACTGGGACCTCACGAGGGGAGACCTCAAGGTGGCCTACAGCCTCGACATGAGCCAGTTCACTCCCGCAAACGGCAACTCGGACGTATCCGAGGTCGGCATAGTCGACCATAAGAGCGCCGCCGGTCAGATCGGCTGGATGGCTACTGCGGCTCCCCAGGCCGGCGACAAGTACGACAATAACTTCGACCAGAACGACAGGCTGGCCCTGCGCAGCGCCAAGGCGTGGGACAACGACTACATGACCTATGACACGGCGTACCAGGCGCCGAACACGTACACCACCTATCCCTGGTGGCCGTGGGGGTCGCCCTGGGACCCGTTCAAGAGCTGCGGCATATGGTTCGACCGCGGCGCGGCCGATGGCACCCCACAGGCGGGCCTTTACGGCGGAAAGATGTGTAACACCGGCGGGAAATACGATGTCACTATCACGTACCATGCCGTCGACGCTGGCAACGGGGTCATGTTCGCCACCGTCAACGGCGTACCGACGGGATTCTATAAGCTGAATACAACCCCGTATGCTGGCGAGCCCCAGTACACTCCGGTCGGCAAGGCTTTCGTGGGCGACATGACGAGCGTTCAGGTCTACTCGAAGCTCCTGGGCCAGAAAGTGGCGATAACCAATCTGAGCGCCACGGGCAGCCCGGCGGCTCCTACGCTTTCAAACATCTCGCCGAACGCGGCCGAGCAGGGCGATAACCTCAAAGGCGTACTGCTAAACGGCACCGATTTTAGGCCAGTTACGTCGACATTGCAGCTCAAGCCGGACGCTGGCGCGGCGATCAACACGACCGCCGTAAACTACATGGATAAATGCTGGGTAAACGCCGACATAAAGATTCCCGATAACGCAGTGGTGGGACCATACGACACCAACTTCTGGCACAACGACGACACGACCAAAGTCGCCAACCTGCCTGACTCGTTCAAAATCTCTTACGCGAGGCCGCAGGTCAATTCGAGCGGTAGCGCCCACTGCAGGCCCAACCAGACGGTAACCGTCAGCGTCGCCGGTAAATACTTCCGGAACACGCCCATGACGGTAAAGCTGGTAAGAGGCCTCGAGTCCATCCAGGGCAAGAACGTGAAGTGGGTCTCGTCGACCCAGGTAAAGGCTGATTTCACTATCCCGGCGGGCGCCACTATCGGTTGTGATTGGGACCTGTACCTGTCGCATAACGACGACGCCAAGGTGGCGACGTTGCCCGGAGGCTTCTCGGTTGATGCCCACATGGACATCATCAACCCGTTCGGCATCTTCAACTGGATATGGCTGAAGGCACCCGGCCTCCTCAAGGTGGTGCTGTACTCGGAAGGCAACTTTGACGCTACGACCATATTCCCGCTCGCGGTAGATCTTGGTGGTTCGTTCGCGATCGCGACCAATCCTCAGGACGTGAACCACGACGGCAAGAAAGACCAGATATTCTACTTCAACAATATGGCGGTTAACCTGCCTGTAGGGATCAAGAACGTCAGGATGTTGGGCGCCTCTTGGGACCTGAAGCGCATCCAGGCCTGGGATACCACCAAGGTCTTCAAGTTCCTCTTCTAAGCAAGATGCCTTGGGGGCGAGTGTAGATAGATTGAGGGCGGGCTTACGAGCCCGCCCTCAATCTTTGCGTATCTATTGTTGGAGCCGTGTAGCCTAATCCTCGATGTACTCGAAGCAGTCTATGTCCACCAGGCTACCGACGGGCTCGTCGACCCAGACGGCCTTGACGCGCATTCCGACTTTCGCGTCTTTCCAATCGATGCCCGTCACGGCGCCAACGAACCAGCTGTCAGCGCCGTCGAGCTTTATCATGGCCGAGATGAGGAACTCGTCCCTCGGGTTGCCGCGGACGTCAGCCATCTCCACCGTGTAGCTCATGACGGTGCCGGTGTCTTTGACCTCGGCGACCTCATCGATGTCGATGAAGCACTTGCGGCAGTAGGTGGGCCCGGGTACGTATACCATTCCGCATTCCGGGCAGCGTATGCCCTTGAGCTTCTTTTCCTTCATCGCCTCGGTCAGGAGCTTTACGCCACCACCTTCCATCCTGTAGTGGTAGGTGGATGTTTCCCACATGCCCTGGACCTGGCGAGTCTCGGGTCCCATTTCAAACGCCATCAATCCCACCTCCTTCGCTTACAGCTTCCGGGGCTCGTCGCCGAGCACCATGACGGTCACGTACTGGAACATGCCACCCCATCCGTGAGACAGGGCTTTCTTTATCTTCTTGGGTATCTGGTGTCCGCCCTCGATCTTGCGCATGATCTGAAGCGCGCATTCGGTGGGGCGGTTCATGGCGGAGGCCCCGATCGCGTTGGTCGAGAAAACCCCGCCGCTCGCGTTGGTCGGCATCCTGCCGTCGATGTTAAGGTCACCCGCGTCGAGCATCTTGTGCGCCTCGCCTTCCTTGCAGACGCCGAGCTTCTCGAGCCACATCAGCGACTGGTGCGCGAACCCGTTGTACATCTCGCACATGTCGAGCTCGTTCGGCGGGTCGGTGATGCCGGCCATTTTGAACGCCTTTTCGGCTGCGAGCTTGGCCGGTATCTGCTCAGCGGGGTCCGTGATCTGGCCCTCGAGGAAGTTGGCCGTGCACGGGTCGGACGTGGCGCTGCCGAGCCCGTGTATCCATGCGACGTTGCCGTCGGTCAGCTTGCCGACCATCTCCTCGGAGCAGACGATCGCCGTGGTTGCGCCGTCGCTGGTCGGGCACGTGTGTCCGAACCGGAGCGGGTACGCCACCATCGGCGTTGCCTGGATGTCCTCGACGGTGGTCTTCTTGCGAAGATGAGCGTATGGGTTGAGCGCGGCGTTGCTGCGCTCGAGAGCCGCCATCTTGTCGATGTGCTCGGGTGATGCGCCTGAGTGGTGCAGATAGCTCATGGCCTGGTACGAAGCCGCGCCGGTGGAGCCGCCACCGCCGAAGCCCATGCCCTTGCCGCTGAAGAGGTCCATTCCGGATTGGACCATGGTCATGGCCTCGGGCATCACGATACCGGCAAGGCCGACCTGCGAGTCACCCTCCGACTGCTTCTCCCAGGTGACCGCCATGACCACGTCGTACAGACCGCTGGCCACGTAGTAGTAAGCCGCCTGGAGCGTGGACATTCCGGTCGTGCCCCCCGTGGAGATGCGGATGGTAGGCTTGTCGACCGCGCGAATGTGGTCGCTCGACCACAGGTGCGGGAGGTTGACCCCCTCGAACGTCTGCATGTTGCCGTAGGTGATGGCATCGATATCGTCAGGAGTGAGGCCCGTGTTGCGGAACGCCGCGCCAACAGACTCCTCGATCATCTCGACGATGCTGACGTCCTTGCGCTTGCTCACGAAAACCGGGGTGTATCCGACCCCCATAATTGCGACGTTTCTCATATATCATCCCTCCTCCGTGCTGACGACCATCACTGCGTTGTGCTGCAAGCAGAGACCGTCCTGGCCGTGGGCCAGCGCGGTTTTAGCGTCCGCCACCTGGGTGTCGCCGGCCGTGCCGGTGAGTTGCCTGTAGCACTCGGCGAGACGGACCATGCCCCCAGCGCTGAAGGCGTACGCGCCAAGAGCGCCCCCGGAGGGGCAGACAGGCATCGCGCCGTCAAGCTCCGAGAGACCCCGGTCGGCAACGTCGCCGCCGCTACCCTCCGCGAAGAGCCCGAGGCCCTCGCATATGATCGGCTCCTGGTGGGCGAACTTTGCGCTGACCTCGACGAGGTCGAGATCGTTTGCCGGGTCGCTGATGCCCGCCATCTTGTATGCTCTCTTGCCGGCGAGTCTCACCGACTTGCAGCGGGTCACGCTACGCTCCGGATAGTAGGTATCGAGCGAATCGCCGATGCCCTTAACCCAGACCGGCTTGTCGGTAAGCTCTTTCGCCTTATCCTCGGATGCCATGAGCAGTACGCATGCTCCATCGGTAAACGGATAGCAGTGAGCCTGCCTGAGAGGCTCGTACAGGAACTCCGAGGCGAGAACGTCATCGACAGAGGCATCGGCCTTGCCGTTGAAAGCCAGGGGGTTCCTGGCTGCATTTCGGAGGTTTCTCACGACCACTTTCGCGAGTTGCTCGTCGGTCATCCCGAACGCTTCCATGTAGGCGCGAGCCTGGAGCGCGGCAGCGCTCAGCTCGTTGAGAAGGCCGAGCTGGCGGTCGTAAGTCGGGTTCATCGTGTAGTCCATCATGAGGTACGGTCTCATCACGGAGCCGCCCTGGCTGTTGCCGACTACCAGCGCCGTGTCGTAAAGCCCCGACATGAGCCTGGCGGTCGCGTAGGTCGCGGCCATGACGCCGTCGGCCTCCACCTTGGTCTCGTCTTTCATATAGGCGCCCACCGGGCAGTCCTCGAAGACGTTACTGATCGTGTGCCCGGCCGAGAAGTCGTTTGAGCACAAGACGAACGTGTCAATATCGTGCCTGGTTATTCCCATCTCCTTGTAGAACTCCCTGACCAGGTCGAACAGCATCCGCTCGCGGGATTTGCCCACGTCGGCCGCGTTTATCTGAGCCTGGCCTACTATTGCTACTTTTCTCAGCATATCTTCACCCCCCTCAACCGACCGGCTCGAAGTGACTAAGATCCGCGAGGCTGTCCTCGGCTGGATCCTTGAAAATCGCCTTTAAGCGCAGCCCCTTCTTTAGGTCGGCCGTCGCGAGGCCTTTCACTTCAGCGAGGAGTGGTACGGTCGCTCCCTCGAGTTTCACCATCGCCAGGAGCTGCGGATCGTCGAGCTTCTCGACCGCGCCACGGTCCAGTTTAACGTGGCCGATCGTGAAGTTCTCGACAGTGCCCTCGGGTCCTACCTCGACCCACTCGTCCATCGGCTTGTTGCATGCGCCGCAGAAGCTTCGCGGCGGGACCGCGACCTTGCCGCACGCGGGGCACTTGACGCCAAGGATCTTCTTGTCGCCAAGACCCTTGATGTAGCGCTCCATGAAGGAACCGATGCGGTAGTTGTAGGTGTAATCGAGCGGGACCTGCACATCGATAACCAGTCTTTCTGGTTTGTCAGCCATAGGCTCACCTCCAAATTGAACTCAGCTTAACGCACTGACCAACTGGAACATACTATTAAGCCCACAATGCGGATTAAATAATATAACTAGACGGAATTCGTGTAAAGCTAATAAAAAGGCAGAAAAAAGGAAAAGTATTAAGTGGTTTCCCGGGTGAGCCTCGCCAGCCATGATGCCCGTAAGGGACGCTCGTGGGATACTGCGGTTCTCCCACGGGCGCCTCGCGAGACCACTAGATCGCGGGTCTCAGCTCCTCAAGGTCGCGGCTGGTTATGCCTTTCAGGAACATATCCGCCGACGCCGGGTTTGTGGCGAGCGGTATGTTGTGTACGTCGCATACCCTCAAGAGCGCCGATATGTCCGGGTCGTGCGGTTGAGAGAAGAGCGGGTCGCGCAGGAATATCACAAGGTCGATCTCGCCGCTTGCGATGAGCCCCCCGATCTGGAGGTCTCCACCTTCGGGACCGCCGAGCATGCACTTGACCTCGAGCCCCGTTTTTTCAATTATCTGCATCCCGGTGGAGCCGGTGGCGACCAGTTCGCACCTACTCAGCGCTTCGCGGTGCTCGTTCGCGAACATCACGATATCCACTTTCTTGGCGTCATGCGCGATCAGGGCTACGGTGGTCTTGTCGACCCGTTTCTTCTTCTTCGGCGTTGTCACTGTCTTGTGTTCCATCGTTCTCCTTTCGATCTGCTTTGAAATCAAGTATAGCGGGCAAGACTGAAGAACAGGTGAAGGCACGGTTAAGCTTGGGTTAAAGATTCTGTATGCCTGCGGTATCATTAGCGTGGATACTGGAGCAATCATGAAAAAGATACTGATAATAGAAGACGAGGCACCGCTCGCCGAAGCCCTTCGGTACACGCTCGAGAAAGAGGGATACCGGGTGGCTGTCGAGTGCGACGGCAAGAGCGGGCTTGAGCGGTTCCTGAACGACGGAGCCGATCTCGTGACTCTCGACCTCATGCTTCCCGGCATGGACGGGCTAGATGTCTGTCGGCGGATCAGGGCCGAATCCATGGTGCCCATCCTCATGCTTACAGCCAAGGACTCGGACCTTGACGAAGTGCTCGGGCTGGAGATGGGAGCCGACGACTACGTAACCAAGCCGTTCGACATGCGTAAGCTGATAGCGCGGATCAAAGCGCTGTTGCGCAGGTCGATGGAGGAAGCGCAACCGATGATCAGGGACCGGCTCGAGTATGGTGACCTGGTAATGGACATCCAGAAACATGAGGTACGCGTCGGCGGCAGGTCGGTCCACCTTACTCCGACCGAATATGGGGTGCTCGAGCTGCTCATGCGTCGCCCGGGCAAAGTCATAGTGAGGGAGACGCTACTCAACCAGCTCTGGGACGGTTACTACGGGTCGAGCAAGACTCTGGACGTACATGTCAGGCACCTGAGGGAAAAAATCGAGGAGGACCCTTCGCGCCCTGGGTACGTCAAGACTGTAAGGGGCACGGGATACCGGCTCGACAAACCCACCGACGAGAACAAGGGCTGAGATCATGCTTCGTTTCAGGCATTCGCTCTTCTGGCGATACGCCCTGGCCGTGAGCTTCATAGTGGTGGTGACAGCGCTGACACTTACCCTGGCCTTGCACGCAAAGATGTCCGAGGCCGCGGCGATCATAACCGGCATAGCACTCTTGCTCATCTTTCTCGCGGGGGTATCGATACGTTCTGAAAGGACGCTCACCGGCGACCTCAACGAGATCGCAAGCGCTCTGGAAAAGCTTGTCGTCGAGAACGACCTGGACAGGATGCCCCAGCCACGATTGACAGAGCTCGACGACCTGGCCCAGCACATGGACGCGATCGCCGGTCACGTTCGCAAACACTTCGCCGAGCTCACGCACGAGCGCGACAGGCTGAGCGCCGTGCTCGACAACATCAACGCGGGCGTAATCGTTGTGAGGAGCGACCTCAAGATAGACATGATCAACCCGGTCGCCGAAAGGGTACTCGGCACATCGCGGGAGTATGCCCGGGGGAGGACGTTCACGGAGATACATCACACTCCGGTTATCGACCGTGCCATCGAGAAATCCCGGGGAGGCGCGATGGTCGCGACGGAAGTCAAGATATCAATTCCTCATTCCAGGTCATTGCGGGTGCTAGCAAACCCCATCACCAGCGCCGGGGATGAGATCACGGGCGTAATATGTGTCATCGAAGACGTGACCTCGAGGCGCCGGCTGGAACGCGTAAGAAAGGATTTTGTCGCCAACGTGTCGCACGAGCTGCGCACGCCGGTGGCCAACATGCGCGCCGTCGTTGACGCGCTGATTGCCGGGGCTGCTGACGACCCCGATGCCGCCAGGCGCTTTCTCTCTGACCTCGACCGTGAATCCAGGCGCCTCGCGGATATCATCGAGGATCTGCTGATGTTGTCTCGCCTGGAGGCGGAAGGGACCATGCTGGTGGCTGAGCCGTTCGCCCTCAACGAGATGATCGAGGAGGCGTTGGCCGAAAAAGCCGGCCTTGCGAGGAAAGGCGAGGTCGAGCTGGCTTTCTCTGACGGTGAGGATGCAGTCGAGATCAGGGGCGACAGGAACCTGATCAAGCTCGCGTGCACCAACCTGCTGGATAACGCAATAAAGTATAACCGGCCCGGCGGGCGGGTCGATGTCCTGGTCGCGCACGGAAAGGACGAGACTTCGATCAGCGTCTCCGACACCGGGATCGGCATTCCGATGAAAGAACGGTCCAAGATCTTCGAGCGTTTCTACCGGGTCGACAAGGCCAGGTCCCGCGAGACCGGCGGCACCGGCCTCGGCCTCTCGATTGTCAAACACGCCGCCGATTTCCACGGCGGCACCATTGACGTCACCAGCACCGAAGGCGAAGGTTCCACCTTCACCCTCGTAATCCCAAACGACTTCTCCTGACGGGATCTACTCCTCAGGGTAGGGTTCTTAACCTTTTCTTAAGGAAATGTTCAGGTAATCTTTTACTGCAATGAACCCGTCCTTAAATATCACCTGATTTAATTTGATGTATGAGGATGCCTGCTTCTTTGAGAAAGTGGATTGCGATAGGGCTTGGAGTGCTTATTGCACTTTGGGTGGCGCTGAGCGCGGGATGCGCGAGCGGTTCGAAGTTGCAGGGTAAGACCGATACGGCAATCCATGGACAGGTCAAGACTGCGGGTTCGACTACTGTTCTGCCACTTGCTCAGGAAGCCGCTGTTGAATTCACTGATATAAACAGGAATGCCAACGTGGAAGTGCAGGGCGGCGGATCGAGCGCGGGCATAACGCAGTTGAAAGAGCGGGTCATAGACGTTGCGAACAGCTCGCGCGACCTGCAGCCGGGAGAGAACAACGGCACCCTCGTTGACCACAAGATCGCCTTCGACATAATCGCCGTGGTCGTCAACCCGAGCAATCCTGTCAAAAATCTGACAAAAGAACAGGCTAAGGCTATTTTCACCGGCAAGATCACGAATTGGAGGGATGTTGGCGGGCCCGACGAACCGATAGTCGTCGTGATCCGCGACCAGGCTTCTGGCACGAGAGAGGTATTCGACCAGAGGGTGCTCGGGTCCACTTCTGACAAACCCGTACAGTGCGTCGCGTCCGCCATAGAACAGGCAAGTAATGGTGTTGTTCGCGAGGTCGTCGCTTCGACCGAAGCTGGAATCGGTTACCTGTCACACGGATACGTCAACAAGACGGTGCGCCCAGTCAACCTCGATAGCGCCCCTCCTGATATAGAAAACGCATCCTCAGGTCGCTATCCCCTCGCCAGGTACCTTCACATGTTCACAAGGGGTCAGCCCGTTGGAGCAGTGAAGTCGTATATCGACTTCGTGTTGTCTCAGAAATTCCAGGTCGAAGTCGTGCGGCGGGCGGGGTACATACCCATCAGGGAAGTCTTTAAGCAATGAGTATGAAGGAGACAGAGGCCACAAGAGGCCGATTCTTCATGGGGAGGCTTGGCTTAAAAGACAGCGATTATTGGGTCAAGCTGGTGATGTTCACCTGTGCCTCGGTAGCGATTCTTGCGATCCTTCTCATCTTCCTGTTCATCTTCCGTGAGAGCATCCCTGCAATACGTCAGGTCGGTGTCGGCAACTTGTTTTTCTCGACAAATTGGGCCCCAAACGTCTCCAAGCCGGAGGCCGGTCACTACGGGATGCTCACGTTCATATGGGGGACACTCCTGACCACTTTCGGAGCCATGGTCATTGCCACTCCTCTCGGAATTGGCGCCGCGGTGTTCCTGGACCAGATCGCGCCCGACAGGATGGCCCGAACAGTCAGACGTGGCATAGAGCTGCTTGCAGGTATTCCTTCGGTCGTGATCGGCTGGTTTGGCCTGATACTGTTGGTCCCCGCAATAGCCAGGGTTACTGGTTCGTCGGGCTATGGCGTAATAGCAGCGTCGATGGTCCTCGTCGTCATGGCCCTTCCGACTATTACGACTTTGAGCGCTGAGACGTTGAAGTCTCTTCCGGTAACACTCAAGGAGGCCTCGGTCGCCATGGGCGCGACACGATGGCAGACTATTCATAAGGTTCTCCTGCCCGCGGCACGTGAGGGCCTGTTGATCGCCGTCATACTTGGAATGGGACGCGCGATCGGAGAGACCATGGCGGTACAGATGGTCATAGGAAATGCACGCGCCTTCGCGCTTTCGCCTTTTTCACGCACGAGCACCCTGACAACGCGTATCGTCACCGACCTGGGCGAAGCCGCGGGCGTCTTCCGCTCGGCGCTCTTCGCGCAGGCGCTCGTTCTTTTGGTTATCGCCATGGTCCTGATAATCCTCATCAGGCTGGTTTCCAGGAGGAGGGAAGCCTGGTGAAAGCGAAACGAGCCGACAAGATAGCGAGCGGAGTCTTCTGGGCACTGGGAATTCTCACAATAGCAATCCTGGCCTTCATAATAATCGAGATTCTTGCCAGGGGGCTCCTCACGGCCATCAACCCGAAATTTTTCCTGGGCAAACCAGAGGCGATAAAGGGTGGCGGTGGTATCTTTCCCATGATCGTGTCTTCTCTATATCTAGCGGTTCTCGCGATCCTGCTCTCCCTCCCCCTGTCTATAGGAGCGGCCATCTACATGGCCGAGTATGCGAAAAAAGGGCGCGTTAATAACGTCATCAGGTTCTGCCTGGACAGCCTGGCGACGTTGCCCTCAATCGTATTCGGGCTATTCGGGCTGGCGCTATTCGTGACCTATTTCAGGTGGAGCTACTGCCTGCTTGCCGGAGCTTTCACCCTTGCCATTTTGAGCCTTCCGATTCTCCTGCGGAGCACGGAGGAGGCGATCAAGCTTGTGCCCGATGCTTACCGCGAGGCTTCCATGAGCCTTGGCGCGAGCAGATGGACGACAATCAGGCAGGTTGTAATACCCAGTGCGCTCCCCGGTATCATCACAGCAACGATACTGCCGATTGGAAGGATAATGGGGGAGTCGGCAGCCATAATCTATACAACGGGGCTTTTCATAAGGAGCATCCCGACAAACCCGTTCAGCACCGCTGCGCCGCTGGCGGGGTACATCTGGTACTCTCAGACAGAGGCGATCGTTCCCGACTACAGGCAGATCGTAAACGGTGGAGCGGCGTTGCTGCTCATCATAGTCTTCGCGATCTATTTCCTGGCCAGATGGACCGGGAACAGGTACCAGAAGAAAAAACTTCTAGGCGCGAGCCCTAAATAGGAGCAGATATGCAAGCGGTCAACACGAAGGAACAAGGCACCGAGGGCAAGACTGTCGAGAATAAGATGGAGATAAAGGGCCTGTCGATGTACTACGGCGGGTTCAAGGCCATCGAGGACATCGCGCTCGACGTTCAGGCCAGGCGCATCACGGCGTTGATCGGTCCGTCGGGCTGCGGCAAGAGCACACTGGTGCGCTGCCTCAACCGCATGAATGACCTTATCGACGACGTGCGGGTTGACGGCGACATCACCCTGGACGGGGAAAGCATCTACAGGCCGGGCTACGACACGATCGACCTGAGGCGCCGCGTGGGCATGGTCTTTCAGCGCCCGAACCCTTTCCCCAAGAGCATTTACGAAAATGTCGCTTACGGCCCGAAACTGGTCGGGATAAAGAAGAAGGAAGAACTCGACTCCATCGTTGAATCGAGCCTCAAGAAAGCGGCTCTCTGGAACGAGGTCAAGGCAAACCTCCGTGAGTCGGGGCAAAACCTCTCGGGTGGTCAGCAGCAGAGGCTGTGCATAGCAAGGGTCATCGCGGTGCAGCCCGAGGTCATCCTCTTCGACGAGCCGTGCTCGGCAATCGACCCGGTCGCCACACAGCTCATCGAGGACCTGATGGCCGAGCTCAAGGAAAACTACACGATGGTGATAGTCACACACAACATGCAGCAGGCCGCGCGCGTCAGCGATTACACGGCCTTCCTGCTCGTCCAGGAGCAGGGCGAACCTGGAAGACTGATAGAATACGGGGAGACGAACGCTATCTTTACGAACCCTACGGACGAGCGAACGGAGCGGTACATAACCGGGCGTTTCGGATAGCGGAAAGACCGACCCGGACTGAGGCAACGGCAAAGGGGTTGAGCATGGAGGTACGGAGAACCTTTCACCAGCATCTGGACGAACTATACCTCGATGTCCTGAAGATGGCGAACCTCACGGTCGACATCGTGGAGAAGACGAGGTCCGCCTTCGCCAAGCTGGACAAAGAAGCGGCGCAGGCGATCATAGACGGCGACGACGAGGTCGACGACTACGTGAAGAAGATAGAGGAGAATGGCATCGAGCTTCTCGCGCGCCAGGCCCCGGTCGCCATAGACCTTCGTACGATCATCGTGATAATGCGGATATCACAGCACCTCGAGAGGTGCGCGGACCTCTGTGTCAACATAAGCAAGGCGGTTCAGAACCTCCAGGGTTACACGATTTCGCCCCGCATGGCCGAAGACATGGACGAGATGTTCACGCGATCGGCAAAGATGCTGGTGCGTGCCATCGAGGCGTTTAAAGAGCGAGACGAGGCCAAAGCCATCGAGCTCCACAGGATGGACGACACGGTCGACCGCATCAACAGGAGCTTCTTCGCGAGCACTAACAGGGATAGCGAGGAAGAGCTCGACCTCATCATCAGGATAGTCATGATAGCGCGCTTCCTGGAGAGGATCGCGGACCATGCCGTAGACATGGGAGACGAAATCCGCTACATGGTCACCGGGGAGTTCATAACCTGACGGACCCTGTGGAACCTTGTGAATTCTAGTTGCCGTGCCCCAGCAACGCCTTCAGCGCTTCCTGGTTCTGCACACCGGTGACCGCCAGCACCCTATCGCCGGCGCGCAGCACCGTATCCGCCTGGGGTATCATCATCGCGTCGTCGCGAACCACGGTGACGACTAGCGTATCCGAAGGCAGCTCGAGCTCCGCCAGTGACTTGCCAAGCGCGGCGGCGTCACCGGGCAGGGTTATCTCCACCAGGCTGACGTCGCTCGATTGCAGTTTCATCACCGTCACGACCTCTCCGAGCGTGGTCTCTTCCTCGATGATCCTGGCTATGATGTCGGGTGTGCTGACTTCAACGTCCACGCCCCAGCTTCGCGTGAACAGCCAGCGGTTCTTGGGGTTGTTGACGCGACCGATCACCTTGGGGACGTCGTACTCGAACTTGGATAGGTATGAGATGACGAGGTTGTCCTCGTCGCCGCCGGTTACGGCCACCATGAGATCCGCTTCTGAGATGCCCGCCATTTCCAGCACCCAGGGCTCGCAGGCGTCCTCGCATATGTTCGTGACACCTGACAGCTTGGCGGAAAGTACCGCGCACTTTCCCTTGTTCTGGTCGATGACAGTCACATCATTCTTCTCATGGAGTATTCCGGCGAGAAAGGAGCCTACAACTCCACCTCCCGCTATTATTACGCGCATATCTCTGCCTCCCGTCGGCATCAGTCTATAAAGAACATCTTCTTGTATTTGTCCATCGCGTGGCGCAAGACGAGAACGCTCAGGGTATCGCCAGCGAACATGAAAAGCCAGACCCAGATGCTTACCGGGGCGAACCCGAAGAAATGGGGGAACGGCGGCACGTAGATAAAGACCAGCAGGATGACGAACTCAGAGAGATGAACTTGCGCCAGAGAGGAGTGCCCCTCTTTTTCTCCAGGACGTTGCGCCCGTGCTGGTCGAGACGCCTGGCGGCTTCGTCAGGCCTGAGCCCCTCCTCGGAACTGTTTAGTAGCTCGAATACTTCTTCTTCAGGAACCGAGTAGACTGATCTGTCCATTACACTGCTCTATGGCCGCGACTCAACCGTAGACCCCCCAATGCAACGCCGAATCCGGCAGGATGTTATCATTCTTTCATCATCTGGATATCTTGAGCAGGAACTTCTCGAGCTTCGGCACTTTCCTGGCGGTGACGAGCGCGGTGATGGTATCGTCCTCGCGCAATACGAAGTTGTTCTCGGCCATGTAACCGGTGCTCCTCCGCACTATGTAGGCGAATATCACGCGCGCGGAGTTTCGCGCCGTGAGCACCCTCTTGCCCTCCCAGGTGGATGGGCACTCGAACTCCACGAGGTCGTACTGGTTGAAGAGACAGGCCGATTTCGAGCGCACCATCGGGTTCAGGATCTTTTCCGCGAGAGCCTGAGAAGTGGTACGTGTGCCACAAGTGTACGGCATGCCCAACTCCTGGTAGGCGGTCTCTTCCCGGGGCTCGAACACGCGTGACATTACACGCGGCACCTTGAAGACATTTCGGGCAAGCTCGACCGCCCCGCGGTTGGACTCGTCGGACTTGGAGACGGCGACGAAAGCGTCGGCTTTCTGTATGCCGGCCTTGATCAGGGCCTCCTCGGTGTCGATAGACCCTTCGACAAACTCTCCAGTGAACTCGGGCGGAACCCGCTTGAAGCGCGAAGGGTCCTCATCGACCAGCGTCACCTTGTGACCTTCACCGGCGAGGTCAACGGCCAGGAACGCTCCGACCTGACTGCATCCTCCTACTATTACATTGAGGCTGGGGGGCTCTTCCGCAACCGCGTCGGAAGCCAGGCCGAACGCCGTGATTCCGGGGCAAGTGTTTTCATCGAGGTCGCTTCCCATGCACTCCCTGACGATGGCCCAGCCTTCTCTGCGCAGCGTCATGACGACGCGGTCCCCCGTGCGCAGTGGCGACTCTTCGTCGAACGCCATGGGTTTGTTGTCACGCAGCAGGATGAGCAGCTTGGAGCTGATGCCGTAGTTGAGACTACCGGCGGGCTTGCCGTTGGCTTCGTCACCTATTCCGAACTCGATTACCTGGATCCCAACTTCGGTGCGATCCTGCTGGACGATCGAGTCGGGACCCTGGAACAACTGTGACTTGACGCGCCCCGAGATCATAGTCGTGCTGTCGACGTATTCGATGTGCTTGCGTGCGAACGTTCGCTCCCTCTTCGGGTCGATGAGCCGCGAGGCGACCTTGGGCACGTGGAAGACCTCGGACGCCGACTCGGATATCGCGAGGTTCGTGTCGTCGAAGGCTGTTGCGGCCGCTAATCCATCGGCCTGCTTGATGGCCCGCCTTGATGAGGACATCATCATGCAGCGCGTCGCCCACGAGAGTTCCGCCCTTGAAAGATTTCTTCAGGCGTTTGAAAGCGCCGGCGTCACGGTCGACGACCATTACGTAGTGTCGCTCCTCGGAAAGGAACTCGGCGAGTTGCGAACCGACCCTTCCGCAGCCGACCACGACCACGTACATCTATGAACCTCCCTCAAGCCCGAAGAGTGTACAGGGGCATTAATATCGTCGGTCGGATAATAGAATATGATAAGCTGCTCGATTCCTCTAGAGGATACATCACTGGAGAGCAAGTTTCGTAAGCATTTGCGAAAAAACTACAAGGGTTTGGATTGGTCCCCTAGAAAAAAGCAGAAACGATGCCCGGGCGTTTGATAGAGGGTGACCTTATGAAGGGATTCCCAGCGCGTACGGCTCCGGGAGAGTAAAAAAGTAAAAAATCGAACCGATAGGCTCACTCCCCGCGAGCGGCGGGGGGGGGACAGGAGGAAAGGAGAAGAGATGTCGACTGCAGACAACCTCAAAGACGCATTCGCCGGAGAGTCACAGGCAAACCGCAAGTACCTGGCTTTCGCGAAGAAAGCGGACGATGAGGGTTACGCGCAGGTCGCGAGACTGTTCAGGGCCGCGGCGGACGCGGAGACCGTCCACGCACACGCCCACCTTCGAGTCATGGGGGGCATCGGAGAGACCAAGGCGAACCTGCAGGAGGCGATCGGCGGGGAGACACACGAGTTCACCGTGATGTATCCCGATTTCATCAATGTCGCGCAGAAAGAAGGCAACAGCGCCGCGGGGATGTCATTCAAGAACGCGAACGCCGTTGAAGAGATCCATGCGGGGCTTTACCAGGAGGCACTGGACAAGCTGGGCGACAATAAAGACACGGTCTACTACGTATGCCAGGTCTGCGGAAACACGGTCGAGGGCGAAGCACCCGACAAGTGCCCCATCTGCGGCGCCCCCCGGAAGATGTTCAAGAAGATAGACTGAGCCGGCGTCAAGACGACCATGACTTGAAAATACTGGATTGAAAGAAAGCTTGAGCCGGGTCTCTCCAGGCCCGGCTCTTTGTTTGCGCTGACGCCAGATCCTTGACGGCTATACGGGTAGTGATAGTATTCATCACGCCTGCGACTGACCGTTCGGCGGCGGCGGGCACGACGGTACCTCCGCGGATGAAGAAAGGGAACCTCTGATGGCAACTATCAAGCTCGAACTCCCACTCGTCGGCGTAAAATTCCTGACCGATTCACTGAATGGCTTTGAAGATGTCGAGGTCTTCGCGGGCGCCTCCTACTGTGACGCCGTGAGGAACGCCACTTTCGGCAAAGAGCTGGTGGTCGCTCCAGGTTCAATCGGTGTCTGCAGATGGTCACCGATCATCCTTGGGCTCAAGGAAGCAGAGAGTGATTTTGAGAACAGCCTCGAGCCGCGCCTTGATAGCAATACCGCCGGTGTCTATGTCGCTCCGTTGTCCAGCTTTCCTGATGGCGTCGTACCGGACACCGTCATAGTGCGTGGGCGGCCCGCTCAACTACGCGAGATCGCCGAAGCCCTAGGGCCGAACGCCATGCAGAAGAAGTACACAGGCAAGATCGGATGGTCGGCGCTCGGGGTCGGCGAACGTGTGTTGAGCGCCAAGGTCCTGCTATCGCACGCATCCAACCGTCTGCTGGGCTTGCTCTACGGGTCGAAGTGGTTCGATGCGGCGATCATGAGGCTCACAAAGAGCGAAGAGCTCTCGGCAAGACTCGAGAAGTATGGCAAGAACGCCGTGGCCGATATGTCGATATGCCGCAACTCATCGGTCATGCCTTACGTGCTGGATGCCGGTAATATCACGTATTTCTGTGCTGGCGGAGTCACCTGGGGTGGTAACACTCCCGCTAACATGTCTTCCGGATATCCTTACAGGTTGATCGAGCCGCTCCTCGGAGACCTCGATTACCCGGCAAAGTAAAGCCTGCCGTCGTTCTCGCAAGCTATCTTGGTGCCCACGTGGGCCTGGGTCAGCCGAGCAGGCCGCCACCGTCGGCAAGGATCGTTTCGCCCGTCAGGAAGCTGGATGCATCAGAAGCCAGGAAGACGGCAAGGCCGGCTATCTCGGTGGGCTCGGCCATTCTGCCCAGCGGTGTCTTGGCCGTGGCCATCTTCAGTATGTCTTCGTTGGCCCACAGCGCCTGGCTGAAGTGAGTCTTGACAAGCCCAGGGGCGATACCGTTTACCCTGATACCGCGCGGCCCCCATTCCTGGGCGAATGACTTGGTCACCATGTCGAGCCCGGCCTTGCTGATGCTATACATCCCGAGCATCGGCGTCGGCTTGACCGCGGCCTCGGTGCTCAGGTTGATGACCGAGCCGCCTCCCTTTGCGAGCATGACCTCGCCGACCATCTTAGTCAGGAAGAAGACGCCCTTGAGGTTGACGTTCATTATCTGGTCCCAAGCTTTTTCCTCGGCATCCATGAGCGGCGCGAAGACGGGGTTGGTCGCGGCGTTGTTGACGAGGATGTCGATAGTGCCGTAAGCATCAACGGCGCCATCGACTATGCCTTTGAGAGACTCTATCTTGCCCATGTGGGCGGGGATACACGTCGCCTCTCCGCCCGCCGCTTCAATTTTTTCCTTGACCGCGTTGAGGCCTTCGATCTTTCGGCTGGAGAGAACGACCTTCGCCCCGTACTCGGCCAGAGCCATCGCGATCGCCTCGCCGATACCACGGCTTCCGCCCGTCACCACAGCCACCTTCCCGGTCAGG
>DATCGY010000314.1:0-5825 GCA_036508635.1 Candidatus Anoxymicrobiaceae bacterium
ATGACCGATTCTATAAGTGTTGCATCCCACGCTCAATAGAAATATACACTATATCGAGTGACCCGCCAGGCCGCTGTCGCATATTGCTCTATATCCTGTGCCGTCTTTCTCAATGACGTAGTAGTGATGAGTCGTAGGGCAGCGCGGGGGGTTTTTCAGGTACTGGTCCAGGACCAGCGGGTGTTGAGCGTCCACGCGGCCTGTCGGTGGAAACGTGCCATTGGTCGTATCATAACTGGAAATTGCCTCTTGCACCTGCCTGAGGTTCGAACGGCATATTGTGGCCTGCGCCGCCTGGGCGAACTTCTTGCCCCTTGGCATGGACAAAACGACGGCCGCGGCGACGACGATGAGTATCACAGCGAACGCGAACATGCTCAGTATGACCCAGCGGTTATCAACGCGTCTTGGAGGTCTCGCGACAGCGCGAGCCGTCAGGGCCATGATGCGCCCGACCTGTTCTTCGTCGCCGGCGGCGCATTCCCGGCAATAGTCATTGCCTGGCTCTATTTCTTTTCCGCACTTGAGACAGATAGGCACTCGCACGTCCCCTTCGTTTGAACTTTCTTATGTCATCGGATAGTATTATCGCGTTAAAAAAAGACAATTACGAGTTAGACAGTGGGCGCGTAGCTCAGTGGGAGAGCGCTTCCTTGACGCGGAAGAGGTCGGTAGTTCGATCCTACTCGCGCCCACCACTCTATTGAGTTGGAATAACCCGGGAAGCCGGGTTTTTTATGCCAGGAGTACTGCCATGGCTGACAGGTTAAGGCTCAATCTACCCGATGGAAAAGAAATCGAGGTCCTCAGTGGCACTTCGGCGCTCGACGCACTACGCGAGGGAGGATGGGAGCCAGAGCCCTCGGCTCTGGTCGCTGATGTCAACGGGCACATCGTCGAGCTCAACAAACCTCTTTACGAGGGCGGCAACATCGAGCTACTGTCTTTCGAACAGCCGAGGGGGAGAGAGGCTTACAGGCACACGGCGTCCCATGTCATGGCTCAGGCGGTGCGCAGGCTCCGTCCCGACGTAAAGCTTGCTATCGGTCCCGCTATCGAAGACGGGTTCTACTACGACTTCGCCTTGCCAGAGAATCTCTCGGCTGATGACCTTCCTGCGATAGAGGAAGAGATGTCACGAATTATCGCCGAAGACCTGCCGATCGCCAGGAAAGAGCTTTCTCGCGTCGAGGCGCTCGAGCTTTTCAAAAGCCGCGGTGAAGCCTACAAGGTCGAGCTTATTGAGGACCTTGAAGATGAAGTGATCACGGTGTACGAGCAGGGGGAGTTCGTCGACCTGTGCCGGGGTCCTCACCTGACGTCGACCGGCAAGATCAAGGCCTTCAGGCTGCTGTCGATCGCGGGAGCATACTGGCGAGGGGACGAGACTCGCGAGATGCTCCAGCGCGTCTACGGTACGGCCTTCGACAGCGCTGATGCACTCGAGGCTTACATCGAGGCGCGAGAGGAGGCTGAGCGACGCGACCACCGTAAGCTCGGACCCGAGCTCGAGCTCTTCTCAATAAGGGAGGAAATCGGTCCTGGCCTGGTGATTTACCACCCGAACGGGGCAATCGTGCGCACCGTCATCGAAGACTTCCTCAAGGTGGAGCACGCAAGGCGGGGCTATCAGCTCGTAATTTCTCCCCACGTGATGCGCCGTGAAGTCTGGAAGACAAGCGGGCACCTCGACATGGAGTACCCGATGTACTTCTTCGATATAGAGGGCCAGGAGTACGGCATAAAGCCGATGAACTGCCCGGCTCACATCTACATCTACAAGTCCAGGACACGCGGCCACCGTGAGCTTCCCATAAGGTTCTTCGAGCTCGGCACCGTCTACAGGCACGAGCGTTCCGGCGTTCTGCACGGATTGCTTCGTGTCAGGGGCTTCACACAGGATGACGCGCACATATTCTGCACCATGGACCAGGCCGAAAAGGAGATAAACGACGCCCTGCGATTCGCGTTCGAGGCTCAGCGGACTTTCGGGTTCACCGAGTTCCGCATCGCGCTATCGACCCGGCCCGACCACTCTGTCGGTACCGACGAGAACTGGGAGAGGGCGACCGACACCCTGAAGAAAGCCCTGGTCGACCAGGGGCTCGATTACCTCATCGATGAGGGAGAAGGGGTTTTCTACGGCCCCAAGATCGACGTCAAGCTTCAGGACGCCCTGGGCAGGTTCTGGCAGGGTCCGACCATCCAGTTCGACTTCAACCTCCCGGCTCGCTTCGAGATGTCCTACGTCGGCGCGGACAACAAGGAGCACACTCCTGTGATGATACACAGGACCGTGCTTGGGAGCGTCGAGCGTTACATGGGAATTCTCATCGAGCATTTTGGCGGAGCGTTCCCGTTATGGCTCGCGCCGGTGCAGGTCGAGGTACTCCCGATAGCGGACAGGCACGTCGATTACGCGCAGGCACTCAAGTCGAAGATCGAATCACGCGGCATTCGCGTCAGGGTCAACCAGGAGCGCGAGACCACCGGTAACAAGATACGCAAGGCGTGGCGCATGAAGATTCCGTATATGGTGATAGTCGGAGACCACGAGGTGGAGGACGGCAACGTCAGCGTGCGTTCGCTTGCGGGTCGTGATGAGAGGGGAGTCGACACGGAGCGCTTCATCGATGAGTTGACCCGTGAGATCGCGACCAGGCGCTCGCTAGAGGTCTAGGCCATGGAATACATCTTCACGCCGTGGAGGTACCAATACGTGAGCAACGTGGACAACAGGAAAACCGGCTGCATCTTTTGCGAGAAGGTCACCGAAGACAACGACCGTGACAACCTGGTCGTCTTCCGGGACGAACACTGCTTTGCGATCCTCAATCTGTTTCCATACTCGTCGGGCCACGTCATGATCGCCCCGTACAAACACACGGGCACCATAGAAAACCTCGACGCGGAGACCCTCACTTGCGTCATGGCTCTCGGAAAGCGTTGCATGAAGGCCATACGTGACGCTTTTGACCCTGACGGCTTTAATATAGGCATCAACATAGCGAGAGTCGCGGGCGCCGGGATAACGGACCACGTTCACATGCATGTCGTTCCCAGGTGGGCCGGGGATTCCAACTTCATGTCGGTCATATCCGAGACCCGCGTACTGCCCCTGACGCTTGATCAGGTCTGGGAAGCCCTCCATACACGCCTCAACGAATAACCCGGTTCGGGTTTGCGTTGCAGCTCTTGCCCTGTCACCCGGGCCTGAGAGACCCGGCTCAAGAAGGTCGAGACCCGGCTTTAGAAATGGGTTTTACACCGGATTTATGATTCTTCCTGTTCTTTCTTGCGTTGCTCGATGATCTTCTGGGCTATGTGTTCGGGGACTTCTTCGTAGTGCGAGAACTCCATCGCGAACACACCGCGGCCGCCGGTGATGGACCGGAGGTCGATAGAGTAACGGGACATCTCCGCGAGCGGCACCTGCGCGCCTACAACCTGCATCTTGCCCTTGGGCTCCATACCGAGGATGCGCCCGCGCTTGGAGTTGAGGTCGCCGATGACGTCGCCCATGAACTGGTCGGGGACCGTCACCTTGGCGTTGACTATCGGCTCGAGCAGGACGGGCTCAGCTTTGGCGAAACCGTCCTTCATCGCCTTTGACGCCGCCATCTTGAACGCGAGCTCCGACGAGTCGACCGAGTGGAACGAGCCGTCGTAGACCGTAACGTCCATGTCAACCATCGGGTATCCCGCCATGTATCCTTCGGTCATCGCGGCGACGACGCCTTTCTCGACGCCGGGTATATACTGCCGCGGGATCGAACCACCGACGATCTTCTCCTGGAACTCGAAGCCGGAGCCCCTCTCCTTGGGCTCCAGACGCAGGAAAGCGTGACCGAACTGTCCGTGCCCTCCGGTCTGCTTTTTATGTTTACCCTCTGACTCGACCTTCTTACGGATGGTCTCCTTGTAAGGGATCTTCGGGAGCTCCGTGGCTACGTCGACGCCGAACTTCCGTCGCATCTTGTCGACCACGACGTCGAGGTGAGTTTCGCCGGCCCCCGAGATGAGGGTCTGGTTGATCTCGGTATCGCGCCGTACGGTTAGCATGCGGTCTTCTTCGCTCACACGCCCGAGCGCGGTTGAGAGCTTGTCTTCGTCGCCCTTCGTCTTCGGGGCGACGGCCAGTGACATGAGCGGCGCCGGGTACTCGATCTTGGGAAGCACGATCGGATGGTCCTTGTCGCAGAGCGTGTCACCGGTGAACGTCTCGCTGAGCTTGGCAACCGCGCCGAGCTCCCCGGCCGCGAGCTCGCCGACGGCGGCTTGCTCTTTGCCCATGACCTTGTATAGCTGCCCGACTCGCTCGGCCTTGTTGTGGCTCGAGTTCAGAACCGAAGAATCGCTCTTGAAGACTCCAGAGAAGACGCGGAAGTAAGTTAGCTTCCCAACGTACGGGTCGGCGAGGGTCTTGAAGACCAGGGCACACATGGGGGCGTCCTTTGAACGAGGCCTGGCCACCTCTTCGTCTTTCCCGGGAAGCGTGCCGATGACGTCCGGAAGTTCCTCAGGCAGAGGGAGGACCGTCGCGGCAAAATCGAGCAGCTCGGGCATGCCGATGCCCTTCGATGCCGCGCCGCAAAGGACGGGTATGAGCGTACGCTCACGTACTCCTTTCCTCAGCCCCGCAGAAATCTCCTCCGGTGAGAGTTCGCCCTCTTCGAGGTATTTCTCCAGAAGGGCGTCCTCTGTCTCGGCGACCGCTTCAGCCAGCTTGTCCCTGCCCTCTTGGAGAGCGTCGGAAAGGTCGTCAGGGACCGGGACTTCCCTGGACTTCCCCGGTCCATCAGGCTCATATGCCTTTCCGCTGACGAGGTCTATCACGCCACGGAAACCGTGCTCTTCACCGATGGGAAGCATCAGTGGGACCACGTTGCCGCCAAGGGTTTCAAGGATGTCTTCCATGGTGCGCTCAAAGCCCGCGCGCTCGCGGTCGAGCTTGCTGATGAATATCAGGCTAGGAGCCTCGACCTCGGCCGCGCGATCCCACATTATCTCCGTCTGGACCTCGACACCGTCGACCCCGGAGACCACGAAGCAACACGTGTCGACTACGCGCACCGTAGATATAGCGTCACCCACGAAGTCGGCGTACCCGGGAGTGTCAACGAACGTGATGTCAGCGCCCTTCCAATTGACCGGCGCCAGCGCGCAGTTGATCGAAATCTTGCGCTTTATCTCGTCGTCGTCGAAATCCGTAGTCGTATTGCCCTGCTCGACCTCTCCCATACGTGTGGTAGCGCCGGTTGTAAAGAGCAGGGACTCGGCCAGTGTAGTCTTGCCCGAGCCACCGTGCCCGAAGAACCCTACATTCTTTATGACCTTGCTCTCGGTTGCTGTCACAATAAGTCCCCCTGTGGAATTTTGGTCAAACAGTAGCTAATTATAACCCAACTAATATGTGAGTAAAGCGAGATATCCTACCGCTGGATGGGCAGCAAATCAGCCGGCTGGATGGTCCTCCTTGTAAGGTTATGTGGCATCGGTTAACTTTGGATGATAACGCACATTCATGGAGGTGCGAGCGTTAGATGACCGACACTGACGATCTATACGGGCCCGGCGTCGTCGTAGCTATTGAGCCCGGGTCTCCGGCGGAATCCGCCGGAGTGTTGTCCGGCGACTTTCTCTGGGCGGTGGACGGCGAGCCTTTGAGGGACGTCATAGATTACTACCTGCTGATGGCTGACGATATCACGCACAGGCTCGAGCTGGAGAGGAACGGCTCCCACTTCAATGCCGAGATTGACGCCACCGGCGGCAACCCGGGCATCGAGCTCGAGAGCCCGCTCTTCGGCCGTCTGGTCGAGTGC
>DATCGY010000315.1:0-9450 GCA_036508635.1 Candidatus Anoxymicrobiaceae bacterium
ATGTGGCAGGCCTGGTCGACACTCAGGGGTACCCCATCACCTATCTGGACCAGACCACGGCGACGATCGTGGGCGAGCCGAGGACGGGCTCGATCGTGAACGCGATCAACTCAGATACCTACTCCGTGGATGCATCGGCCGTGGGGCTGGGCAAGATCAAGCTCGCTACGATCACTTACAAACAGGTCCCGGAGAACGTGGCGAAGGTCATGGACGACACCGCCGAGAACTTCGGCTTGCTCAACATGGTGGGGCTGTGGATACCGCTGGGGCTGTTGATCGGCGGGGTTATCATCGCCTTGATCGGGCTGATCCTGGTGCTGAGGAAGAAGAAGCCGGCGCCGGCCGTCTGAGAAAGTACGACTCGATAAACAAAGCGGACGTCCGCGAGGGCGTCCGCTTCTTTTATGGCTCAGGCGGACACACGGAAGACGTCGGCGCCGCGGTAGAACTGCTCCAGCGGGAACCCTGAGGCGACCTTGCCCAGGTAGTCCCTGTCGAAGGGATTGCGCGTGGCCTGGATGCGGGCCGCCTCGAGCGGGCCGATGGCGGCGAGCCACAGGATGGGGGTCGGCGGGACGGGGTAGTCAGTCCCCTGGATGAGCCGGTCGACCAGCGGGGGTTGGAGAAGCATCTCCCTGTAGGTGAACCTGACGGGGTTCGCGATGGCGGAGGTGTCAGCGTAGAGGTTCTGGTACTCCTGGCACACCCTGACCATGTTGCCGAAGTACTCCACCTGGTGGTAGAAGCCGCTGGTGCCGGCGTGCCCGGCCACGACCGTCAGGCCCATCTCCAGCGGCAGCCTGAGCCTGTCGGGGTCGCCGAGCGATTGGTCGACGACGAAGACCGAGTGTTCGTAGCCGGTGTGGCTGGTGAGGACCAGGTCGAGCTCCTTCATCCGGGCGTAGAACGGCGTGTAGCGCTTGTCGCCGGGGTCCATCCCCATGGACGGAGGCACCCACTTCACGCAGACAGCGCCCGCCTCGGCGCACCTGTCGAGCTCCTCCAGGGCGTCGGGGCGCGCGGGGTGGATGCTGGCGCCGAATATGAAGACGTCGGGGTGGCGCCGGGTGACCTCCATGGCCCAATCGTTGGAGACCAGCGCTTCGGTGCGCGGGTCCAGCATGCCCGAGGAGTCGTACAGCCCATCCATCCCGAAGACGAGTGCCTTGTCCAGGAAGCGGGCGCCGCGGACCAGGTTCGCCAGGTGGTCCGCGTAGGCGATGTCGAAGACCTCGTCACTCACGCGCATGCCGACCCCCGCGGCCCTGGCGAGGTACCAGGCGGTGAGGCTCCTGCGCCTCTTGGGCGAGATCAGGCACTTATGCTTGGGCTGGTCCGCCGCCATCAGGTGGACGTGAGCGTCGATCCGCAGCCGTCCTTCGTCTGGATTCATAAAACCAACATTCTATGGTCCGATCGCAGCAGATGCAGCTGGACGCTGCCTGCTTTGTACTCCTTCCGTGAGTCAATGTAGATAATACAAGCGGGCTCGGCATACCGCCACCTTTCAGGTCTTGACAGGCCCTTTGTTACACTTTTGTTAAGCAGGCTCCAGTTCAATTGACATCGGTTCGACTGCGCAGCATGATATAGATTCGGTTACGCAGAACCTTTACGGAGGTGGCACTTTGGACGCAGTTTTTGTGGTCATATTGCTCTCGGCGTTAGGAACGCTGCTGCTATTGGTAAAGGCCTGCCAGAAGCTGTAGGAGACCCTGTGGAACAGATAGTGATCGCTGTAATAGCGCTTGCCCTGCTGGGATACCTTTTCTACGCGCTCATCAGGCCGGAGAAGTTCTAGGTGTCCCTGTGACGGTCTGGGGCTGGATCGAGATCGGAATCGTCGTGGCGGTCGTCACGGCACTGGTAAAACCGGTCGGAACGTATCTATACAAGGTATTCGAAGGAAAGAAACCTTTCGGCGACAGGGCGTTTGGCCCCATAGAGCGCCTTCTATTTCGCATCCTCTCAATAGATCCGAGGACGGAATACGGATGGTCAGGCTATATAATCCGCATGGTCGTACTCGATTTCGTGATCATCTTCTTCGCGTACCTGGTCCTGCGCGTCCAGGGGCACCTGCCGCTCAACCCGGTTGCGGTACCGGGCATGCGCCCTGATCTGGCTTTCAATACCTCGGTCAGCTTCGGGACCAACACGAACTGGCAGGTCTACGCGGGTGAGACCCAGGTCTCATACCTGACGCAGATGATCGCGATGACGGTGCTGATGTTCACCTCGGCTTCAGCCGGACTCGTGGTCGGCATCTCCTTCATGCGTGCAATATCGCGCAAAGGCACACCCTATATTGGGAACTACTACGTCGACTTCATTCGGGCGATCGTGCGAGTGCTCCTTCCGCTGGCATTAATACTGACGATCATCATCGTGCCACTCGGCGTGATCCAGACGTTAAAGGGGCCGGCCAAAGTCACGACCCTGGAAGGCAAAACCCAAGAGGTGCCCAGAGGACCGGTCGCCACCCTTGAATCGATAAAGCACCTGGGTAACAACGGTGGCGGGTTCTTCAACGCGAACGCCGCGCATCCCTTCGAGAACCCCAACCCTGTCACCAACTTGCTGTTCCTGATCGCGATGTTTCTTATTCCGGCATCAATGACACAAACTCTGGGGCGCTACCTCAACAACTCGAAGCAGGGGTGGGTCCTCTTCTTCGCTTTGCTTGCTCTGTTTGTGCTTCTTGCGTGCCTCACGTACACGTTTGAGGCTCAGGGCAATCCGAAGATCGCGAAACTCGGAGTAGATAACAGTGCGGGCAACATGGAGGGAAAGGAAAGTCGCTTCGGAGTATCGGACTCCTCTGTCTTCGGCGCCACCACGGTCAGCGCCACAACCGGAAGCGTAAACTCAATGCACTCCAGCTACACCGCGCTGGGGGGCATGATGCTGCTCACAGGAATGATGCTTAACGTCATCTACGGCTCCTGCGGGGCGGGGATGACCAACATCCTGATGTACGTGGTGCTCACAGTGTTCATTGCCGGATTGATGGTGGGTCGCACTCCGGAGTTCGTCGGCAAGAAGATCGAATCCCGCGAGGTGAAGCTTTCAGTGATTGCGCTGCTCGCCCACCCCGTTACCATCCTTGCCTTCGTGGCCCTGGCGGTGGTAGTCCCCTCGGCCCGCAACGCTGTTCTCAACAGAGGTCCGCACGGGCTGACCGAGATTGTTTATTGCTACACGTCCGCCGTCGCTAACAACGGCAGCGCGTTCGCCGGGCTGGCGATGCTGATCGGCCGCTATGTCATCTTCATTCCGATGATCGCGGTTGCCGGCTCGCTCGCTCAGAAGCAGACGGTCCCGGCCTCCGAGGGAACGTTCCGCACCGACAACGGGCTCTTCGCGGGCCTTCTGGTCGGTGTAATAGTGATAATCAGCGCCCTGACATTCTTCCCCGTTCTGGCCCTCGGGCCGATAGCGGAGAAGCTCGGGCACCTGTTCTAGGAGAAGAATCACAAGATGGCGGCCGCAGACAAGAAGAAGAACAGAGGACCCGGCTTCATGGACGCCCAGCTGGCGCGCCAGGGAGTCATCGATTCTTTCAAGAAGCTCAATCCAAGACACATGATCCGCAACCCTGTGATGTTCCTGGTCGAGGTCGGTGCCGTGATCACGACTTACTTCTTCATCAAGGCCCTCTTCGTGAGCCACAGCTCGGTGGCGTTCCCCCTGTTGATCGCCGTCTGGCTCTGGTTCACTGCCTTGTTCGCGAACTTCGCCGAGGCGGTCGCCGAGGGAAGAGGTCGCGCCCAGGCTGAAGCACTGCGAAAGACCCGTGTTGAGACCACCGCCAAGCTCATACAGCCCGACGGCTCGACCAAGCAGGTCTCGGCCGGGGAGTTGCGCAAGGGCGACAGGGTCCTGGCCGAGGCGGGCGACCTCATACCTGGCGACGGAGAGGTCTACGAGGGACTCGCCAGTGTCGACGAGGCCGCTATAACCGGCGAATCCGCCCCGGTCATCCGGGGCTCCGGGGGAGACTTCAGTTCCGTGACCGGTGGGACCCAGGTGCTCTCGGACTGGCTGAAGATCGAGATATCCGCGGACCCGGGCCAGAGTTTCCTGGACAAGATGATCGCTCTGGTCGAGGGAGCGGAGCGCCAGAAGACACCCAATGAGATAGCGCTCACCATACTCCTGATCGCGTTGACCATCGTCTTCGTGGTGGTCATCCTGGTGCTGACACCCATTAGCGGCTATCTCGATGCAAGGACAACTGTTACCGCCCTGGTGGCCCTGCTGGTCTGCCTGATCCCCACGACCATATGCGGCCTCCTGTCCGCGATCGGCATAGCAGGTATCAACAGGCTGACCCAGTACAACGTCCTCGCGATGTCGGGACGGGCAGTCGAGGCCGCCGGTGACATCAACACGCTTCTGCTGGATAAGACCGGCACGATCACGTTCGGCAACAGGTTCGCGAGCGAGTTCCCCCCCTTCGATGACCATTCCGAGGAAGAGGTGGGGAGCGCCGCGATCCTCGCCTCCCTCGGCGATGAGACCCCTGAGGGCCGCTCGATCCTCGACCTTGGCGAGAAACTGGGCATCAAGGTGGAGAAGCCCGATGGAGGCACGGTGGTACCGTTCACAGCGGAAACCCGCATGAGCGGCCTCGACTTTAAACGGGACAGCTACCGAAAGGGAGCAGCCGACGCGATCGCCGAGTACGTCAAGTCATCGGGGAACCAGCTTCCCGCCGATTATCAGGCAGCAGTCGACTTGATCGCCCAGCAAGGATCGACGCCACTGGCGGTCGCTGTGAACGGCGTGGCAATCGGCCTGGTAGAGCTGAAAGACCTTGTAAAACCGGCCATCAGCGAACGCTTCGACCGGCTTCGCGCCATGGGCATCAAGACCGTCATGATTACGGGAGACAACCCTCTGACAGCAAAGGCGATCGCCGGTGAAGCCGGCGTCGACGACTACGTGGCCGAAGCGAAGCCCGAGGACAAGATGGGGATCATCCGCGAGGAGCAGTCTCAAGGCAAGCTGGTGGCGATGACGGGCGACGGCACCAATGACGCGCCCGCTCTGGCGCTCGCCGACGTGGGCCTGGCCATGAACAGTGGTACTCAGGCCGCCAAAGAAGCCGGGAACATGGTAGACCTCGATTCCGATCCGGCAAAGCTCATCGAGGTGGTGGAGATCGGAAAGCAGCTGCTCATCACGCGCGGCAGCCTCACCACATTCAGCGTCGCGAACGACGTGGCCAAGTACTTCGCCATCATCCCTGCCATGTTCATGGTGGCCATCCCGGGACTCAAGGCGCTCAATATCATGAAGCTGTCGACGCCACAGAGCGCCATCCTTTCGGCGGTCATCTTTAACGCCATAATCATCGTCCTGCTTATCCCACTGGCCCTGAAGGGCGTGAAATACAGGCCGATGGGCGCGAGCGCCATACTCCGAAGGAACGTTCTCATCTACGGCATCGGCGGGCTCATCGTGCCGTTCATCGGGATCAAGCTCATAGACATGTTACTCAGCCTCTTTCATTTCGCTTAGGAGGAGAATTGTCGGACGTAAAGAGGATTGCCAAGATACTGCTCCTGGCGGTGGTCATCCTCGGCATCGCCTATCCTCTGCTGATGGTCGGGTTGGCCCGTGTTGCGGGAACCCTCGCGGACGGAGATATTGTCGTTCACAACGGCAAGGCGGTGGGGTCGCGGCAGATCGGGCAGGACTTCACCTCTAAGATGTTTTTCCATGGCAGGCCTTCTGCATCAGGCTATGACGCAATGAAGAGTGGCGGTTCCAACCTTGGGCCAGACAGCCCCGAGCTCCTGGCCGCGGTAAGAGCGCGCATCAAGCTTCTACAGAAAGAGAACCCCGGACTCCGCATCGATCAGATTCCGGTGGAACTGTTGACGTCGTCGGCGTCGGGGCTCGATCCCAACATCAGCCAGGCGTCGGCACTCTTGCAGGTGCCGCGAATCGCGGCCGCCACCCATATTTCGCAAGCCGTCCTGAGAGCACTTGTGAGGAAGTACACTCACGGGCGCTTTCTGGGGATCTTCGGCCAACCGACCGTGAACGTGTTGGACCTCAATATCCGTCTCGTCGACCTGCAGGAGGGGTAGAGTGCGCAACGTGATCACAATCTCACGTCAGAAGGGCAGCGGCGGCATGTGGATTGCCGAGGAACTAGCCAGACGCATGTGCTGGAGGTTCATCGGCAAGGACCTTATCTCCGAGGCGGCAAGCAAGGCCGGGATCGACGAGGCCAAGATGGAGAGGGTCTTCGAGGCCAGGGTCAGCCTGCAGGACCGGATAACCTTCCAGCAACGATCCGCCAAGTACGTAGACGCAATGGCGCGGGTCATGCGCGAGGAGGTCGACAAGGGGAACGTGGTGATCCTCGGCCGGGGCGCCGGTGTGATCCTGGCCGAGGACCGAAGGCTTTTCCGGGTCCACGTGGTCGCCGACTTGGATACGCGTATCCAGAGGATCGCCTCCGAGCAGAAGCTGAAAGGCATCAAGGGGCTGGAGGATGCGCGCCGCCTCTGCAACGAGTCGGACTATGCCAGAGCAACCTTCCATCAGTACTTGTTCAGCGTTGACTGGAACAGCCCGCTGCTCTATGAGCTCGTGCTCAATACCTCGGACATGACCCTGGACCAGGCCTCGGAAGTGATACTGAGAGCGTTCGAAGCCGTTCAGGAGACAAACCTGCATTGTGAGAACTGAGCCGGTCGCCCCGGGTTGGCTCAGGTTTCCTTCGCCGGCTTGCCGATCACAAGGACGTTGATCGAGCTGTCCATGTGGATCAGTTCATCCACGAACGATGCCCCGACCAGCTTCTTCCAGCGGCCCTGGTTCGGTGCCCCCGCGACAATCATGTCGATCTCGTTCTCTGTGGCGAAGTCCATCACAATCTGGGCCAGGTGGGTTCCGGCGGAGCTCAACAGGATGTTCACCTTCCCGCCCAACTCCTCCACCAGCCACATGGTCTTTGACAGCTGTTGCAGGGCCTTGTCGGTGAAGTCGGACTCCTTGGGGGATTCCACGTAGACGGCCATCCACTCCGTGTCGAGTCCCCCGGCAAGAGAGTAGGCGATGCGCGCAAGGCGTTCCGCCGTCTCGCTCGGTGTTATGCACACCAGGATCCGCGAGCCGACGGGCACCGGCCTCTTCACTACGGTGGGCTCATTGTACGAGCGAAGGTCCCCCTCAACGTGTCGCGCGGTATAGCGGAGTGCCAGCTCGCGGAGCGCGAAGATATTTCCCTTCTTGAAGAAGCGCTGCATAGCTTTTTCCGCTTTCTCGGGAACGTAGACTTTCCCGTCGCGGAAGCGCTTCAGCAGGACCTCGGGTGTGATGTCGACGAGCTCGACTTCCTCGGCATTCTCGAGGAATCTGTCCGGCAGGGTCTCGGTTACCTTGACTCCGGTTATCCCCTGCACAACGTCATTGAGGCTCTCCACGTGCTGGATATTCAGGGTCGCGAAGACATCGATACCTTTATCCAGCAACTCCTCCACGTCCTGGTACCTCTTCGCGTGCCTGGAACCGGGTACGTTTGTGTGGGCGAGCTCGTCGACCAGCGCGAGCTTGGGCCGGCGCTCGAGGATAGAGTCCAGGTCCATCTCCATGAGCTTCACTCCCTGGAGCATGATCTCGTGTCGTGGGATGACCTCAAGCCCTTCCAGGAGCAACTCGGTCTCTGCTCGCCCGTGTGTCTCCGCAATCCCGACCACGAGGTCGACGCCCGCGCTGTGGAGTTCCTGCGCCTGGCTCAACATGCGGTAAGTCTTGCCGACACCCGCCGCGGCACCAAGGAATATCTTCAGCCTTCCCCTCGCCGGCTTGTACTCCCGGGCATCGGTACTGACCGGAAGGAGAAGCTCGTCGCTCTCGTCCTTGTCGATGTCATCGCTCACAGATGGCTACTCTCTCTTGGGGTGTCCGCGCCCACCGTGACGTCGATCACCTGATTCGTTCTCCTCAGCCACCACTCAGCCACTGCTCCCCAGGATCTCCTCGAGAGCCATCTGGTTGTTGACATTCGTCATGGCCAGAACCCGGTCGTTTTCCTGAAGCAGCGTGTCAGCCGCGGGAATCATCATCGCTTCCGCCCGCACCACCGTCACGATAACGGTCTCCGGAGGCAGCTCAAGTTCGGACAGACGCTTGCCGACCGCTCGCGCGTCGCCCGGCAGAGTTATCTCTACCAGGCCGATGTCACTCGCGCGCAGCTTCATAACCGTGACCACCTCTCCCAACGTCACTTCCTCGTCGATTATCCTCGCGATGATGTCGGGCGAGCTGACGCCGATGTCCACTCCCCAACTCCTGGTGAAAAGCCACCTGTTCTTGGGGTTGTTCACGCGAGCGACCACCTTGGGGACCTCGTACACGAACTTGGACAGGTAAGACACCACCAGGTTGTCCTCGTCATCCCCCGTCACCGCGAGCACCAGGTCGGCGACGGACAGCCCCGCCCCTTCAAGCACCAGCGGCTCACAGCCGTCGCCATTGATGATGGTGACGTCCGGGAGATCGCTCTGTAGTTCATGGCTCTTTTCCAGGCTCCCCTCGATGACGGTCACATCGTGTTTCTCGTCAAGCATCTCGGCCAGGTAGCTGCCCACTTTGCCTCCACCCACGATAATGACCCTCATCCGGTACCTCCTTGAAAATCAGGAAGCGAAGAACGTTTCCCTGAGTTTGTTCACGTGGGCCCTGTTCACCGCGACGTGCGCGAGGTCGCCCTTCTCGAAGGTTGTTTCCTCGATGGGCATGAAGACTTCACCGGCACGCTCGATAGCGACGACTTTGACCTCTCCGCTGATCTCGAACTCGCCTACTTTTCTTCCTGCCAACTTCGCCGGTATGTGGATGTCGAGCTCCAGCAACTCGGACTCGAGTACCTCATGTGTCCCGGCGGCCGCCTTACCCTCGACGAAGAGGATATCCAGAATCCGGTTAACCCCCCAGGTCACCGGCGCTACGGTTAGTATGCCCATCCGCTTATATATCTCCGCCCTCCGAGGATCATAGATGCGCGCGATGACCTCCGCTACGTTGAACACATCCTTTGCTACCTTCGATGCCACAAGGTTGGAGTTGTCTCCGCTGCTGACCGCGATGAAAGCATCGGCGTTGTCTATGCCGGCCTCGAGCATCACGTTGCTGTCGAAACCCACTCCGGTGACTTTATTGCCGCTGAAATCAGCTCCGAGGAGCTGAAAAGCGTTGGGATCCTTATCGATGATCGCCACGGAGTGGCCCTGGCCCGAAAGGTGCTGTGCGAGCCTCGAGCCGGCCCTGCCGCATCCGAGAATCACGATATGCATCTGGTCTCTCCTCCGTGCCTCAATGCCTGAAGTGTCTACGCCCCGTGGTGACCATCGCCATACCGTGGCGCTCGCAGGCAGCCAGGGCCTCGTCGTCCTTCTTAGACCCGCCCGGCTGGATCACCGCGGC
>DATCGY010000316.1:0-11893 GCA_036508635.1 Candidatus Anoxymicrobiaceae bacterium
TTCGTCTCCGTCAGGCGGACCCAGTGACACGATTTCACCGGCTTTCGGAGCCACCGCCGGGGCAGTGCCAACTCGCGACCTTACTGTCGCGATGCGCACGGGGGTCTCGACCTCGAGCGAGGCCATTATGTTTCCCCCGAAGACGGGCTTGACGAACATCGGCCCGGCTCCGGTGCCGTCGGTCTCGATGCCGCAGCAGTCGGTGACGAGCCCGGCGCCCAGAGCGAACGCCAGGCGAGGCGCCAGGTCCTGGCCGACGGGAGTTTGACCGGCAAGCAAAGTGACCGGTTCTTTATCATCGAGGAGCTTCGTGAGGACGCGGACGAAGGCGTCCGGTTTGTAGGTTGAAAAAGCAGGGTGGTCGGCGGCGTATACGGTTTCCGCCCCCAGCGAGAGGAGCTGATCGGTGGCTCCCGCGACTCCCTCTCCAATCACCACCGCCTCGAGCCGCCCCGCGGTGCGCGACGCCAACCACCCGCCAATTCCCATCAGCTCGACGGTCAACCGCGACAGGCCGACATCTTGTTCCGCCTCCGCAAAGACAAGCACTGTCTCAGAGCCGGACATCCTGCACCCCCCCTTTTGCAGAACTAGTCTTTCGCTAACACCTGGTCCAGCGACCCCTGTAGGAAGCAATACCGGGGGCCGACTCGCCCCCTGGCCCGTCTACTTCAGGATGCCCTTTACCAGGAGTTCTATGGCCTGTTCAAATAGTTCGTTATATGGACCGGCCGGCACACCTACGGATTCGCCTACGATGGCAAGGTCGAGGATACCGGTGGCCGTTCTCCATGCGATCAACGCGAAGGCGTAAGGGTCCATATCTTCGATGATGAGACCGGTCCGCTTTCCTTCCTCAACCAATGCGGCAACGTGTCCGAGCAGCCTGGCCGTGTGCCCGGATACGGATTCTATGAGCGTGGGGGGGAGGTTTTTCCTGGCGTTTTCGCTTATGAAGTACTGCGTGATCCGGAAGTATTCCCTGTTCTTCATACAGTACTCGGCAAAAGCGAGGAAGACGGCTTTGCCTTTTTCCACGATACTCGACTCTGAAGCCATTATGTCGGTGATCATATCGTCGACAATCTGGAAACCCTCGAGGACGACTGAGACGTAGAGCTCGTCTTTGCTGCTGAAGTAGAGGTAGACCGTTCCCTTACTCACATCCGCGGCTTCAGCGATCTCTTCAACTGTGGTTGTCTGGTAGCCCTTTTCGTAGAAGAGGTCTCGTGCCGCTATCAGGATGGATTTGCGACGTTCGAGCTTTTCCTTTTCTCTTCGTGTCGCAACGCTCATGTGTTAGGCCTATCGCCTTTCTTCGGAGGTACCGATTGTCACCGGGACCCGTGAACAGACTGACTGCCCGATGACCAGGGGTCAGTCTATAACCGCCGGTCAGCCATGTCAACGGTTTTCAGCACAAGTTGTGATTGATCATCTGGATCTCGCCCGGGCACCCGCTATCGCTGGACCAACCCGCCCACAGTCCCTATAATATCGAGAGCAGCCGTTGCGTTGTTAACACTAGGTATGGAGTAACAATCCCCTGAATAAGCTTGACTGTGAGTCCTGTGCATCTGTGCGCGGCGCCACCGTTTACTTCATTGAAGGTTTACGCCATATCTGACTGATCGCGGATCAATGCTCATCGCATATCCATTGTATATAGAGTCTAGCTGTCAGTAATTATAGGGAGAACACAGAGGGCATGAGTTCACTTGGAGTCGGAATCGTGGGTCTGCCGAATGCGGGAAAGACCACGCTTTTCAACGCGCTGTCCCGGTCGGGGGCGCTGGTCGCTTCCTATCCATATGCGACTATTGAGCCAAACGAGCGCGTTGTCCCGGTGTCCGACCCGAGGCTCACCGAATTCACCCGGCTTGCGGAGAGCGCTCGCATGGTGCCTGCGACCGTGCGCTTCATCGATATAGCCGGCCTTGCCGAAGGCGCGAGCCGTGGAGAGGGCCTCGGGAACCGGTTTCTATCAAACATCCGCGAGGTCGACGCGGTCGTCCATGTCGTGCGGGGGTTCAAAAGGTGCGATTCTGCCCCTCAAGCCGAAGCGATCGACCCCGTTCGGGACGTGGAGCTCATCGAGACTGAACTACGGCTCTACGACCTCGAGATACTCGGGCGAGAGCTTTCAAAGGTGCGGCGCCTGGCGAGAAGCGGAGCAAGGGAGTGCATCGAAAGGGTCAAGGCGCTCGAGAGGATAGAGGAGGAGATAGGCTCCGACGTCATATCCGATCGCGCCTCCGTCGCCCGGGAGCTGGCGGTCCTCGCTCCCGACATGAGCCTCCTTATCCTGAAGCCTACCCTGATAGTGCTCAACGTTGATGAGTCGAGCGATGACTCGGCCACGAACGAGCGCAGGCTCAGGGAGTGGGCAGAGCCTCATGGAGTGCCGGTCCTGAACGTGAATGCTCTGGTCGAAGCTGAGCTTGCGGAGCTCGACCCGGAAGATGCCGCGCTGTTCGCGGAAGAGATGGGCGTCGCGGAGGAAAGTCTCGACCGCGTCGTAAGGGCTAGCTTCGAACTGCTCGGCCTCATAACGTTCTTCACCGCGGGCCCCGAGGAATCACGGGCATGGCCGATCCGCGCGGGATTGACGGCCAGCCAGGCCGCCGGAAAGATACACAGCGATTTCGAACGCGGCTTCATCAAAGCGGAGGTCATACATCAGGATGACTTCCTGTCAGCCGGCAGCTTCCCCGCGGCGCGTGAAGCCGGCACCCTCAGACTCGAAGGACGCGACTATGTAGTCCTGGACGGCGATGTCATCATCTTCAAGTTCAACACTTGATCCCAACCCGGCGGTTGTCAACGTTGCCGGTAGGTGCGGCGGACAGAGACAGGCTTCGGTGGTGGGGCCGCTTTGCCGTTGGTGTCAGGTATCCACGTGAAACAGATCAGCTTGCATTTTGTGTTTGATTTCCGCATTTCGCACAGAACTTGGCGCCCGGCGCCAGGCTTGCGCCGCATTTTGTGCAGAAAGAGGGAGACGGTGCCTGCTCGGGCGCCGGCCGGGGTTGCGGGGGGGCGGCATTAGCCGCTGGCATAGCCTGCTGGATTGAAGCCGTGGCATTGATCCCCCTGTTTGCAAGCGCGCTTTCGACCCCGGCAACCAGCTTGTTGAGATTTCTGCTGTTCTTGCCAAAATCGAAAAGCCCCCAATTCGATTTCGAGGACACGCCAAGCCAGGAGGTGCCCGGAGGGTTCTCGGTAATCTGGATGAAGATCTTTTCGCCATATGACATTCCAAAGGGGACTGAACCGTCTATGACTCCGGTGGACTTGTCGGCGAATACGAGTTTCCAGTGCTGCATCCAGCCCTTGCAACCGGGGATTGCTTCCGCGGCCGAGTCGAAAAGGGCTTCCCAGCCGCACTGAAACGAATACAGCCTGTCTTTATGTGCCATTTGCATCGAGCGACCTCCTGAAATCAAGAATCGTGAAGCAGATATCCCACGGATAGTGCTGCCAACAAAGACATTGTATCGCACCCGGCGCACCTGCATGCATAAACGCCACTGTTCGAATCTCACCGCGACACCTCGGCTGGGCCTAAAGCCTATTGATGAGCTCGCGGGTGAAGGCGGCGGAGTTTCTGGAGGCTATCTTTACATCGCGGCTGAGGGTGGAAATCTCGCGAACCGCGCCCGGGTGGGTAGCGATCATCTTCGCGCGGCGGAACCATACCGCGGGCATCGATTCGCCGGAAAGCTTCATCGCGGACGCGAGCTGTTTCATTTCGAAGTCTATCGAATCGCTTACCGACTTTACGGCGATAAAGGGCACGCCGCAGGCGCGCGCCACCTGAGCCACCGCCGCCGCTTCCATCTCGATGACGAGCGCGCCGAACCGCGCATTCAGGTCGCGCTTGGCCTCCCTGGATACTATGAACTGGTCGCACGTCACGACCGGCCCGAAGTGAACCGTTGACGCGGACCCTCCGGAGGCTTCGAAGCTCTCGATGCCCCGTGCCGCATCGAGGAGCAACCTGTCGCACACGTACGTCTTTACCCCAACCAGCCCGCTCTCGCTCTCTCGCGTCGACCCCGTGTGCTCGAAACTGGCGCTGGTCACGACTCCGGCGTCTCCCTGGCAAAGCTCCTCGGCCACAACCACGTCGCCCACCTCGAGGTACTCCACCAGCGCTCCCGCGGACCCGAAACTTATGATCGCCCGTGGATTGTGCCTCTCTATCGCGAGCTGTGTCGCGGCACCCGCAGCTACTTTTCCGAAGGAGTGCGCCTTGACCACGAACACATCCCTGTCACGGATAGAACCGGCGGTCATATGCAGCATACCGTCGTCGCGCTCATCTACGACGCTCGACATCATCGTCCTTATCGCCTCGAGCTCGCTCGTTGTAGCGCAGATTACACAGATTAGTCTTTCGCCTGTTTTTTCAGCCAACCAGGTCCTCCGCTATGTCATTCTCAAGCGCCGCGATCCTCGGCCACGGCCAGTATAGCGCGCAATGACTTGAGCCGGGCCTCTCCAGGCCCGGCTGCGCCGAACATTGGAGGACGTTGGTCATGATGAAGAATATACGGAAGCCCTTGGTGATGCTGGTCGTGATGGCGGCTGCCGGGGTGTGGTGGTCGAAGCTGACCGCCTCGAAGAAGCGGTCTTTCTATCATATGGGTAAGCAGGTCCCGTCTATGCCGTTCAGATACTTCGCCTGACCCTGGGCTCAACCCCCGGCCAGGCGCGGGATGATAGAGACGACATCTCCTGACCTGAGCTTTGTCTTCGTCCCTTTGAGCATCTCCGCGTTCTTGCCGTTGACGGTCACGATGCACCCCTCGAGGTAACGGTTCACACCTGTGCCGTAACGGTCCACGAGCTCTTCCATCACGGCTCCAACGGTGCGAGCAGAACTCTCGTATTCTTTCGCTCCCGTTTCTTTTCGTAGCATCGTGCTGAGCTTGACCGTGACAGCCATCCCGCCTCCAGGCACCTTGTCGAGCAGAACTCTCTTCCGGGCCGGCCGAATAGCTGCATTCGGCCGGCCGTCAAAGATCAGGTCTACTAGTAGAGCGCTTCCGCGACCTCTGCGAGACCGATTGAGACCAGCCGTTGCTTGCTCGGCCTTCCCATCTCATCAATGTCGCGCAGCACATAGTACTCGTTGAGCATCTCGTCGAACGGAACGGTGCGACGCCTTATCTCTTCGGCGTCCTGGGCAGCCAGCTTCTTGGTGTGACCGCGCATGGGCGGCAGGTAGGACATCATGCGGATCATCTTGTTCATGTTCGGGAAGAACATGGTGTTCAGCATCTTGTGCGTGAAGCCCATTATCTTCTCGTTGTGCAACTTGCCCATCGGCCCCATCGTAATGAACGTCGGGAACAGCAGCGGTATCATGTTGGACGTCGCGCCTTCCTCATGCGGTTTGAGTATGCGCTCGGGAAGCCTGTCGTCCTCGCGTGTAGCCCCGCAGAGGTTGCCGATAGCGCGCTTGATGTACCAGATGCGGTCGCCTGCGTCCACGAGCTCCTGCTTGGTGTAGCCGAGCCCGGTTATGTGGTTTATCGCGTCCTTGAGCTCGTCCATCTCTCCGATGATCCCCCACGCGTACGAGCAGATCACGGCGGAGTTGGAGATAACGCCCTTGACCTGTGAGCCGACCGTCATCTCGGCCTTGCCCTTGACCTTGTAGGGCCAGGAACGCTTGATGCCGATATCGCTGTGATTCTGTACGCCAAGGTCTGTATAGAGGTTGGTGTCCGCGCAGTGGCAGGCTCCCCTGATGCTCGTCGCATAGGTGAGCGCCATGCCCCAGAGAGCGCGCGGGTCGTGCATCGGGCACTCGAGCCCCTTGACGTGGATAGCGAACTCCTTGCCGCCGAATTTCCCGCTCATGGCGCGTGAGCCCTCGGCGAGCTCGTTGCCGAAACCCTTTCTATAAGCTATGAGCTCGAGAAGCTCGATTACCGTGCGAGGCTGGCCCCAGCCGAGCTTTATGTTTCCGGTATCCTTATCGGTGATGAGACCTTTCTCGTAAGCCTCGGTCGCATATGCGATGGTGCTGCCGGAGGAGATGACGTCCATGCCGTACCTGTTGCACATCTCGTTTGCCTTGTTGTTGGCCTCGAGATCGCTTACGTAATTCAGGGTTCCGAGGGCGACCACTGCCTCGTACTCCGCACCGGGACCCTCTTTCGCCGCGAAAGGCCCGGAGTTGACCTCCGTGATGCGCTTGCATCCGACCGCGCACCCGTAACAGGAACGGCCCTTTGTGAGGATGGTCTCGGCGACCGTGGTGCCGCCCATCTTGTCCGGCCCTTCCTGCCAGTAGGCGACGGTCCAGTTCTTGGTGGGCACGTCGCCCAGGGCCATGCCGTACTCCATGTGCACGTTGGTCCCAAACGCCCGGAGCCCGTCGGCGACGAGGTCGAACTTCACCTTTTCCGCGGCTTCTTTCCTGTCCTGCTTGAACGCCTCGGGGTCGGCGATCTCCATCTTCTTCTTGCCTCGGCAGACGACCGCCTTGAGCTTCTTGGAGCCCATAACGGCGCCCATTCCGCAACGCCCGGCGGTGGAGCCCTTGTCGTTCATGACGTTGGCGTATTTGACGAGGTTTTCACCTGCGGGTCCGATGCAGATGACCTGTGCCCTCTTGTCGCCGAGGTCCTCCAGAAGCGTGTCCTCGGTCTCGTAGGTGTCTTTGCCCCAGTACTCCGAGGCATCTCGTATCTCCACGGTCTCGTCCGTCACGTAAAGGTAGACCGGCTTGTCGGAGGTACCGGTGACTATGATACCGTCGTATCCCGTGCCCCTGAGCTGCGGAGCGAAATGACCGCCCATGCAAGCCTCGCCCCATATCCCGGTCAGGGGTGAGCGTGCGCATATTTCGAGACGCGATGTCCCGATCAGGCCCGACCCGCTGACGGGCCCCAGCATGATCATCAGTGGGTTTTCAGGTCCGAGTGGATCTACCTTCCAGCCTTCGTGGTCGAAGAACCATTTCGCGGCTAGGCCGCTGCCCCCGAGGAAATCCCTGTACGTTTTTTCTGGAAGCTCTTCGACGCCCGTGGTTCCGGTCGACAGGTCAACGGTCAGAATCCTGCCCCAGTTTCCTTTCACAGTCGGTCCCCCCTCTGTGTAGTGCACCAAACGCTATTCTTAACGGACGAAACCGGTGAGCTTCTTGTCCTCTACGAGCCTCGCGGCGAGCGCCGCACCGGCAAGTTCCGGCTCCTCCGCCTCGACCATCTGACAGCGCCTTTCCCGGTCAGGGAGCTCGAGCGAGACCAGGTCGACGCTCTTTTCCGAGCCCAGGTCGACACCCAGGTCCGCCAGTGACAATGTGGTCTGTGGCAGGCCTTTGGCGGCCTTGATGGCCGCAAGGCTCGGATACCTCAGTTCTCCGACCTCGTGGCTGACCGTAAGGAGCACCGGCAGCCCGGCCTCCACGACCTCACAGCCGTCGGCGAGAACCCGCTCAACCCTGATTGCCCCATCGGAGAGTTCGACCTTGCGGACCAGCGAGAGCACCGGGATGCCAAGCTTACATCCCAGCAGGTGCCCAACCTGGCCAGCATTCGTATCGGCCGCCTGGATTCCGGTGAGGACCAGGTCATACTTTTCTACATTATCACTTATAGCGGATGCAAGTACGAGAGCGGTTTGACGGCTGTCAACCTTGTCGCGGGCGAGCGCCTCGTCGTCGACGACTAGAATCTTGTCGGCCCCAACCGCAAGCGCCTTTAGCAGCACGGCCTTGGAGAGGCCCCGGCCGGCCGAGACTATAGTCACCTCGGCTCCGTGCAGCTCCTTGAGCGCGATGGCAAGCTCGAGGGCGTTCTCGTCGAACGGGGAAAGAACAGGTGGGACCCCGGAACACGTTACCCTCATCTCTGAAGAATCGAGGGTGAACGACGAGGGGGGGCTCTCGGGGTCCGGCACCTGCTTCACACAAACAACTATCTGTAGAGGCTCGCTCATTGCTGCTCCCCCCCTTTCAGCAGCCCGGCGAGTTTTTCGGTGAACGCGGGGAGCACGCTCCTCCAGTCACCGACCACGCCATAATCCGATACCTTGAATATGTAGGCGTCGGGGTCGTTGTTGATGGCGACCACCGTGCGCGAATCGGCCATTCCCGATAGGTGCTGGCTCGAACCTGATATCGCAACCGCGACGTACAGCTCTGGCGAGATGATCTTTCCGGTGATACCGACCTGGGATGTTGAAGGAACCCAGCCGGAGTCTACTGGTGGGCGCGAGGCTCCGACGGCTGCGCCGAGCACTCCGGCCAGCTTCGAGAGGTCACCGAAGCCTTCCGGGCCACCCATGCCGCGACCGCCGGAAATGACCGCGGGGGCTTCCTCGAGGCTTATCTCCTCTCCGGTCTCCCTGATCCTCTCTTTCACCTGGGCCCTGACGGTGGTGGGCACTTCCGCGCCGAGTGCTTCGACCGTGCCGGCTGGATGCGCGCCTGGCGCCGGCGCGTCGCCGACCCCGGACCTCACCGTCACGACGAGAGGAGCAACGGTCGCGGAGTAACCGGCGATGACGTTTCCACCGTAGATCGGTTTCGAGCATCTCATGGCGCCACCATCCACCGAGATGCCGACGCAGTCGGTGACGACGCCCCCGCCGATCTCGTAGCTGAGGCGAGGAGCGAGGTCCTGCCCCATCGTCGAGTGCGCGACGAGCACGACGCGTGGGCCCTCACTCTCGCACAAAGACTTGATCAGCGGTAAGTGTATGTCGGGGTTGTACACAGACAGCGTTTCATCCTCGGCCACTAACACCCGGGCAGGGCCGCATGCCGCGAGCTCTTCGGCCGCGTCTTGCACGCCACTACCCAGGAGCGCCGCGCAAACTTCCGCGCCGAGCGATACTGCCAGCCCGTTGGCCAGGCCGCACAGCGCCCGCGTGGACGATGCGAGCTTTCCGCTGTCGTCAACTTCCCCGAGGACCAGGATCCCCGATTCGTATACCAAGACATTTCCTCCATTCGATCGCAGCCGCCCTCGTCGGCTTGAGTCCCTGGCGCATATGTCGGGGGCTCACCAGGCCCACGACGCGCCCTTCGGTCCATCTTCAGTACTGGATCAGCTTCCCGTGCCCGGCCCTGAGCTCGGTCTCGAGCACCCTGCCCATGGCGTTCCTCATCATATCTTTCTTGGGGTCAGCGATGTCCTGGACTCCTACTCGGGCGGCCCCAGTTCGGTCCAGGCGCGCTCCTTGACGAGACGCTCCGGCTTCGCGACCCTCTCGGGAGCTATCTCGCTGAAATCGAACTCCGTCTCGTCGGTGTAGAAGCCCTTGTCCGAACCCTGGTCCGGGTCGAACGCTTCGGAGAACTTCTTCTGCCAGTAGTTGTGCTGCTCGTCAGCGGGCTCAGTATCTTGCGCGTGGGCGTCTTGCGCGCGGGCGGCAGCGTTCCGAACCCGGGCTCCATGCATAGTTCTATGGCCCCGATGATGAAATCCATTGTGATGTTGCTGCTGCCTTCGAGGTGTTTCTCGTTCCTGTGGTCGTATGGTACACGACCTCGTAGTGCGCGTACATGTTGTTCTCGTATTGCACGAAGTACGGGTTGTCTCCCATATCGTCGATGATCTGCACTGCGTTCTTGCTGCTTGAGCCGGGTCTCTCCAGGCCCGGGTCCGGGCGGCCTAAGAGACCGCCCTCAAGTGTTTGGTCTGGAGGCCCGGCTCAAGCTGGGGGGCTCGAGGGAACGAGGTCTCAGGTGGTGAAGGGTGGGGCGAGGGCTTTGACTTGATTGAGGGCGAGTTGCCAGGCGAGGGATTCGAGGTCTTTGGTACCGCGGCGGACGATATATTCGAGGATGATGTTCACCGTAGCACCGGCGACGATAGCCGCCGCGAAATCGACATCGCACTGAGGCATATAGCCGTGGTCGATCATGACCTGGAGGTCGGCTGCTATCTGTTTCGTCCCCAGGTCGGAGAATTCGTCGGCCTTGTAGAAGAACTGCTCATCGAGGCCCATTGCCTCCCTGTATATGAGCACGGTCAGCTCCGGATTCTCGCTGTGGTAATGCAGGACGCGCAACGAATAGTCTTTCCAGGCTTCGAGTGGACTCGTGCCCGCGTCCAGCGCGCTCATAAGCTCTATGTGGCATTCTTCGAGCACCTTTTCAAACTCCGTGAAGTAGAACTCGATGAGTTCCAGGAACACGTCTTTCTTGGATTCGAAATAGTGATAAAAAGTGCCTCTCGCGATGCCGGCTCGCTCGAGCACGTCCGTTACGGATGCAGCCCTGTAGCCTTTCGAAGAGAATATCTCGGTCGCGGCATCGAGAATCTCCTTCTTCCTCTCGTCCGGTGGAAGTATTCTTCGTTTTTGTGCCATAAACCCACCGACATCCTGTCGCACTCGGCCACCACGGTATCGACAGTGCCCCGCGAATCGCCGCAGCAACGCGAGGACCATCTAAACAATTATATCTTTTAAGTACCGATCCGGCGCTCATGCGGGTGCGCGACCCCGGGATCGACCCGTTACAACCCTTGTTTCTACGGAATGTTGACACTCCTCGAAATTCAAGTTTACAATAGACCGACGTGTCGGTCTATTAAGTGGGAGGCGGTACCATGGAAGTCAAAGAAGACGTGTCCGTACAGCAGTATTTCGAGGAGTTGGTCCCCCAGATCTTCGCCGAGCAGATCAACACAGTGATAATCAGTGGGATGGAAGGAACGCGCTTCGCGCTTTCTTTCAACATCCAGAACGGCACGGCACAGACGTACAGCGTGCTCATCACCGACGCAAAGGACGTCAAGGTCGTCACCGGCCCCGTCGACTCCCCCACCGTCAACATCTTCCTGACCGAGGACACCTGGCGCCAGGCCGTGACAGGCAAGCTGGCCGGGGCAATGGAGCTGTTCACGGATGCCGCACGCATCGCGAACCGCGGTATGTACGAGCGAATTTTGTCCACGGCCGGAACACTGGCGCTCGACCTCGCCCGTTCCGATGGCGATAACGTCGCTCTCAAGATAGTGTTCAACGGCGCTGAGAAGCCCGAGGTCACATTCCGCTGCGCCGTTGACGACTGGATGTCTATCGTCAAGGGCGAACTCGACGGTATGAATGCTTTCATGAGCGGAAAGATGAAGATCGACGGCGACATGATGTTCGCGATGAGCCTCAACTCCCTGATGTAAACCGCGACTAACGATAACCCGGCCCGGCACATTGCGCCGGGCCCCTCCCAGGGGGTGCATGATGCCCAAAGCCCTGACGGTCGCGAACCTCGCGGACCGTTCCGCCAGGAAGTTCGGGGACAAGGTCTTCGTAACTCGCGAGGTAACGTTTCGCTATCCGATACTGGACCGCAGCCTCGGAATCGATTCTTCCAAGAAAGAGATCACGTACAACGAGATACTCAAGCTGACCAACGGCGTCGCACACGCGATGCGCGACCGGCTCGGAATACGCCGCGGCGACAGGATCGCGGTCCTGCTGACCAACCTCCCGGAGATGGGCCTCGTCTTTACGGCGGCCGCGCGCCTCGGAGCAGTGATCGTCCCCTTGAACTTCATGTTGAAAGCAAGGGAGGTGACCCGCATCGTCTCCGACTGTGGCGCGAAGGTCCTGATCACCGAGCCGGAGCTCTTCGCGATGAACATCCGCGACAAAGAGTACGTTCCCGGCATTGAGCACTGGGTGATGGTCGCCGACGAAGAGCGCGTTCCTGACGGATTCGAATCCGTCGACCGGCTGGGGGAAGGTATCTCCGAGGACGTCTGGGTCGAGCCCGCGGACCTCGCGCCGGACGAAGTCGCCGCGATCTTTTATACGTCAGGTACGACCGGCTTCCCAAAGGGCGCGATGCTCACCAGTGGCAACCTCATGTCCACCATAACGACTTCGCTGAGGCTCTTGCGGATCGGCAAGAAGGACTTCG
>DATCGY010000317.1:0-4141 GCA_036508635.1 Candidatus Anoxymicrobiaceae bacterium
GAACATCGTGACGTCCATCCCAAACGAGGCCCCTGTGTTGGCCAGGTTGAACGCGGCCAGGGCCCGGTCCAGATCGTCGCTGAATACGATTATCGTCATCTTTTCGGGGTCGCTCATAAAGGCTCCTTGCGCCGCATCCCGCAGGGTATCGTGCGGGCTACGGACTATTTCGGAGGTTCACCGCAGTGCGGGCACATATCAACACCTTCTCTGACCGGCTCGCCACAGTGGACGCATTCGATGACGACGGTCCTGCACGCCGTGCAGATCACCGACACTTCCCTTACTTCGATCTCGACGTCACAGTAGGGGCAGCGGCACATATCGGCCTTGTCTTCACGTGGTTCACCCATGCTCAGCTCTCCTTCTGTGCTGTCTTCTTGCTCCTGTAATCTTCGATAGCTTTGTGGAGCGCGTCGGCCCCGAGATTAGAGCAGTGCATCTTGTTCTCGGGCAACCCGCCGAGCTGCTCGGCCACGTCTTTACGGGTTATCTCAACTGCTTCGTCCAACGTCTTTCCCGTTGCCATCTCGCTGACCATGCTCGAGACGGCGATCGCGGCTCCACACCCGAACGTCTTGAACTTGACGTCCTCCAACCGGTCGTCGTCGCCGACCTTTATATAGAAGGTCATCATGTCGCCGCAGACCGGGTTTCCGACCTCTCCCACCCCATCGGGGTTTTCGATCTCACCCACGTTTCTGGGGTTCATGAAATGGTCCATCACGATATCGCTGTACTGGGCTATCTTAACCACCTCCCGCTTTGAGGAACTTATCGTAGAGTGGTGACATCTGCCGAAGCCTGTCCACAATGGGCGGCAGGGTCTCGACGACGTAATCAACGTCCTCCGGCTTGTTTCCGAGCCCGAAGCTGAACAGCAGCGAGCCCTGGGCTATCTCCGCTGGAATATCGCATGCGGAGAGCACGTGGGATCCTTTCAGCGCTCTCGAGGTGCATGCGGAGCCGCTCGAAACGGCGATTCCTTTCTGGTCGAGGAAGAGGAGCATTCCTTCGCCTTCGATGAACTCGACTGTAAAGCTCGCGTTCCATGGGAGCCTCATCTCGGGGTTTGGATGGCCCGTGATATGCAGCCTCGGTATCGCCGCCGGCAGCTTCTCCAGGAGCGAAGAGCTCATTGCCCTCAGGTAAGCCGCCCTCGATTCCAGGTCGCGTGCCGCGAGCTCGGCGGCCTTGCCCATGCCTGCAATCCCCGGAACGTTCTCGGTGCCTCCTCTGCGCCCGCCTTCCTGCACGCCGCCGTCGAGCAGGGGCATGATGCGCTGACCTTTCCTGACCCAGAGAGCCCCGACGCCCTTCGGTCCGTAAAGCATGTCTGATGAGATCGACATCGCTGATGCGCCCATCTCGGAGACGTCGAGTGGAATATATCCCGCGGCGGCGACCGCGTCGGTGTGGAAGGGAACGCCTTTCTCCGCCGCTATCGCGGCTATCTCACGGATCGGCTGAATGGTGCCTATCTCTCCGTTGGCCGCCATTACCGATACGAGCACTGTATCGTCGCGTATAGCTCCGCGCACTTCCTCAGGATCTACGAGCCCCTGCCTGTCAGCTCCCACCTCGGTTACATCGAATTCGAACTTTTCGAGCGTGCGCGCCGCGTGGAGCACAGAGAAGTGCTCGATGGCCGAGACGACGACGTGGCTGCCCTTCTTGCGGGAAGCCCACGCGATTCCTTTTACCGCGGTATTGTTAGCCTCGGTGCCCCCGGAGGTGAAGATGATCTCTTCGGGCTTCGCGCCGATCAGGGCGGCCACTCGCTCCCTGGCGACTTCGACGGCCTGCCTCGCGGAGTCGCCCCAGGAATGAAGCGAGGATGGATTTCCGAAATCCTGCAACAGGTAAGGCTTGATGCTGTCCGCTACTTCCGGGAGAACCGGTGAAGCGGCGTAATGGTCAAGGTAAACTTCGGGCATTTCGTCTCCTTGAAAAGGCTTACATCGACTCGAAGTACCCCATGAGGGCTTCCCTGTTGAGCACCACCAGTTGCTTGTCCTGCAGCCCGATGATGCCTTCTTTTTTCAGCCGGCTCATCACGCGCGACACTGTCTCTTCGGTGGAGCCGATAAGCCCCGAGATGTCGCGGTTGGTGAGCGGCGTATCTACCTGTTCCCCGCAGTTGTAGATACCATGGTGCTGGTCGAGCGTCTTGAGCAGGATGCATGCCACCCGTTTCTCGACCCTCTCTCCGGCTATGCACCTGGCCTTGGTGTACGAGGAGTCGAGCTTTCGCCCGACCTGTTGGAAGAGGTACGCATTGAATGCCGGGTCCGCTTCGATGATCGGGAGAAGGTCGTCCCGGGGGATCTTCCAGATGAGAGCCTCTTTGCGAGCAACTGCTGAGAACGGGTAGTACTCCTGGCCATACATCGTGCCCTCACCGAAGATGTCTCCGGGAAAGACAAAGTGGAAGATATAGACCTTACCGTCCCCGTGGACGACGTTGGCTTCTATCACGCCGGATTCGATCACGTAGAGCGAAGCGGCCTCGTCGCCCTCGAAGAACACAAACTGCCCTCGGTCCAAGCCCTGTGATGTGAACTTGTCTTTGAGCTTGCCCCGAAGGTCTTTCTTTACATGAGAGGCGAACTCATCAAGGACGTCGCACTTAACCACGTTACTCCGCCTTTCCTCCGAGCAACCGGTGTTTTACGCTCGGTAATTCTACATCATTTCACTCGGCCCGGCCGCCATCCGGCCTGCTCTGCCTTTATTCACCATTAGACATTGCTTTCCTGTCGGCCCGGTCAGTCCATTATTATCCGCTCGCGAGGCGGTCTGGCGGCGGGCTTCTTCGGGGTACGGGCACGGGCCGCGCGGTCGTCGTTAAACCCCTCGCCGCGCTCGAGGTCGAGGTGGTGGGCCATGATGAGGTAGTACCCTCCAAGACCCCTGTACTTCCCCCAACGCTCGGCGATCTCGCGGAGCTCGCCGCTCGAGACCCGGTGTTCTCTTCCATAGAAATAGGAGATCCTCGCCTGCAATCCGATGTCGTCGGCGGGGATCGAGTCCATCTTGTGAAGCCCGCGGATCATCGTCATCTCGGCGGTCCAACGCCCGATTCCCCTTATCGAGGACAGCTCTTCCCTGATTGCCTCGATGTCGTCGTAACCCTCGAACTTGTCGAGGTCGAGGTTTCCGCTCGCGACAAGCATCGCCACGTCCTTTATATACTCAGCTTTCCTCGTCGAGAGCCCGCACGACTTCAGCTCCTCGATCCGTGCCGCGGACAGCTTCTCGGGCGCTGGGAACATGTAATATGTGGTGCCTTCGATTGTCACCGGGCTGCCGAACTCTTTTATCATCCTGCTCTGCATCGCATGCGCCGCTATCAGCGATATCTGTTGTTCGACGATCGAGCCGACCAGGGCCTCGAAGACCGTCGGGGTCGTCGGGCTCTTGAGCCCGTACATCCTCCTGGCGAGCCCCGACAGGACAGGGTCGCCTTTCACGGCTTTGTAGAACGGCTTGAGGTCCATATCCAGGTTGAACATGCTGTTTACCATGGCGCGTGCCTTCGTGACATCCGAGGGAGACAGCTCCTCGACCGTCTTGAGCTCCACCCGGAGCTCCGGTTCCTCGACGGAACCAGTGGACCGAATCACGCAGAGCGCCGGTTTCCTGCCAATCTTGATGAGCTGCCAGGACCTCCCGTCCTCGTATGTGCGGAACTGTGGGTCGCCCCGCGAGAAGATCCGTGCTGACAGGTCGAAGTCGAAAGGCGGCACCGCCTTGATGGTGAACCTCTTTGTAAATGTCTTCGTGGCGCTTGCCGGCATCTCTCTCCTTTAACCGAGGCCTCCTTTCATCCATGACCGGCGGCCCGGTTTCCCTTGCGCGCGACTCACAGCATCGGCGGTTTTCGGTCGCTACGGCGATCAACTCAATCAACTATTTCGTTGCCGGGGCTGGAAACCTTGCGGGATGCCGGGGATGTATATGTGGGAAAAGCGTCGACGCTTTGAGGGATAGGGAGGGTCAGCCGCCCGAGAGCCTTCGTTGGACCGCTTCGCTCTCGAGTTCTTTCAGGGCATTGGTGGATATCCAACGCGCGGCCTTTGAGTCTATCGCACCGATCTCGGTCGCGGTCCGTATGGCGAGCTCGTTGAGCGAGAGGTTA
>DATCGY010000318.1:0-4105 GCA_036508635.1 Candidatus Anoxymicrobiaceae bacterium
CAACCTCTACCGGGAGATAGACCACCTCATGACGAGACCGGTGGGAAGGCCCTCTGCAAAGCCGAAGGTCTACTTCCATGCCTTTTCCTACCGCGCGGCCTCCTGGAAGAAGCCGAGGAGGGTCGTCGCCAAGGTGGAGTGGCATCAGGGAGAGTTGTTCCCCCGCATAGGCTTCATCGTCACCAACATGTCGTCCCCACCCCAAGCCGTGGTCCACTTCTACAACAAGCAAGGAACCTGTGAACAATGGATAAAGGAGGGCAAAAATGCCCTCACCTGGACGAGGCTCTCGTGTGCGAAGTATGTGTCAAACCGGGTGCGCCTCGCGCTGTTCGTGCTGGCGTACAACCTGGGCAACTTCATGCGCCGCTTCGCGCTACCGAGTGAGGTGTCCCACTGGTCACTGTCCAGCATACAGCTCAAGCTGGTGAAGATCGGGGCAAAGATCGTCTCCCACTCAAGGATGACCGTCTTCCAGATGGCTGAAGTTGCTATTCCCGAGAAGCTGTTCCGGTCGATACTCTCCAAGATACATCGCCTGGGGAGGGCATGCGCGAGAGCACCCGCCTTGAGCTTGTGAAAGGTGAGGGCATGAAGAATGATAAATCCACATGTGGGACAACTGTCTCCGGACGACGGGAAAACACGAGGCCTGGAGGTGACGCGAAGGTGCCGGTCGTCGAGCGTGCCACAGAATTCAGTCGGCCGTGCCGGAAAGGAGCGATTCATGGTAATACCACGGTGTTGGAGGCGGCATATGAAGGATATCGGGTCAAACAAATGCTCTGGGCCGGGGGTCCTCAAATGTCACCTAAGAAGGCCTCGAACTGCACGCGGCAGGCGGCGACTTCGAGAAAAAGAGCCGCGAGCGGGATTGCGCCTCGGAAATCGCCTTCAGACGGGTATAATGATGGCGTCGACGGCTGGGAATAGGGAATGTCAGATTATAGGTAGCGGTCGAAGGGGCGCGTTCCGCGCTCTCCGAAAGGAGGCCTCGTGTCCAAGCTCGGCGTTGGATTCATCGGATGCGGCAGGATACTCGACCTCAACATCCTCGGCTATCTAGACCGCGACGACGTGCAGTTGGCCGCCTTCTGCGATGTGAGCGAAGAGAAGGTCCGTCAGAGGGCCGACCAGTACGCCAAATACGGTCCTGCGAAAACGTACCTCGACCACAAGGACATGCTCGACGACCCGGCGGTGGACATTGTCGAGGTCCTCACCCCGCATTACCTTCACAAGCAGATGGTTCTGGACTCTCTCGCCGCGGGCAAGCACGTGAGCCTGCAGAAGCCACCGGCGATAAACCTGGAGGAGATGGACGACATGCTGGCCGCCGCCGAGAAGGCCGGCACCAAGTTCAAGGTCTTCGAGAACTTCGTCTTCTACCCGCCGTACTTGAGGGCAAAGGAGTTGTTCGAAGCGGGGGAGATCGGCGACCCTGTGGCGTTCCGCTACAAGCTGGCGTCGAGCCTGGCTCCCAGCGGCTGGGAGGTACCGCTCGAGTCCTGGGCGTGGCGGATCGTCGATGAGATGTGCGGCGGAGGCCCGTGCCTCTGGGACGACGGCTACCACAAGTGGTCGGTCGCCATCGACCTTCTCGGCGAGGTCGAGAAGGTGTTCGCATGGATCGGCTCGAAGGAGGTGCTCCCCGGGATAGCCGTCGATGCGCCGGGGGTAGTCGCCTGGCGGTACAAGGGCGAGCAGGACCTGTTCGGTGTATGCGATTCCATGCTCTGCAAGGACATCTTTATAGAGAGCAAGTACTACGCGGTCGACGAGAGGTTCGAGCTCACGGGCGAGAAGGGCGTGATCTGGGTCATGAAGTGCACCGCGGACATGCTGAAGGTGCCGGCGGTGATGATGTACAAAGACGGCAAGCTCACGAAGTACGACGACATGCGGCAGGACTGGGGGGACTCGTTCCACGACTCGACCCACCACTTCATCGACTGCATACTGAACGACACCGAGCCGCACCTTAGCGGGGCGCGGGGGAGAGAGGTCCTGAAGTTCGCTCTGGCCATGATGCGTTCCGCGCGCGAGAACCGCGAGGTCTACCTCAACGAACTCGAACTCTGAACGGGGAAGATCTGTTTTTCAGGCAAAGCGTTGACCGGGAGATTTCGACTTGAAAACATATCTGGAATGAGAAAGGTCGGTTCACACAAGGTGTCAGACCCCGGGCAGAAAAGCATGGTGGAGGTGAGTACCATTTCCGAGGAAACTGAGTACAAGGTGTATGGTTACCGCTGGGTGGTGACCGTCGTCTTCGGCCTGATCCTGCTGGTACAGGCCTGGCTGTGGATCAGCTTCGCACCCATCGAGACCCAGGTGCAGCACGCGCTCGGGCTCGGCACCACAGCGGTGCGCCTCCTGGCGCTGGTTGGACCGTTCATGTTCATCTTTGTCTCCACGTTCGCGGGGTCGCTCTCCGACAACCAGGGCTGGAAGTTCTCGGCAGGCTTGGGCGTGGCCATGCTGATGGTCGCGGGTGTGGTCAAGGCGATAACCCCCCACGTGATATCGAGTGGGACAGGCCAGTACTGGGTCTTCCTCTTCATGCAGGTACTCGGGGGCATAGGGTCGGCGTTCGCCCTGGCCAACCTCTCCAAAATGCCTATCAAGTGGTACCCGGAAAAGCAGAGGGCGCTCGGCAACGGACTGACCACCATGATGATGTACCTGGGAACGGCCATCGGCCTGCCGCTGGTGACCATCGTGGCTAATGTATCAAAGACCGCGCCACGGGCCGTCGCGCAGGCCGGTCTCAACCGGGTGCTTCTGGTGGTAGGGATCGCCACAGTTGTCGCCGGCGTGCTGTTCTACGTGCTCGTCAAGGAAGAGCCACCTACGCCGGCCGGACCGATCCCGGAAGAGGAGAACATCCCGCTCAGAGATTCGTTCCCCATCCTGATGCGCTCTACGAGTTTCCGCGCGCTGTGCGTGGTCTCCCTGGCGGGCTACGGTATCTACATCGGCCTTACTGTGACCATGGAGAAGATCATAGGTTTCCACGGTTTCAGTACAAGTCTCGCTTCCATCGTTGCTGCTGTCATCACCGTGGGGGGCATCGTAGGCGCCGGGCTCCTTCCGCCCGTGTCCGAGAAACTCGGACTGCGCAAGCCGTTCCTGATAGTCGCCGGCGCGGTTGCCATACCGACGACCCTGATAATAGCCTACGTCGGCAACAAGACGGTCGACGTCTCCTCCGGGTTGCTGCTGGGATTCTTCCTGCTTCCCGCGCTCCCCATCACCTTCACCATGGTGGGGGAGATGAGTGAGATCGGCCCGAGGCTGGCCGCCACGGCGGTGGGGACCCTGCTCGCCGTGGGCAGCATAGGGTCGACCTTTGTGCCCCTGCTCATGGAGGTCTTCAAGAAGACAACGCTGGGCAAAGTCGACTATCGCCTGGGCCTGATCTTCCTGGCCGTGCTCGGCCTGGCCGCCCTGCTTGCCGTCATATTCTTCGTGAAGGAGACGGGACCGCGGAGTTCGCGGCCAACAGCTAAGCCGGAAGAAGAAGTCACGTCGGCCCAGCTGGAGGCCTGAGCCACTTCAATCGTGTTTGTGAGGCTGTCCGAGCGATCCAAGTATAAAAGAGAAGAAGCCGCTCTCGAGCAACGGCCTCTTCTCCCATACCTATCACTAGCACTTCGATTATAGCATCTCAAATATAACTAAACGATTATCCCCTTTTGTATCAGATCCAGGGGCGGTCGAAACCCTAATCCACGGGCTGGAGTATGAGCCGGCACGCTGTTATACGGCAAGAGCACTTGGGAACATAGGAGATCCTCGCTTGGGCATGCCTTTTTCTCCGCCCTGAAACGCTCCGAAAAAGGCACACCCGCGGCATATTACATCGCAACACAGAATTCCGTCGGACGGCATCGCGCTGGTTCAGCGATCTGCTTGAATCTGGCGCAGGTGCTGGAGTGTCTGAATTGTCTGGACTGGTAGCAGAACCTTGAGATCCCGGCGGATGGACTCAAATCGCTGTGGCGTGCTGCATGATGTCAGGCGTGTGTGCCAGGAAGACTGAATGATTGTAGATGCCACAAAACCCTGGTTGAAGATGGCTTAGAGCGGGTTGTCTTTCAGG
>DATCGY010000319.1:0-8286 GCA_036508635.1 Candidatus Anoxymicrobiaceae bacterium
CAAGGACAAGGGTACTCGAGCTGTTCGAACAACTGCGGGGCATGGGAATCGGGGTCGTGCATGTGACCCACTTCCTCGAAGAGGCCGCCCTCGCGGACGAGGTCATAGTGCTCGATGCCGGAGCCGTCATAGCTCGCGGGACGCCGGCCGGTATCCTTGCGGACCCATCGCGCGTCCGCTCCATGGGGCTGGACCCACTCGCCGTGACGGTCGTGGCATATGAGCTCGGCAAGCTGGGGCACGTTGTGCCCGAAGTCCTGGACGTAAAGGAGTTGCTGGCGTGGCTCTACGCCTGAGGCTCGAGGAGATCTCATATTCCTACCCTCTTCCCGGTCGCCAGGAAGCGGCCGCCCTGGGCGGAGTCAACCTGGAGGTGTCGCCAGGGGACATCTTCTGCGTGGCGGGCGCCAACGGCTCGGGGAAATCTACACTTGCCCAGGTCTGTGCCGGGCTCCTGGCCCCGACATCCGGCCGGGTGCTCTACGGTGAAGAATCCGTCTACGAGCGAGGGGACCTGCGGGAGTTCCGTCGCAAGACAGGGCTTCTCTTCCAATCACCCGAAGATCAGTTGTTCGCCGATTCGGTACGTAAAGACATCGCGTTCGGCCCGCGAAACCACGGGCTCAGGGGAGAGCAGCTCACCGATGCCGTCGAGAAGGCGGCCGAGCTCGTCGGGTTGAGTCTCGAGAAACTCGGTGACCGTTCACCGTTCTCGCTCTCCGAGGGTGAAAAGAGACGAGCGGCTCTCGCCGGGGTCCTGGCGTTGCGGCCCGAGGTCCTCCTGCTCGACGAGCCTTTCATCGGGCTCGACTACGAGGGTAGGGAACACCTGAAGAGGGCGCTGTTGCGTTACCGGGAAGACGCGGGAGCTTCAATCATCGTGGTGACGCACGAGCTGTCGGACATCTGGCCGCTGGCCACCTGCTTCACGATCATCGATGGAGGAAAGCTTCAGAGGTTCGAAGAGCGAGCCGACCTGCTGTCCGGTGACGTCGACATCAACGCCCTGGGTATGAAGCTTCCACAGTGGGGCATCCTCGCCAGGGAGCTGCTCTCCTCCGGCATCTCGCTTGAAGACCCGGCGGACCCCCGCGTGCTGGCTACGGCAATCGCGGCGCACAGGGAGGCGAACCGTGGTCGGTAAAGACATCACCATCGGTCAGTACCTGGCGGTGGACACCGCGCTACACAAGGTCGATCCTCGCCTGAAGCTCATCGCCGCCGTGGCTTCGATAGTGCTGGTTTTCGTATACGGCGGGTGGGCTTTGCTTCTCTACGCCATCTTCCTGTTCGCGGTACTCATCGCCATACGGCTTCCCTTGCTCCCTGTGCTCAAGTCGCTCAGAACGGTGTGGGTCATCGTTGTGATCACTTTCCTGCTGCAGGTGTTCCTCACCCCTGGGGAAGTCCTCTGGCACTGGGGTTTCCTGAGCGTGACAGACACGGGGCTCTTCAACGGAATCGTATTTTCAGGCCGCGTCGTATTGCTGGTCGTGCTGCTCGCCGCACTGACCATGACAACCCCCCCGCTCAAGCTCGCGGACGGGCTCGAGTCTCTCCTGCACCCCCTCGAGCACCTCAAGATCCCCGTCTCCCGCATCACGACCGTGGTGAGCATCACGCTGATGTTCATACCGAAGATGCTCGACCAGAGCAGCAAGCTCGTCAGGGCTCAAATGGCCAGGGGAGCCGACTTTGAATCTGCCAACGTGCTAAGACGTGTCCGCGACATGGTGCCTGTGCTCGTGCCGCTCTTCGTAAAAGTCTTCCACGACGCGGACGAACTGGCGGTGGCTATGGATGCCCGCTCCTACAACAGCGGCACGGTAAGAACACGCCTTTACCCCATGAAGATCGGTGCCGTCGAAACCCTCCTCGCCACTGCCTTCATCCTCGCCTCCATCGCCCTCGTGTTTGTTTGACGGATTCCCTCGAAGGGAGAAGAAGGACCCGGGCTTGAGCCCAAACACTTGAGGGCGGGGTCTACAGGCCGCCTGTAGCCGGGGCTGAGAGACCCGGCTGAAGAAGAGTGCGCTCAGACGCCGACGTTGGACCGGAAGGCTGCAGCTTGTGCCCAAGGGCGAGCTCGGACTTCGCTTGTGCCTTGGCGCCCGTCGCGTCCAGCGCCAGCCCGAGCACCAGGTGCGCGACCCATGCCGAGGGGTTGAGAGTGATTGCGGCCTGCGCTTCGGTCATAGCTTCGTTGTACTCTTTCTTGGCCAGGTATGCACGAGCCAGCCACTCGTGTGGATACCAGAAATATTGGTCCGCGGCTACCGCCTGAGCGAACGCCGCGGCGGCGGCGTCATAATCTTTGAGATACTCGTGAGCCTCTCCAATGTCTATCAGCGGAGACTGCCGTTCGGGAGCGAGGTCGTGGGCTTTCGTCCAGTCGTCGAGGGAGGCCTGCATCTTACCACTATGCTCCTGGACGGCTCCCTGGTCTTGATACCCAACCGACATGAATGCCGGCTCCTCCGAATCTGTCAGCCCCTTGAACGCCGCCAGGGCCAGGTCGAGCTCACCCTGCCTCATCATCACTATGCCCAGCGCGATGCGGGACTCCGCATCGGTAGTATCGGCGTCCATAGCTTTCTGGATGTCCGCCCGCGCAGAGCGGAGGTCTCCGTGGAGCGCATCTATCATTGCAAGCACCGGGTACGCCCCGGAGTTCGACGGGTCGTTCCCAACAGCCTGCTTCAAGTTGGCGGCGGCGGCCGAGAGGTCCTGACGAAGGATCTTGACGATGCCCAGGCCGACGAGGGCGTTTGAGGATCCCGGCGCCATCTCGAGGTTCTGCTTGTACCATCTCTCGGCCTCGCGCAGATCGGCCTGGCCAAGGGCGGCCTGCCCGATCCCGAAGACCGCGTCGGTCGACTTGCGGTCCGCGCGCCACGAGTTGGTAAATGCGTCTGTGGCGTCTTTCCATTTGCGCTCCAGGAGGCCTATCCGCCCCAGCCCTTCGAACGCCTGCGAGGACTGCGCGTCCTGTTCGAGAGCCTGGTCGAACTGGGTGCGCGCGTCGGTCAGATTACCGGAGTCAACGAGAGCCCTGCCGAGATTGAGGTGTGACCAGATGTCGTCGGGAGCCGCCGCGAGCTTGCCCCTTGCATCATCTTCCGCCGCGTCCCGCGTTGCCTCGTTGCGAAAGTAACGGGTCACCTGCAGGTCTACCAGCGAGGAGAACTCCGGGGCAGGGAATGCCACCTGGGCCGCTCCGGCGTTGTCCTGGGCCCTCACTGGAGCCTTTCCGGGCTCGCCCACGGCCCTTGCGCCTGCCGGAACGGTTATCTTTCCGGCGCCGTTCTCGACTACGGCGTTGCCGCCGGCGACGAGCACTTCGGTCGCTCCTCCAGGAGCCACCTTCACGGAAAAGCTCGCCCCCGATGTGCCACCGCCCGAGCCGCTCACCGCTACCGCCGGGGTACTTACAAATGGGCCCGAATCGCCAACCATATCAAGAGCCACCTGCCCTCGTGAGAGCTGTACCCGCTCGGAGCCGCTTTCGGCACCCAACCTGAAGTCCGATGCGTCGGGTACGGCCATCCTTGCACCATTGCCAAGCAGGAAGAAGAGGTCCGAACCGGCAGCCGACCAGACGGTGTCGCCCTCCAAGAGCGGTGTGCCAAGGCTCGCCGAAAGCCACGCGTCGGCACCCGCGAGGCGCAGGTCGAATGACGGCTGCGCCTGGACGGCTACCGCCTTGACAGGATATCTCTTAAGCTTCGTGGCGGGCTTCTTTGCGCAAGAGGCCGAACCCAAGGCAACCACGGCTATCAGGATTATGGCGATGGTGCCCCGGATCGGTCTCGCAAGGGCCGGTCGCCCCGGTTTCTTCGATTCCAAAGAGACCTTGTTGTGCTTCATCATTATCTATTCTTCGGCCAGACATGAATGTGGCCCTTGCCAAGAGCACATCGCAGGAGCCAGGCACTCGTCACGAACGTCGAATTATCGTGTGGCAAGGTGTCACTAGAGAATCTTGAGTATAATAGCGAAGATTCAGAGATAATGAAAAAACTAAAGAGCTTCATCAACATAATCCTTATAACGCTGTTGGCCGCGGGTGCCGTCGTACTCGTGGTGTTCATGTCGAATCGCGGGAGCGGGTCGGGAGAGCCTAAGGATACGTACCACTCCCCGACAGTCTTTGCCATGGACACCAACCTCGACATCACGATCCAGGGTCGTGGCGACCAGGCAAAAGCGGACTCCGACGCGGCCATCGCGCTCGCTCGCAAGATCGAGTCACATACGAGCATGTTCAAGCGGGCGAGCGATATATATCGCGTAAACGCGAACGCCGGTATCGCACCGGTCAAGGTAAACAGCGACACCATGTACCTAATACAGACGTCGCTAAAATACGGCGCTGACACCGGCGACGCGTTCGACATAACCGTGGCGCCCATAGTGAAGCTGTGGGGCTTCTACGACCAGAAGTACCGCATCCCCTCCCAGGCGGAGATAGACAACACTCTCAAGCTGGTCGGTTACCAGAAAGTGGTCGTGGACCAGGCAAACGGCACGGTCTTCCTGCCGGAAAAAGGAATGGCGATCGACCTTGGTGGAGTGGCCAAAGGTTACGCCGTAAAGCAGATGTACGACCTCCTCACGAAGCGCGGTGTCAAGAGCGCGCTCATCAACTTCGGGGGCTCGGTCGGGGCTGTCGGCCGGCGTGCCGACGGCAAGCTCTGGGTAATTGGTGTAAAACACCCCAGGTCGGAGGGCGGAGCGCTCGTCGGCGAGCTTCAGGCCGAGAACGCGTTCATCAACTCTTCGGGAGATTACGAGCGGTACTTCATCCGCAATGGGATACGTTACTGTCATATTTTCGACCCCAAGACCGGGCGTCAGCCAACGGGAGTGATCAGCACGACGGTAGTGGGGCCGGATGCCACGCTCGCGGATATCCTGTGCAAGGTACCATTCATGAAAGGGATGCAGGCCGGCCTCGAGTACATGAAGACACAGCCGGGCTACGAGGCGCTGGCCATCGACAGCTCGGGCAACATAACGGTCACCCAGGGAATGAAAGACAAGTACGTGCTCACCTTGCCCGCCAGGATCTAGCGCGTCACCTCCGGGATGTTACGCGTTTTATATCACCTCGCTGTGACATTTTCCCCTAGACTCCACGCCATCCGGGCATCGCCGCGTCGGAATTGTAGGGCAAAGGGCGTCATGATACAGTAATCCAATCAGTGGCAACTGGTTTCGAAGGAAGGTGGGTCAGATGCCGGAACAAGAGATCGGCCGGATCGCACACTACTTCAACAAGATCGGAGTTGCGGCGATCGAACTCACTGGGAACCTGGAGGTCGGTGACACGATCCACGTCAAGGGGCACACCTCCGATTGGACCCAGAGCATAGATTCGATGCAGATCGAGCACGACACCGTGGACAAAGCAGGCCCGGGTGAGTCGGTCGGTATCAAGGTCGATTCGCACGCTCACGAGCACGACATGGTCTACAAGGTGACCGAATAGACAGCCTGAGAAAATCTCGGGGCCGGGTCTGTTCTTCTAGTCCTTGATTTGGATTCTGTCTTGCTCAGGCGCGCTTCTTGCGGCAACCCACGCGTTAGCGTGAGCGCGACACGTCCAGGACGGATTAGTCTTAGATACCAGACCTGGCCCCGTTTTCTTCCTCGAAAGCTAACACGAAACAATTCAAGTTGATGGGGAGATATCCGTCTTCGTGCGGTGTAGCGGCCCGCCGATGAATATAATCTTGACATGGTATTTCGTCGGAAGATATTCTTTGTTTGGCAAACACGAGCGAGTACTCATCCTGGCAACAGAAGTGATGCATTTGTACTTTGGGGAGGCTGGGGGACGATGAGATCAAAAAAAGCCATGCGTTTTCGAGCGACGGCTCTGCTCGTCGCGCTACTAGCGGCAGCCATCGCGCTGGCGGCGTGCCCGGGTGCCCTGGCGGCTACTGGCTGGCAGGTCCAGCAATCGGGGAAAACCGTTGCGCTCTACAGTGTCTCGGCTGTCGACGCGAACACCGCGTGGGCAGTAGGTAATAACAGCACCATCTTGAAGACAACCGACGGCGGCACGACCTGGCTGCCCCAGGCTACTCCTTCGTCACTGGATTTCGTCAGAGTAAAAGCCATCGACGCCAAAACCGCCTGGGCCGCGGCTAACCCCGGCACGATCCTGAAGACCACTGACGGGGGCACGACGTGGCTTGTGAAGTTCCAGAACCAGAGTGGCAATATCAATGGACTTACCGCCTTCGATGCCAATACCGCGTGGGCGGTCGGCTTCTACACCTGGAACCCATCGATCGGCATTACCGATTGGAACTCGGTGGTGATAAGGACTACAGACGGCGGCGCTTCCTGGGCGGCCTCCTATACGGCCAACAGGGTCTATTTCTACGAGGTAGCCGCGCCGACGGCGAACGTCGCCTGGGTGGTCGGGCCGAGCAATGCCAGTAATCCCACGGGAACAAACATAATTCTAAAGACCGGCGACGGAGGAAATAGCTGGGCTTCCCAGGCTACCCCGGGCAACCCCGGGCAGATCGGTGTCTCCGCGGCAAGCGAAAACGTCGCCTGGACGTGCGGGGCCAACGGCACGGTCTTCAGGACGGTTGACGGTGGCGTCACCTGGAGCAAGAAACTCGACCTTGGCCTGGGCGCATACGCTACCGGTCTAATATGCATTTCCGCTTTGGACGCCAACGTCGCGTGGGCCGTTGGAGCGGGCGGGTACATTCTCAAGACTTCCGACGGGGGCGTCACGTGGATGGTCCAGCGCCCCACGGGCTCCTCGGAGTTGTACTCGGTTTCGACTGTCGATGCCAGCACCGCCTGGGCTGTGGGAGAAGGAGGGACTATTCTCCGCACGACCGACGGCGGGGGCGGCTCCGTGATCCTCAATATAAACACGGTTGCGCCTGCCAGCGCCGCGAACCTGTTCGTCGTGGACGCTCAGATCGCGGGCAGCGGCTTCGCTGCCGGCGCGACTGTCAGGCTCGAGCGCTCCTCGACGGTCATCAACGCGACCGATGTCGTTGTCTCACCTTCACAGATCACCTGCAAGTTGAACCTTAACGGGCAGCCCCTGGGGAAATATAACCTCATCGTAAAGAACCCGAATGGGCAGGAGGCGAAGCTCGCTGGAGGCTTCTCGATAACCGACGCATGCGGCCAGGGAGCCGGGGCGAGCATCGTGGTCCTTGCCGGTATGATGAGCCTGCTGTCGATGGCAGGGCTCGGCTTCAGAAGGCACAAGCGCCGTTGACGAGCCTGGGCGGTGAAGCAACAAAAGGTTCCAAACGTAGGAGAACCAGACAACAATCTTCTTGTTCTCTCTAAGTGGGGCCGCAGCTCGCCGGATGGATAAGGGCGGTTCTGTGCTCGCGGAAGAACCCGACATTCACGAGGCAGGTCGAACCGAGGCGCTCTGAGGTCTCGCGCGGGTGGTGGACGTGCCCGAAGTAATGGTAGGTCGGCTCATGCTCCTCAATATAGTCCAGCAACGCGACGCTTCCGGCTTCGTCACGGTCCGCGTAAGTGTCAAAAGTCAGATCGGGCACCGCGGGAGGGTAATGGGTACAGAGCACGTCGACCGGCCCTAGAAGCCGCACGCGCCTGTCATACTCTTCGATGTCCATCTCGCCGGGAAGGCCTACGGTCCAAGGACCGCGAGGAGAGCCCGAGATGAACCCGAACCTCTCCCCATCTATCTCGACGACGCCCGTCTCGATGATCTCGACGTTCCCGTCGGCGAGGTTCCTTACCATCTGCGGGTTATCGGTGTTTCCGTAGATCATGTAGGCGCGGCACGGGATGCTGGCAAAGAGTTCCGCGTAGCTCGCCAGGACGAGCTCGCCGATACGCGCGGCTTTCGCCGGGTCGCTTACAACGACATCACGGATCAGTTTCTTTGCCTCGTCGCGGTCCACGCTGTCTTTCTTTCCGAAGATCGAGAGCGCCCTGACGACCTCCTCTCGCGAGTACACGTCAGCCAGGATTCCTTCGAGAGTCTGGAAATCGATGAGGTTGACGTAGTCTCCCAGAAGAATAGCGGTGTCATCCGGGTCAAGCTGTTCGGCAAGCGCCGGGTACGCTCCGTGGATGTCGGATATTATCTTGATAGTCACAGCTTCTCCATAGATAGATCGAACCAACCGGCCGGCAACCCGCGCCTAGCCGCTGCCGTATTCTTTCAAGAGGGCCCTGGCTTTTTCCTCCACAATCTTCCTGAGCTCGGCGGGAGACTCGATTCTCACCCGGTCCCCGAAGCGCAGGAGATAGTTGGACAAC
>DATCGY010000320.1:0-5477 GCA_036508635.1 Candidatus Anoxymicrobiaceae bacterium
ACCTCATCGATATGACCGACCCGAACGGCGTCAAAGTGATCCAACGGCTCATCGATGTCGCGAAGAGCGGCGGCGGCTGGGTCAGCTACACGTGGCCTTATCCCAAAACGACCATCAACGAGCCGAAGCTCGGCTACGCCAACAAGGTCGACGACACCTGGTGGCTCGGCTCGGGAATGTACGAAAAGACACCGCCCGCCAGCAGTAGCAGCGCCAAGTAAGAACGCAAAACAGGGGTCAGACCCCTATTTTGCATAATTGCTGTGCTTCTATAGCAAATTGCATTAAAGTGTCTAGACCGGTTCTCACCGAGCCGGCTGATACGCGCAGGTCCTGAGCCCTTGATCTCCAGGAAGGTGACATGTATAAGCGCGCGCTCATCTCCATTGTCATGGCGGGTCTTCTGCTCGCGGCGATATCCTTGACCGGCATGGCGCCAGTGGCAGCCGCCGGGCAGGCAGCTCAGGGCACACCTGCGACAGCAGCATCCCCACCCAGCCTCGGCACGTCACAGCTGCCTTCTTCGGTCGACCTCTCGAGCGAGGTGCCACCCGTTGGAGACCAGACGGACATAGGTCCCGGCTGCCAGACCTGCCAGCTTTGGGCAGGCGACTACTACATGTTCACCCAGTACGTAAAGCACTTCCTGCATCCGGAATGGGACCTGAACGACCCGCGGCACGTTTTCGGGTCTTCTTTCAACAACTGGGATTCGCGAGGCCCCATTGATGGACTCGTGACAGCGGGGAACGTGGACATTGTTGAAATTCCTTATAATCCGGTATTCCCTGAGAGCAGCCGCCCAACTGCGGCTCAAATGGAAGCGGCCAAGCAGTACAGAATCGGTGGATATACTTACGTGTGGAACTACGGGCAGACCCTGCCGCCGACTCCCCTCTCAGACGAAACGATCACCGCGGCTAAGGCCTGGCTGGCCAGTGGGCGCATGCTGGACGTCGGGATAAGCGCGTTTTCTGATTTCCCGCGTCAACACGGAGATCACAGCCAGGACACCCACTACTACGACCCCACACCGTCCGGTCCGCCGACCATCGGGCACCAGGTGGACTTCTGCGGCTACGACGACAACATCAACCCTGCTGGAGCGGACGCCGACCATCGGGGCGGCTTCCTGATGGTGAACTGCTGGGGAACCGACTGGAACGGCGACATGCACGGATACGTCTGGATGAGCTACGCGTATGTGAAGCGCTACGTCGGAAACTGCGCGGTGATAACCAGCATGCCTTCCGACAAGCCTTCCATCACCGGATGTAACACCAATTCGGGCAAGGCGGGAGATACAGTTGTCATCAGCGGCAATAATTTCGGCACCGATAGGAGGGCGACCAGGGTGACTTTCAACGGCGTCGCCTCCCATGTCGACGGCTGGGTCAACGATTCGATAATCACCAGCGTCCCATGGAACGCAACCTCAGGTCCCCTCTTGGTAAACGACTGGGAAGGGACCCCGAGCAACGCGGTCGGATTCACAGTCAACCATTCGGCCCCAACGCTGACATCCATGGCTCCTTGCTCGGGCGCCGCCGGCAACGCGCTGATGATGCCGGACCTGACCGGGGCCGACTTCTACGGCACCCCCGTGGTGAAGTTGAAGAAAACGGGGCAGGCCGACATCGTCGCGTCCAGCGTGCAGGTGCTGTCTTCGACGAAAGCGATCTGCAGCTTCGACCTCTCTCACGCGGACCCCGGTCCCTGGGACGTCTATATACAGAACCCCGACGGTCAGAGCGCTACGAAGGCCGGGGCTTACACGGTCACGACCCCCATCTGGTACCTTGCCGAAGGCAGCACCGGCTGGGGGTTCAACACGCGAATCACGATTGAGAATCCACAGGCGGAAGAGGTACACGCAAAGGTCACGTACTTGAACCAGTCGGCACCGTCGGGTTCCGGCAAGGTGGCCGAAAAGACCTTGATCCTGCCCGCTCTCTCCCAGACTACGATCGCAAACGATGCCATCGAATCAGCGATGGGAGGGCCGAGTGACTTCTCCACCATGGTCGAGTGCGTTGAGGGGAATAGCATTGCTGTGGACCGCACCATGTCCTGGACCGGCCAGGGAGCGCCGTCTGCGGAGGCGCACGCCTCGGTAGGCGTAACGTCGCCTTCGACAACGTGGTATCTGCCTGAAGGCTCCGCGGCATGGGGGTTCGAGACCTGGACGCTCGTGGAGAACCCGGGCACGACGGAGGCCAACGTGACCCTCACGTACATGACCCGGGACGGCTTTCAAAAGGTGGCCAATAAGAAGGTGGCCGCGTGCTCGCGCGCGTCTTTCTCAATGGCCGCGGACATCGGCTCTCGCGACGCGTCCGTTCAAGTCACGTCCGACGTGCCGGTGATCGCCGAGAGCAGCCAGTACCGCAACAACCGCCGCGAAGGCTCCAACTCGGTTGGGGCAACCGCCCCCGCTTCGGACTATTTCCTGTCGGAGGGATCTACAGCATGGGGCTTCACCACGTACCTGATGATTGAGAACCCTGGCAGCGATGCAAGCACGGTCACCGTGACGTACATGACGCCGTCCGGGCCAAAGGCGCAGGCACCCTTCACCATGGGACCCATCTCAAGAAGAACGATCAGGGTGAACGATTCACTGCCCAACACCGACTTCTCCACCCGGGTCCACGGCACGAAGCCTATAGTGGCCGAGCGCTCGATGTACTGGGGGGCTGGAACCCCGCTCGGGGAAGCCTGCCACTCGTCCATCGGCCTTGCCGCCGCCCACACCACGTTCTACCTGCCCGACGGCTACTCGGACCCCGAGGACGCCCAGAGCGAGACCTGGACGCTGGTGCAGAACCCCAATGACACCGACGTGGCCGTGCAGATCACCTACCTCAAACCTGACGGCAAGAACAACGTGACCTTCACCGATACTGTGCCTGCGAACTCGCGCAAGACCTACGACATGGCGGACAAGCTAGATGGACGCGCAGCGATCAAGGTCACCAGCCTCACGGCCGGCAAGAAGATAATGGTCGAGCGCGCGATGTACTGGAACGGCAGAGGCGCCGGAACCGACACGATCGGCGCCTACTCGGACTAGGAAGAAAGACCCCTCACCCCAACCCTCTCCCCCAAGGGGAGAGGGAGTTATTTTGCGTTTATTGCGCCGTTTCTGACGTTGGAGATCGAGGCGTGGGAGACGATCAGCGCAGCGGCGCAGGCGATGACCCCGACGAGGATTTCTTTCAGCGTGTAGTCCAGCCGCGACGAGGGTCCAATGAGAAGGACCACCACGATCAGGACCAGCGTCAGGACCAGCGCCGCCCCCGCATACAGAGCACCGTTGCGCAGGGACCACTCGCCGAGGGTATGCCTGGTCCTTGCCGATCTTCGCCTCCGGACCGAGAAGATCCATCCCCTTCGATAGGACCGCACGGCGAGCCAGGTGCCGGCCGCCGCGACCGTGAACGCCACGAACATGCTGGAGAAGAGCAGGTCGGCGACCACGAAAGCCAGCGGTCGCGACGAGTAGTTGCCGTAATAGCTGCCGACCGCGATAGTGAGCAGCACCGCTATCATGGCCGCCATCACGCCGGCGCCGATCGAGTACAGCTTTGGCGTCGAGACAAGCGGGCTGTATCTGCGGATGTGAGTCTCCTCGGTCTTTCCGACCATCTCCTTGTAGGTCCTCCAGAAGTAGAACGCGGACTTGTTCCTGAACTTGAGGAATGACCTGATCCCGGTGTTATTGTTCTCGAGGATCCACTTCTTCTCTTTGTTCCTCGACCACCTGATCGAGCGCTTCGCCATGGCGATGAAGCCGTAGTACTTGATGTATGCCTTCATCTGCAGCTCCATGATCTCCATGCGCGAGAGATGAGGCGTGTGCATGTGGGGTTCGCATTCGCAGTATTCGGCGAAGTCGAACTCGTCTATCAGGTTGCTCTCCAGGGCGTGTCGATAGAGGTCGGTCCCCGGGTATGGAGTTATCACCGTGAAGTCAGCCATGTCGAGAGGGAGCTCTTTGCTCATCTTTATCAGCGCATCGACATCGTCATAAGTGTCTTCGAGGTTTCCTATGATGTGCCCGGCCCAGATCAGTATCCCGTTCTTCTCGAGAATCTCACACGCCCGGTAGATGTCCTCGATGTGCGTTTTCTTGTTCATCCGGTCCAGGGCTTGCTGGGTAGCTGCCTCGATACCGATGAAGACGACGCGCATGTTGGCCCGCGCCATCTTCGCGACAACATCGGGGTTGCCGACGATCGCGTCGACCCGCGAGAAGACGGAGAAGATCCTGTCGTTCAGACCTTCCTGGATGATGAGGTCGCAGATAGCTTCCACCCTTTGCATGTCCTGGCAGAAGTTGTCGTCGACGATGCTGACGATCTCGGCGGGGTTCATCCGCTTGATCTCGGCGATGACTTCGACAGGTGTCAGCTCCCTGTAACTCCGCCATAGCGCCGGCACGCAGCAGAAGCTGCACCTGAACTGACAGCCCCGAGCCGTGCTCAAGGCGTCCATGCTCCTGCCGAACGCGTTGTAGTCCCCGCTGTATCTGGCGATCAGGTCGCGTCTTGGCGGCGGGAGGGTGTTCAGTACAGTGAGTGCCCTGTCGGGATTGTGCACCGCCGTGTTCCCGCTCATGAAGCTGACCCCGGCAATTGAGGCCAGCGGCATGCCGTCGGCGATCTCCTTGAACGTGAGCTCTCCTTCGCGGCGCACGACGATGTCCACGTCAGGGCACTCGATGACCTGCGGCATCAGGGAAGGGTGGACACCCCCTAGCACCGTGACGGCCCCACACTCTTTGGCGGTCCGGCACAGCGCCAGCGCGGAATCGACCGAAGGGGTCAGGACCGTGATGCCAACGATGTCGACGCCGCTCAACCTTTTTCTGAGCGCCTTTGGGCGGAGTTTCTCGACCTTGAGGTCGAGTATCTCGACCTGGTGCCCGTCGAGAACGGCCGCGATGGACATGAGACCAAGAGGCGGGTAGCGCATCGTCCAGTCCAGCAGGGGAACCTCTTTTGCCGGGTTTATAAGGACTATCCGTGCCATGGTTGCTCAACTTTCTGGAGAATACAGCGCCGCTATCTGGTATCGTCACAAATACTCCGGATGCACAGTCTATCAACCATCGGATCAGAAACCGATGTGGGCAGGAGGATGATGATGGATAAAGACGGCGGGGGCCGGTACGGCCATGCGCTTCACTACGAGTGGTTGAATTCGGTCTACGACCTGACCCCTATTTTGCGTTTTCTGGGCGACCCGAGGATTTCCCCGCGAATGGTATAAAATATCGGACTCGTAGTCGTGAGCCGAGGAGTATCGATATATGTATGAGAGAAGTACTGTAGCGTTCATGCGCAAGCCGGTCTTTGTCGCGCTTGTTGCTCTCCTTTGTCTCGCTCCGCTGGTCGTTGCATCTTGCGGCAACGGCGTGAAGTCCTTCAGCGCCGACACTCAAAAGAAAATGCAGGCGGCCGTCGAGAACATCA
>DATCGY010000321.1:0-4445 GCA_036508635.1 Candidatus Anoxymicrobiaceae bacterium
GATCAAGCCGCTCATCCGCAAGCGCGGCAAGCTCGTCGAGGCGGAGTGGGACGAGGCGCTCAAGCTGGTGGCCAAGAAGCTGAAGGAGGCCAAGAAGAAGACCGGGCCCGACTCCATCGGCATTCTTTCGAGCGCCAGGGCCACCAACGAGGACAACTACCTCATACAGAAGTTCGCGCGCGCCGCGATCGGCACCAACAACGTCGATCACTGCGCACGATTGTGACACGCTCCAACAGTCGCCGGTCTGGCGAAAACGTTTGGAAGCGGAGCGATGACCAACACGATGGACGACATCGAGGAAGCCAAGGCGATACTCGTCATCGGCTCCAACACCACCGAGTGCCACCCCATAATCGGCCTGCGCATCAAGAAGGCCGTCATGAACAACGAATGCAAGCTCATCGTGGCTGAGCCCAAGCACATCCGCCTGTGCTATTACGCGGATAAGTGGCTGCAGCTCAAGCCCGGCACCGACGTCGCGCTCATCAACGGGATGATGAACGTGATAGTCGCCGAGGGCCTGGTCGACGAGGAGTTCGTGAACGAGCGCTGCGACTGCGACCGCTTCGACGAGCTCAAGGAGCTGGTCAAGGAATACACCCCCGAGAAGGCCGCCGAGATAACCGGCGTGCCGGCCGAGGACATCCGCGAGGCCGCGCGCACGTTCGCTAGCGCGGACCCGGCGGCCATCATCTACGCGATGGGCATCACCCAGCATACGACGGGAACCGACAACGTGATGACGCTGGCCAACCTGGCCATGATGACGGGCAACATCGGAAAGCCCGGCGGGGGGGTCAACCCGCTGCGCGGCCAGAACAACGTCCAGGGCGCCTGCGACGTGGGCGCTCTGCCCAACGTGTATACAGGGTATCGCCCGGTCACCGACCCCGAGGTGCGGGCGATGTTCGAGCAGGCGTGGAACGTCAAGCTCCCCGAGGAGCCCGGGCTCACCGCCACGGAGATGATGCCCGCGGCGATCGAGGGCAAGATAAAAGCGATGTACATCGTCGGCGAGAACCCGATGCTGTCGGACGCCAACATCCATCACGCCGAGAAGGGGCTCAAGAGCCTCGACTTCCTGGTGGTGCAGGACATCTTTCTCACCGAGACCGCGGAGCTCGCCGACGTCGTGCTCCCCGCCACCTCGTTCGCCGAGAAGGAGGGGACGTTCAGCGCGACCGACCGACGCGTGCAGCGCGTGCGCAAGGCTATCGAGCCGCCCGGCGAGGCGCGCACCGATAGTGAGATAGTGGCCGAGCTCTCCCGGCTCATGGGCTACGAGATGGCCAACGTCGAGGCCGCCGCGGTGATGGACGAGATAGCGAGACTTACCCCGCAGTACGGGGGCATCAGCCTCGCCAGGCTCGACGCCCTGCCGGAGGGTGAGAGCCTGCACTGGCCGTGCCCCGACGCCGATCACCCCGGCACTCCAATACTGCACACCCAGTATTTCACCAGGGGTAAGGGCTGGTTCGCCCCCGTGGAGTACCAGGCTCCCGCCGAGCAGCCCGACAAGGATTACCCGCTGACACTCACCACCGGCCGCGTGCTCATGCAGTACCACACCGGCACTATGACCCGGAAGACCGAGGGCATCAACGAGCTCGACCCGCACGGCAAGGTCTGGATAAGCCCGGACGACGCCGAGAAATACGGGGTCGAGGACGGTAAGAACGCGGTCGTCAGCACCCGGCGCGGAGAAATTGACATCGAGGCGATGGTCACCGAGCGCGTTCCTAATGGGCTCATATTCATCCCGTTCCATTACGTGGAGGCCGCGGCGAACGTCCTGACCAACGATGTGGTAGACCCCGTCTCGAAGGTTCCGGAGTTCAAGGTCAGCGCCGCCAAGGTAAAAGCCAAAGGATAAACCAAACATAACTTGATAGACTTATATTGAGCCGGGACTTCAGTCCCGGCTCACGACAAACAACATGCGGGAGAACCTGAACATGGCAGAGAACGCGCTAGCCGAAATCGAAGATAAGGACGAGAAGGCGCCTTCGCAGAAAGAAGACGTCAAAATACTCGCCTTCCTTTGCAACTGGTGCTCGTACGCCGGCGCCGACCTGGCGGGCGTCTCGAGGCTCCAGTACCCTCCGAACGTGGTTGACATAAGGGTAATGTGCACCGGCACCATATCCCCCTACTTCGTCCTCAAGGCTTTCCAGGAGGGAATCGACGGAGTGCTCATCGCCGGATGTCACATCGGCGACTGCCACTACGGCAAGGGCAACTACATGACCGCAAAGCGCTTCAGGGTCGTCAAAGACCTGCTTGCCGGCATGGGCATCGACGAGCGACGCATCAGGCTCGAGTGGGTCAGCGCCGCCGAGGGCGCCAAGTTCCAGGACGTGATCACCTCGTTCACCGAGCAGGTCCGCGCCGCCGGCAAATCCCCCCTGAAAACTTGAGCCGGGGCTCTCAGCCCCGGCGACGACAACAGACTTGAGCAGGAGGAAACGCAACCAATGAAGGAAGAGCTTAAAAAGGCGATAAAGGACACGCTCTCAAGCGGCAAAGCCACAGCCGCGGTCATCCTCACCGAGCAGGAAGACGGCGAGCTCATGCCACGCATAGTATCGAGCGCTGACGACGCTGCCCTCGATTCCATCTACGAGGGAGACAAGCGTTACCCCATGGCCTCCTTCGCAGTGATGGTCCTCCCGGTGATCGAAGGCAATCTCGCCGTGCCGGTCCGCGAATGTGACCGCCGCATGTTCGTCGAGCTCGAAAAGCACGAGCAGATCGACACCGGGCGCCTCGTGCTCCTCGGCATCCCCTGCACGCAGGAGGTCGCGGACGCCTGCGGCTGCGACCACCCGTTCGTCCCTAACGGCATCGCAATAGCCGCGCCACTCGCCAAGCCCGCCGAGCCAACTCCCCTGCCGGACGCGCTCGCCAGCGATAACCCCGATGACGTCCTCGCGTTCTGGATGAACGAGTTCTCTCGTTGCATCAAGTGCATGGGATGCCGCAACGTCTGCCCCATGTGTTACTGCAACGACTGCGCTCTTGACAATCCCGACCTCGTCGGCCCCGAGTCCAAGCCGCCCGAGATTCCCATCTTCCACATCATCCGGGCCATCGACATGTCCGACCGCTGCATCGACTGCGGGATGTGCGAGGCCATCTGCCCCGCCGAGATTCCCCTGCGCCTGCTCTACCGCCAGGCCCGCCAGGTCGTTAAAGACGCCTTCGGCTACGAGCCCGGAATCAGCGACGAGAAAAGCCCGATCGAGATGCTCGGCGAGGTAAGCGGTCTTGGTGGGATGGAAGAGGGCTTTCGCACCAGCTGACCGTCCAGGTCAGGGTATGCTTGGTTTCTCTCCGCGCAGCAGCGCTATTGGACCTTCCAGGATCATCTCGATGTAGCTCAAACCTGAATCCTGTACAGCCGTTTCCAACTCGTCCAATTGCAGCGTGTCCTTGCTTCCCAGGCAGAATGCCAAAGCGCTGAATAGCGAGCCGCCAAAGGCTTGAACCAGACTGTGTATCTCCCGAAGCGAAGGTCTGCCGAACCCGTCCACGACCGCCAGGAGTCCGCCGGGCTTGAGCACCCGATCCATTTCCCTGAGCCCCAACTCCGGCTCAGGCCAGTGATGCATGGAGAAAAGGCTCACGGCGGCATCGAAGCTCGAGTCCTTGAAAGTGAGCGCCTGGACGTCCTGCACGTCGGGCCGGATTCTATCGGCGAGCCCCAGCATCTCCGCTCGTTTGCCCGCGCGACGCGCCATGTCTTTGGCGATATCGGAGGCGACTATCTCCTCGAGGTGCGGGTAGGTGCGTGCAAGCGCCACGGAAAACCGGCCGTCACCCGCGCCGGCTTCGAACACAGCCCTTGCTTCGTCGGGCAATTGGATTCTCTCGGCGGTCTTCATATAGGCAGGCTCCATAAAAGACGCCAGACGGCTATAGAAGGCACTGACAGGCCAGTGGAATTCCCTTGGCTCCAACCCCTTATCTCCTTCCCCGTTCCGAGCATACTCCACAAGGGCTCGGCTCCTACAATAGCACGTTGGGAAGGGGTCACAAGGAACCGTCATGGGTGAGGCAAGGTCTTTGATTGTTTGCTGTCAACCAACCAACATGGAATGAACAATAAAAGACCTGACCCAAGTTCCAGAACGCCGTGCGATAGTCAGCGTCAGACAACCGCTTTACAGCAGCGAGACTTATGGGCTGAGATCACTGCGGGCGCGAGGTCGTATTGCTTCTCGTCAGTGTCCTGTCCATGAGCCAGGTCATGAAGCGCAGGATGAGGCGGTACATCGGGGGGAAGGTGCGCTTGAGGAAGTACAGGAGCTTGATGTCCGCCGATGTTATCACCATGAACTTGTTCTTCTCTACGGCATCCACGATGAGGTCGGCGACCCTCTCCGGGGGAATGGCGTGCCTGCTGAACATCTGGCGGCTTTTCTGGCACGCTTCCTCGTCAG
>DATCGY010000322.1:0-6232 GCA_036508635.1 Candidatus Anoxymicrobiaceae bacterium
CGCTGAAGCTGTCGTGGGTGTTCGACACGCTCGAGCCGTCACACCGTGATGTCGAAGGCGACTTCAAGAGCGATGAGCTCGCCAGGGAATGCGACCCTTCCGGTAAAGACCCCGGGTGGTACCCGACGCTCCTCTCCGAGATGGACAAATGGCCGAGTCTCGCGTTCAACCTCTCGGTATCGCCGATGCTTCTCGAGGACATCAAGGCGATGTCGGGGGGCTACGTGGTCCGTCGTGGTGACCATACGCAGGGGGTCGGGGCCAACTCCGTGCAGGCCGGGAACGCTTCAGAGGTGATCATGGGGTTCAAGGGGCTGCTCCAATCACCTCGCTACCAGGTCATGCCCGAGCCGTACGCCTCGCCGAACCTCGAGACGCTAGTCTCCCTCAAGTGGAGCAACGACGCGCGGGACCAGATCTCCCGGGGACACAAGCTCCTGGAGGAGACGCTCGACGCGGCCCTCTCAAACGAGTTCAACTGCCCACCGGCGCTCCTCTCCAACACGCAGGTCCTTAACGAACTCGGGACCGATGTCGGGCAGTTCCTGGTCCTTTCGCCAGACCTGCTCGAGCGCAGCAGCCAGGGCAAGAGGCTGCTCCGCGGGTCCACACTCACGTCTCCCGTCCTGCTTAAGGGGGGGGCCGGCAACCGCAAAGAGCTGGCTCTGTTCGCGGACACCAGGATGCAGAAACTCCTCGCGCGCCTGAGCGCGAGCGGCGATCCCCACGGTGTCGCACAGATAATCCTCGCCGAGCTGACCAACCTGTATCTCGAGAAGCCCGAGGCCAATCGCGCCGTGGTCGTGGTAGCGCCCGGTTCGTGGCATCCGTCAAAGGACGTCCTCGACGAGTTGTTCCGTGCACTGAGTGGTGCTCCCTGGTTGAAGAGCGTCACGCTGGCGGAGAACATCATGACGGTACCGACAGTGAATTCGACCGCCCTCGAGATACCCGGGGCTCAGACCTCCGGGGAGCTTAGCGAATACTTCAAGAAGGTCGGGATTGCGCGCGATAAGTACGCGAGCTATCACGACATAGTGCTGACCGGCAACCCCTTCCTCGTGCCACTGCTTCGAGACGTCTATACGAGCGAGAGCGACGTCTGGCGTGAGTGGGCCCGGAACGTCGAAGGGTTGAAGTACGCCTCCTTCGTGACCCAGACAGTGACGGGCGAGCTCGACAAAGTCATCATGCCGGTGAACGGTTCTATCACCCTGACATCGGACAAGGCCAAAATCCCATTGTCCGTTGTCAACGGGACCGGGTATCGAATCAAAGCCGAGCTCAAATGCACGAGCAACGGCCTCGTCATCACCACCCCCTCGCAGAAGGTTTTACTCGAGCCCAAGGAGAACCTTTTCGAAGTGCCGGTCAAAGTAAGAAGCAAAGGCCGCGTGCGCTTTTCGGCGCGCCTGGTTGCCGGCGATTTTATCCTGGGGGAGCTCGACTTCAGCGTTCGGACGAGCAGGTTCAACACGTTTGCCATACTGCTGGTCGGTGGGCTGCTGGCCCTCATTGGAATAATATGGTCGGCCAGGTATATGTCCAGGCGAAAGGCAGGCAAGCATAGGCAGCTCCAGGCCAAGACTCCCGATAATGAGGAACCGGCGCCGGAAGGATGAGCCCGGACAGGGCTTGAAGCCGGCATCTTTCGCCCGCGGGGCCTCGGTGATGACGCTGGGCACAGGCGTAAGCAGGATCTCCGGGTTCGTGCGTACAGCCGCGCTGGCCGCCGTGCTGGGCCTGACCGCGAAGTCCATGGCGGACGCCTTCAACCTGGCAAATATCACCCCGAACATCATCTACGACCTGATACTCGGAGGGGTGCTGTCCTCTCTCTTCATACCGGTGTTCGTGGAGTACCTCGAGAAGAAGACCGAGGACGAAGCCTGGTACGTGGCGAACTCCGTGTTCAATATCACGATCGTGCTCCTGACCGTCATGACCGTCGCTCTCTGCCTGGCAGCTCCCTACGTCATCAAGGCGCAGACGTTCCTCGCGCACAGCCGATACAGGATGAACGCCGACGCGATATTCCTCTTGCGCTTCTTTATATTCGAGGTAATCTTCTACGGCTTCTGCGCCATCTGGACGGGAATCCTCAACTCGTATAAACACTTTACCGCGCCGGCGTTCGCTCCGATCGCCAACAACATAATCATGATCGGCACCGTCGCCATCTACTACTTTTACCCGAACAGGTACGTGCTGGCTATCGGCGCCACCCTGGGCGTCGTGGCGATGGCGCTCGTGTTGCTCCCCTGGGTGCGGCGCACGGGGTTCCGTTACAAGCCGGTCTGGGATCTCCGACATCCGGGGGTTAAAAAGATAGGCCGGCTCGCCGGCCCGGTGATAATCTACGTGCTCATCAACCAGGTCGGTTTGTGGGTGGTCAATATCCTCGCCATACAGGTGTCCGGAGGGCTCTCGGCGTTCCAGTACGGCTACATACTCTTTCAACTGCCGTACGGCATAATCGCCGTATCGATCATAACGGCTCTTTTCCCGACACTGTCGGAGCAATCCGTGCGCTCGGAGAAAGATCGAATCGTTGCATCAACCTCGCTGGGGATCAGGACAACCGGCTTCGTTCTCATTCCGGCTTCCGTAGGAATGGCAATACTGAGCACCCCTATCGTCCAGCTTCTTTTCCAGCACCTCAACTTCAAGGGACGCGACACCAACATGCTGGCCTCGGTCCTGTTTTACTTCGTCCTGGGCCTGTTCTTCTTCGCAGTTTTTATGCTCGTGTTGAAAATCTTCTACTCGATGCAGGACACAAAAACGCCGATGGTGGTGGCGGCAGTTATTATCGCGATCAACATCGCGGTGGATTTTCTCTATTTCTACACTTTCAAGACAAACGTCATGAAAGTGTCCGGGCTGGCCCTGGGGAACAGCACCGCTTATTTCCTGGGAGCGATCGTGGTCTGGATCGTGTTGTGGCGAAGGCTCGGGTCGATCGACGGACCCAGGATCGCGCGTTCGCTGGTGAAGATGTGTGTCGCATCGGTCCTGATGGGCGCGGCATGTTGGGCCACCGCTCTTCTCGTCGAGAAAACGGTTGGAGTCAGCGGCTTCGGCGGACAGCTCCTGCAGGTCACGGCGTCGATCCTCGTGTCAATCATCGTCTATCTGGCGGTGGCGCACGTCCTCAAGAGCGAAGAGATGGATGCGCTGAAGAGACTGTTGGCACGTTTCCTGAAACGAAGCCAGGACGAGCTGGACCCGGTTCAGAAAGAGCCGGTTGACGAAGACAGTATCATGGACTGAACCTGCATCGTTTATAGTAGTAGTGGAGCCGTTGAACGCGTGTTCAACCACGTATCCGGGGGAGGAATTGAAGTTGTTGATCGTAAGGCGACTCATGCGGGACGAAAGGGGCCAGATACTGAGACACGTCGTCACGCTCGGGATCATCTTCGCGGTGATAATACTCGTCTTGGTCGAGGTCGGGCCGATACTGTGGCTGCGCTTCTTCAGCACGGTCGAGGAGGCTGACGACCTGGCAAACGCGGCCGCGTATCAATACAAGACGTTCAAGAGCGAGGCGGATGCCACAACTGAGGTAGTCAGCAAGATGAAGACGATGGGTTTCTCGGACGACGAGATAACCCAGTCGACGCTGCTGTTCCTGCCCCCGGGACCTGTCGATAAGACCTCAGTCAGGATGACCGTCGTGCGTTACGCGAACACTCTCATCATCAGGCATGTCGCGGCTCTGAAGAAACTGGCAAGAGTATCCACGACCAAGGAGGTCCAGATCTCCGCGGCAAACGAAAAGCAGTAACCCGGCAGCCGGCGCGTCACCTACATCTGCGCCGCTTCCTGCATACCGCTGACCTCGCCTTCTTCCATGGGATAGAAGAAACTGACCGAGTTCCTGTTGACGCCAAGGAACGGTGCGTTGTAGAGCTTCTTTCCGTCAGCCAGGCTGTAGATCTCGGCATCGGTGACCGGTATGAACGCCGTGTCCTTGATGTTGACCAGGTCGAGCAACCTGGCGCCCGGGTACTTGTACATGTCCCCCACTATGCGAAAGCGGTCAACGAGAATCGTTACTTTTACCTTCTCCTTTGGAACATGCATGCGTGAGCCTCCTGTTTCTCCACCAGTACGCCGGTCTCCTGGCTCCCTATTGTATATCGTCGAGGCCCAACGGTCATCAACCAGTCCAAGCAAACGCGGCTACGTCGTACGCCCCAACACCCAGTGAAGCCTGTTCGAGATTATAACCTCGACGACGATGGCGAGCAGCGCAATCATTGAGATGACGCCGGGGCCGGGAACCGGGCCCGAGCCGCGCACCCGGATCCAGACCAGCGAGACCAGCGTGAAGTTCAATACCGCAAACGCGAACATTATCGAAAGCGTAACGAGCGGCGCCCAGACCCAGAACGCCCCGGGCCATTCCGGCCAGAGCACCAGGGAGACGGCCGCGGGCACCACGAGCAACATGGCCACCTGCCACCACGATGCCAGTGTCCGCCCGGGCTCCGGATCGGCGTCTTGCGCACCAGGGTGCAGGTGAAGGGAGAGCTGGGTCGCCGCCAGTGGAAAGACCAAGGCCGCAAGACCGGTGCCCGCAAGTGCCCCGGTGACGAGCCTGATCGCATTCGTAGACTCCCTGATGCCGGCATATGAGGTCAGGGCATCGATCACGGTCGGGAGCACGAAAAGCGAGACAACAAGAAGCATGGGCCACTCGGGGTACTCCCTGGGAAAAACGCCGTATGCCACGAGGAGCGCGATGGTACAGACGGCAAAGCCCAGGAATATCCCCGTATCGCGGGCACAGACAGGAAGCGCGCGACCTCCGTACATCAGGGTCCGGCCGGGCAACTGGTGACAGATAGCGTATCCCACCTGGTCCATGAGCCAGGTGATAGCGCTCGCGATAGAACTCATACAATTACTATATAGCACTATAATGAAACTGGTTGCTTCCTAGGCTGGGCCTCTCCGGGCCCGGCTCCGGGCGGCCTGGAGAGACCGCCCTCAAGTCTTGGTCTCAAGCCCGGATCAAGAATTATGCACCAGGCCAGCGCTTGCGAGGAGAGTTCTTGACGATGGCAAGACCGCTGCTCTTTGAAGCTTGTCCCGAGCTCGCCGCTGAAGTCGACTGGATGCCGCTCGGAGATTACCCAACTCCCGTAGCCAGGATGGCAGGCCTCTGTGGCGCGGAAGGGATCCGCGATCTTTACATCAAGCGGGACGACTTGAGCTCCCCACATTACGGCGGAAACAAGGTTCGCAAGCTCGAGTTCATCCTCGCCAGGGCGAAAGCCAGGGGTTGCAGCACTGTTATCACCTACGGAGCGGTCGGGTCCAACCACGTTCTTGCGACTGTCGTTCACGGGCATCGCGTTGGCCTCGAGACGATCGCGCTCCTGGCGCCACAGCCAAACGCCGCCTACGTGCGCAAGAACCTGCTGCTGGACCAGGCCCATGGAGCCCGGTTCGCTGTCGCCACATCGATGGGCGCGATCCCGGCCACACTTGTAAAAGCGCTGGTCTCGGGTTTTGACGTCTCTCGAGCGAAGTTCCCATACATCGTCCCGCCAGGCGGTTCTTACATCTGGGGCACACTGGGATACGTGGACGCCGCACTGGAGCTGAAGCAACAGGTGGAAGCCGGGGAGCTCCCGGAACCGGAGTTCATCTTTGTCACGTACGGGAGCGGAAGCACCGCGGCCGGCCTCATCGCGGGGGTCCAGCTCGCGGGGCTGGAGAGCCGCGTCGTAGCGGTTCGCGTCGTAGACGAGATCGCGTGCAACCGCTGGATACTTGGGTACCACGTCAACCGCGCCGTCAGTTTTCTCAATCGCAACTGCACCGGAAAACGACTGCGCAAGGTACCCCCACGTGAGACTATCCTGATAGACGATTTCGCCGGCCCGACTTACGCATGCTTCACGCCCGAGGGCATGGATGCCGTGCGAAAGGCAAGAGAGTGCGATGGAATCAAGCTCGACGGCACCTATACGGGCAAGACACTTGCAGCGACCCTCGACTTCATCGAGCGCAACGGCCTGCATCGCAGGCCTTCCCTCTTCTGGAACACCCTCAGCTCAGCCGACCTCTACCCACAGGTGGCATCCACCGACTATCACAACCTTCCCCCCGGACTCCACCACTATTTCGAAGAACCCCTCCAGGAAGAACAACTCGGCTGCGAAGTCGTCTACTAACCCCATTTATTAAAGTCGGTTGGTGTGGACGTAGCCGGGCA
>DATCGY010000323.1:0-12914 GCA_036508635.1 Candidatus Anoxymicrobiaceae bacterium
GACCGGGAGACCGGCCTTGAAATCCATCTCAATGTATAGCGGGGTGTCGGGCGAGCTCTCGGGGGATGTGGTCCACTCGTAGGCGTCTTCCGGAGGCTCGACCCACGGGTCCTCGAGTACACCGCACTCGCATGAGCGGCCCCAGAGGTTCTCGTCGATGCTGTATGGGGATTTTGTGGTCACGGGCACCGGTATGCTCCATTTTTTCGCGTATTCGATCTCCTCTTCCCTGGTCATGCTCCACTCGCGCATGGGCGCTATTATCGTGAGCGATGGGTCCAGCGCCATAGTCTCGACCTCGAACCTCACCTGGTCGTTCCCCTTGCCTGTGCAACCATGCGCCACGTATTTCGCACCGTGGTCGTGCGCGGCCTTGACGAGTAGCATCGCGATCAGCGGGCGCGCTATGGCCGTTGCCAGCGGATAGCCACCTCCGTAGAGTGCGTTCGCCCAGAGAGCGGGGGTGAGAAAATCGGACGCGAACTCCTCCCTGGCGTCAACCATTTCAGAGACCACGGCCCCGGTATCGAGTGCTTTCTGCCGGATGGCTTCCATATCTCCAGGCTGCCCCAGGTCCGCGCACAGCGTGATGACCTCGAGGTCTTTTTCGTCCATCAGCCATCGAACCAGCACCGACGTGTCGAGACCTCCCGAGTACGCCAGCACGACTTTTTCTTTTCCGGTGGATCCTGACACCAATCAACTCACCTCTTGTCCAGGGCATATTGCATCAACTTCTTGCCTATCTTCGAACTGTCCGTGCCTGCGGAACAGACCACCAGAATCGTATCGTCGCCCGCGACGGTGCCAGCGACGCCCTTCATCGCGGCGGCATCGATCGCCCATGCGAGACCCTGCGCGTTGCCGGGAGAGGTCTTTACAACCACGAGATTGCCGGTAGCTTCCGTCGACAACATGGCAAGCGGCGCTCTCCGGCCCAGCTCGCGGTCGTCGGCGCCCTCGGCATCCTTGAGGCGGTATCCCAACTCACCGCCGGCGTCACGAGCCCTTGCGAGGCCCAATTCCCGAAGGTCGCGAGAAACGGTCGTCTGAGAGACTTTGAAACCCTCCCGCGACAGGAGTTGCACGAGTTCCTGCTGGTTCTTTACCGTACCGGATCTGATCGCTTTCTGGATCACTTCCTGCCTCTGGCGCTTCATTCCCGAACACCCCCGGTAAGATACAGGAGATCAACCATAGATCATCTCGAGAAGGGCAACCTGCGCGTGCAGGCGATTCTCGGCCTGGTCCCAGACCGCGGAACGGCTGCCGTCGATCACTTCGTCCGTTATCTCCTGCCCGCGGTGAGCGGGAAGGCAGTGCAAGACCATCACGTCATCGCGTGCGAGCTCGAGAAGTGATTCGTTGACCTGGAACGGCATGAACGTCTCCAGGAGCTTCTTTTCTTCACCTGCATCCTGACCCATGCTGACCCAGACATCTGTATAGACCACGTCGGCATCGGCAACGGCGACCTTCGGGTCGCCGCCCACCTCGAGCGCGCTACCGTATGTCTCCGCGTTCGCGGCGCACTCTTTGGCTATCTCGGCCAGCGGTTCGCGACCGGGTGGCGTCGCCACCGCTACGCCCATGCCGAGCTTCGTGCCAGCCCTCATGATGGAGTGCGTGACGTTGTTGCCGTCTCCCACGTATGCGAGCTTTAATCCTCGTAGCGTTCCCTTGTACTCGAGCACGGTGAGCATGTCGGCAAGCGCCTGACAAGGATGACACAAGTCGGTCAACGCGTTGATTACCGGCACGTCGGTGGATGCCGCGAGCGCTTCAAGCCTCTTATGTGCGAACGTACGCACCACCAGGCCGTCAACGTACCTGGTGAGCACTCTTCCGGCGTCAGGTATCGACTCCCTTCGACCGAGCTGCACCTCGTCGTCCGTCAGCACGAACGAATGCCCGCCAAGCCTCCGGACCGCAACTTCGAACGAGACGCGCGTTCTCATGGAGGGCTTCTCGAAGAGCAATGCAATCGACTTTCCCGCGAGCGGCTTCAGGCCTTTTGTGCCCTCGTTCTTTAGGCGCAGCGCTTCCTCGATGAGATCCTCCAGCTCGTCGCCATCAAGCGGCTGCAAGCTCAGGAAATCGCTTGAACGCATCTTGTGCCTAACCACGGTCTCCTCCCAGTTAGTCTTTCAGGCCAGCGAGCACATCCGAGAGGACGGTCGCGCCGTGGAGTGCTTCCTCCTCGTTGAGGATTAGCGGAGGTAGCATCCTCACGGTGCTCGGTCCTACGTCGTTTACTATCACACCATGCTCGAGGCAGGAAAGAACCACATCTCTTGCTACCGGCCTGTCGAGCTCTATGGCCAGCATGAGCCCCCTGCCACGGATCTCCGTTACAATATCCAGGCTCATCAGATCCTTGAGGCGCTCCATCAGCAGAAAACCAATGCGCGAAGCGTTGCCCAGCAAGCCCTGCTGCAGTATCGTCGTCACGGTGGCCACACCCGCGGCGCACGCGAGGAAACCCCCTCCGAACGTGGTGCCGTGATCGCCTGGAGCGAGCACCTCACCGAACTCCCCGGCAGCTATGAACGCCGCCGCCGGTACGCCGTTCGCAAGCCCTTTGGCCATCGTTACGATGTCAGGCCTGATGCCCGAGCTCTCGAACGCGAAGAACTCTCCTGAACGCCCCATGCCGCTCTGGACCTCATCCACGATCAGTACCGCCCCCACGCGGTCGCACGCGCTCCTGGCAGCCTTGAGAAAAGCACCATCCGCCGGGTACACCCCACCTTCACCGAGGATGGGCTCGAGTATCACGGCGGCGGTATCGGAATCTACCGCGGAGTCGAGAGCCTCGACATCGTTCAGCGGCACGTGCGCAAAACCGGGAACGACGGGTTGAAACGGCGCCCATTTCTCGGGCTGGCCAGTGGCCGACATGGTAGTGAGTGTCCTTCCGTGGAAGCTGCGAAGCGCCGCGACCACCTTGCTGCGGGGTTTTCCCTTGAGGTGGTGGTACTTGCGCGCTAGCTTTAGCGCCCCCTCGTTCGCCTCGGCGCCGGAGTTTGCGAAGAAGCACCTGCCGTCGAAGCAGTTCTCTACCAGCAGTTTTGCGAGCTCGGCCTGCGGCTCAACGTAGTAGAGGTTGGTAGTATGTATGAGCCGGGACGCCTGGTCGCATATCGCCTGTGTGACGGCGGGGTGGCTATGGCCGAGCACCGTTACCCCAAGCCCCCCGAGAAGGTCGAGGTACTCGCGGCCGGAGGAGTCCCAGAGCATCGTGCCCTCACCGCGAACAAACGCGACAGGAAGCCTCTTGTACGTCTGCATAACGTACCGTGAATCGAGCTCCCGCATGCGCGCCAGCCGTTCGTCCATCTCATTCTCCTTCAAGCAACTTGTCCATGCTCTCGACTATCATCGTTCCCACCCCACCGCTCGTGAACACCTCGAGCAGCAGCGCGTGTTCAGTGGTACCGTCGAGCACCGTCGCCCTGTTGACACCAGCTTCGACCACCCGCAGGCAACTGGCCACTTTGGGCATCATCCCTCTGGAGACGCCGCCGGACTCCAGCACGTGCCTGCATCCCGACGCGTCCAGCCTTCTTATCAGCTCACCATTTTGATCCAGGATGCCTTTCACGTTCGTCATGTAGATAATCTTGTCGGCCCCGAGGGCCATGGCGACCTCGCCCGCAGCGGTGTCGGCATTTATGTTGTAGCTGTGCCCTTCAGTGTCGGTCCCGACCGAAGCGATCACCGGAATGAGCTCGTGGCTGATTAGCTCCTCTATTATCTCGGCGTTGACGGACTCGACCTCCCCGACCCAACCCAGGTCCGAGCCGTCGTCAGCTTTGCGTTTCCTGGCGATGAGAAGGTTTCCGTCCTCGCCCGATAACCCGATCGCCATAGCTCCGTGCCTGTTGATGAGGGAGACGATCTCCTTGTTGACCTTACCCACCAGCACCATCTTGGCGATCTCCATGGTCTCGGAATCCGTGACCCTATGCCCGTCAACGAACGTCGGCTCTTTAGACAGCCGCTTCATAAACTCGGTTATCTGCGGGCCGCCACCGTGCACGACCACCGGGTTTATCCCAACGTAGCGCATGAGCACCACGTCGGACGCGAACATCTTCCGTATCTCCTCGTTCTCCATGGCATTGCCGCCGTATTTTATTACCACGGTCTTGCCCCGGTGGTGTTTTATGTATGGAAGTACCTCGGTCAGGACTGTTGCCTTGTTGTGCAGCTCGTCGTTCACGCCGACCACCGCTAGCTCTTCTCGCCCGCGTTGAACTCCACGTATTCGGCCGAGAGGTCGCACGTGAGGTAGTAGGCCGAACCCTCACCGAGGCCCAGGTGGACAGTTATCTCGACCTCATCGCGCTTGAGTATCTCACGCAGCTCATCCTCGTCGAACGCGACCGGTACGCCGTTCTCGGCGACCGTATGCTCGCCGAGGGCGATCTTGATCAGGCTCTGGTCCAGCGGTATGCCCGCGCTGCCAGCCGCGGCCGCTATGCGCCCCCAGTTGGGCTGCGCGCCGTAGAACGAGCACTTCACGAGAGTGGAGTTGGCTATGGCATGGGCGATCCTGACAGCCTCTGAATTTTCGCGCGCGCCGTTGACCACTACGCGTATCAGCCTCGAGGCGCCCTCCCCGTCTTTGACCAGCGCCATTGCGAGGTGTCCGGTGAGCCAGCAAAGCGCCTCGAAGAATAGCTCGGCCTCGTCCCTGGTCATCTCGTAACCCTCCGGCATCGCCGCGCCGTTAGCGAGCATCACGACCGTATCGTTTGTAGACTGGTCGCCATCGATGGAGGCCCTGTTGAACGACCACTCCACGGCCTGCTCCAGCCAGTGCTGCATGACCTCATTTGTAAGATTGGCATCTGTCGTGATGACCGAGATCATAGTCGCCATGTTCGGATGGATCATCCCGGCGCCCTTGGCCATAGCACCGAGTCGCACAGTGCGTCCCGCGATGATCATCTCTACGGCGAGCTCCTTGGGATACGTGTCAGTGGTCATGATCGCCTTCGCGGCGTCGGTGTTGCCTCCAGGGCTCAACTCGGCCGTAGCCTGCTCTATGCCGCTCAGCACCCGCTCCATCGGAAGGTACTCACCTATGTGTCCAGTGGACGCGACCAGCGCCTGGCCGGACGGTACGCCGAGGGCCTTTTCGACGGCGTCAACCATCGCGAGAGCATCCGACACGCCCCGCCCGCCGGTCATCGCATTCGCGTTCCCGCTGGACACTACCACTGCTTGCGCCGAACCCCCGAGCACGCGCTCTCCGCTGAGCATAACGGGAGCTGCTTTCATCTGGTTGGTGGTGAAGACGCCGGCCGCCGAAGCGGGGCGCTCCGAATAGACGATCGCCAGGTCCGGCTTTCCCTCGTCTTTTATTCCGCAGGCAACGCCCGCGGCCAGGAACCCTTCCGGCGCGCAAACCCCACCCAGAATCCTCTCGAAGCCCAACGCGTTCATACGCTTCACCGCCTAATCGACCAATTCACCCGCGTAACAAGGTATACCAACGCTCTATGTGTTGTCTCCGGACCACTTCAGCCCGCCTGAAGCCGGTCGCTCCCTCTTACGGGAAAAGGGCCGGGCCCGCAAGCCCCATCTCCTCGGGCAGGCCGCACATCAGGTTCATGTTCTGGACCGCCTCACCTGAAGCTCCCTTGACAAGGTTGTCGATCGCCGTAATGACCACCAGCGTCCTCCCGCAACCGGGCATCGCGATGCCCACGTGGCAGTTGTTGCTGCCCTGAACCGCTTTGGTCACAGGGTAACTACCGGACGGAAGCAGGTGGACAAACGGCTCTCCATCGTACGCCTGCTCGTAGATACCCCTTATCTTCGCATAATCGTGCCCTTCAGTCAGCGGAATATATATCGTACTTAGAATTCCCCTGTTCATCGGCACCAGGTGCGGGGTAAAAAGTATGTCCGCCCCACCGTCTTCGACGAGCCTCCGGAGCTGGGACCTTATCTCGGGCAGATGCCTGTGGCCCGTGACCCCGTATGGCTCGATGCTATCGGCCGTCTGCGGAAAATGAGTGGCAAGGGTCAGCTTGCGCCCCGCGCCCGAAACGCCCGTCTTGGAATCGACTATCACCGTACCGTCCACCATTCCGGCTTCCGCGGCTGGAAACATCCCTATAAGTGCGCCGGTCGGAAAACAGCCTGGATTGGCAGTCATCTCGGCGGCGGCGACAGCCTCGCGGTTTATCTCGGGAAGGCCGTACGCGGCTTTCTCGAGAAGTTCGGTGGCCGTGTGGACGACCCCGTACCAGCTCTGGTACTCCCCCGCGTCTTTCAACCTGAAGGCAGCTGACAGATCTACCACCTTCATACCCGATTCCACGAGGTCCGGAACGACCCTGAGGCTCTCTCCGTGCGGGAGGCATGAGAACACGATGTCGCACCGCTCGATTATCTCCCCTGGGTCAAACGTCTCGTAAGCACACTGATAGAAGCCGGCCAGCGAAGGGTAGAGGCGGCTTACCGGCTCTCCAGCGTACTGGTTTGCCGTTGCAAGCTCGATCCGCATCTCCGGGTGGCCCCAGAGAATGCGCATAAGCTCGACGCCGGTATATCCCGATGCACCGATCACGCCAACGTTCAACATCTTGACCTGCCTCGTCCCGCGGAACCAGTGGCCCGCATCATGTACAAAGCCGGCCCGCGGGCCGGCGGTACGATATGACTTTTGACAACCGAGCCCCTGCGACTAGTCGGAGACCGCCCCGGGCACGTTATGCATAAGTTACACTATTATGAATAATTATGCAAGTACCGCACTTTCGGACCCGTCAAAGCCGCCACGGCGGTCCGCCGGACCGCTTCCTCAAACGCGTCAGCGGCTCTTTTTCACCTGACCTGGCCGGTTCCCAGTATGACGAACTTTGTAGTCGTGAGCTCGGGCAGGCTCATCGGACCCCTTGCATGCAGTTTCTGCGTACTGATGCCGATCTCGGCGCCCATGCCGAATTGGCCACCGTCCGTGAACCGGGTCGAAGCGTTCACGTAGACCGCCGCCGAATCCACCTCCTCGATGAAACGCCTGCTCCTCGAGTAATCACTTGTGATTATAGCTTCGGAATGGCCAGAGCCGTACTTGTTGATATGCTCGATGGCACTGCCCACGTCCGGCACGACGCGCACCGCGAGAACAAGGTCGAGATACTCGGTGTACCAGTCTTCCTCGGTCGCGACCTCGGCTTCACCCAATAGCTCCCGCGTCCGCTCGTCCCCCCTGAGCGTGACACCTTTCTCTTTGAGAACCGCCCACGCCGCGGGCAGGAATCCGTCCGCGACGCTCTCGTTGACCAGCATTGTCTCGGCGGCGTTGCAGACCCCCGGTCTCTGTGTCTTGGCGTTGACGACTATGTCGACCGCCATCTGGATATCGGCCGACTCGTCCACGTAGATGTGGCAGTTGCCGACGCCCGTCTCTATGACGGGCACCGTCGAGTTCTCGACTACCGTCCTTATGAGCCCCTCCCCACCCCTGGGAATCAGCACGTCTATCAGCCCATGCATCCTCATGAGCTCCCGGGCCGTCTGTCGGTCTGTCGACTCCACAAGCTGGATCGAGTTCTCGGGCAGGCCGTTCTGCGAGCCCGCCTCGGCCAGCACTCTTACGAGCGCGGTGTTTGAGTTTATGGCGTTCGAGCTGCCCCTGAGAACGACGGCGTTCCCGCTCTTTATGCAAAGCCCGGACGCATCCACAGTGACGTTCGGCCGCGCCTCGTAGATTATCCCTATCACGCCCAGCGGGACCCTGACTTTCTCTATTAGGAGCCCGTTTGGGAGGCGCCACCCGTCGACCATCTCCCCGACAGGGTCGCGGAGGGCCGCCACATCGCGCAGTCCGGCCGCCATCTCAGAGACGCGCCTCTCGCTCAGGGCCAGGCGGTCCATGAGAGCGGTGCTCAAGCCCTGCTCTCTGCCGGTTTCGAGGTCTTTCGCGTTCTCCGCGATTATCGAGGCGGTCGCACTCTGGAGCGCGTCCCCCATCGCAAGCAACGCACCATTCTTCACTTCGGTCTTCAGGGTCGAAAGCCCCGCAGCCGCGGCTCTCGCCCGCAGTGCGAGTTCCTCGAGTTCACCCATCTTTATCACGCCTTTCCATCCCCGGGAACTTCATCGAACACTACGAGCTCGTCACGGTGTACGATCTCTTCGCCCTTTTCACCCAGGACCCCGGCGACCCTGGAGCTCCTCAAACCTTTTATCAGTCCCGCCTCGGTCGAGCTGTAACTCGAGATTCCCCGTCCTATGATCTTCCCATCCGGGTTAACGACCTCGACGCAGTCGCCGACCTCGAAATCACCTTCGACACCAGTCACACCCGCGGGCAGCAAACTCTTGCGCCTTGCGGTGACCGCTGTTGCAGCTCCCTGGTCGACGATCAGCCGACCGCGCGATGGCAAGGCGTACCCGATCCAGCGCTTCCTGGAGCGGACGTTGCCAGTCGCCGGGAAGAACGTCCCGGGCTTCTTGCCTTCGATTACCTTCTGCAGAATGGAGGCTTTCCGTCCGTCCGCGATAACCGTGTCGGCGCCGGTCGATACGGCGACTTTCGCCGCCTGTACTTTGGATGACATCCCGCCGAGTGCGAGGTCGCTACCTGTTTCTCCAGCCAGTTCCTCGACCTCCTCGGTGATTCGCTCTACTCGTTCTAACAATCTGGCATCGCTGGACGTCCTGGGATCCGCGGTGTAGAGACCACCCGTGTCTGTGAGGAGGACAAGGGTATCCGCCCCCACGAGGCCCGCCACCAGGGCGGCCAGCATGTCGTTATCACCAAAAGTGATCTCGTCCGTCGCCACCGTGTCGTTCTCGTTGATGACGGGTACTACACCCATGTCGAACAGGCGCTCTATTGTGTGTCTCGCGTTGAGGTACTGGGTCCGGTGAGCGAGGTCGTGCTGGGTCAGCAGAACCTGTCCAGCGGTCACGCCGCCCTCCTGGAACAGGTCGGTGTATATCCCGACCAACTGGCCCTGACCGACCGCGGCGACGGCCTGAAGCGTCTCGATGTCGCGGGGCCTGGTCCTTATGCCCAGTTTCTCCATCCCGGCAGCGATCGCTCCGGACGACACGAGGGCGACGTCGATACCCCTGTCTCTCGCCTCGATTATGCCGGAAGCCAGGTTGGCGGTTCGCCTGGCGCTTATGCGCCCGCTCTTCTCTGTTATGACGGCCGTTCCGACCTTAACCACAATCCGTCTCATTTCTTCCGGCCTTCCTGCCCTTCGAACACCCCTATCGACCGGGGAACCTGTTTGTCCGGAGCCAGTCGCCTACTCCTTCTCGTTTTCGTCCGAATCCGCGGATTCGCGTTCCGCAAGCTCATGCGGATCATCTGTAGCTACTGAGCCTTCATTTTCAGGGACGTAATCAAAGACCCTGCCAGCGATCTCGACCTCGTCACCCGCGCCCGCACCTTCCCGTACCAGCATCTCGTCCACACCGGCCGCTCGCAGTTTTCTTGCCAGATGGGAGCGCGCCTCGTCGTTATTCCAGTCGGTCATCTTCACTATTCGCTCGACCCGCCCGCCCTGGACGACGAACCTTCCGTCGACCTTGATGATGGTCATGAGGTCGTCCTCGGTGGTCGACCTGAACTCGACCGCGGGCCCGGTCCGAACTCCCTCTTCCGCGGCCTGCGCTACCAGGGCGGCCAGCTCGCGCAGAAGTGGCTCGACCCCCTCGCCGGTCACAACGCTGATAGGAAAGAGCTTCAATTCCCTGGCCCGGCACTCATCCTGGAGAGCCTCGATGGCCTCCGGGGGTGGATTGAGGTCGATCTTGTTCGCCGCTACCACCTTCCTCCGCATGGTCAGTTCGGGGTTGAACTGTCCCAGTTCATCCTCGAGGAGCCTCAGGTCATCGACCGGCTCGCGCCCGCTCGCAGGTGAGAGATCGCAAAGATAAACGATCGCGGAAGCCCTTTCGATATGCCTGAGGAAAGCAATGCCCATACCCTTGCCCTCGTGCGCCCCTTCCACCAGACCCGGGACATCCGTTAACACGTAGTCGAAGTCCTCGCCGACGACCACGCCAAGGTGCGGTTCGGTAGTTGTAAAAGGATAATCCGCAATCTTTGGCTTTGCCCTCGAGACGCGTGAGATGAGGCTCGACTTGCCCGCGTTCGGGAAACCGACGATTGCGACGTCGGCCACGAGTTTCAGCTCGAGCTGTATCGTCATTGACTCTCCGGGCTCCCCCTTCTCGGCGAATCTCGGAAGCGGTCCGGCTTCGGCCACCAGCCCGGCGTTGCCGCGGCCCGCCCTTCCGCCCGCGGCCGCCGTGAAGCGCGCTCCTGGTTCAGCGAGGTCCGCCATTACCTCGCCGTCACTGTTCCTTACGACGGTTCCAACCGGGACATGGAGAACAAGGTCACTTCCCCTGCCTCCTCGCTTCTTCTGCGACCCGCCGCGTGCGCCGTTACCGGCACGGTGATGACGTCGCCTGTTGAACTCACCGAGTGTGGAATTTCCCGTGGAGGTTTCGAGGACTACGCTGCCTCCGGCGCCTCCGTTACCGCCATCAGGCCCGCCGTACGGACGATATTTCTGCCGGAGGAACGATACGCAACCGTCACCACCACGGCCTCCCTCGACATATATAAGAGCTTCGTCGATGAACATGGGAATCCCGGTTTGTCGATTGTTTACCAGTGAGGAAAAAAGCAGAACCGCGCGGGAAATCCCACTAGCTAGACGGTTCCTGCCTTGGTCGTGACAGGCTGCGAAGCACTTCGAGCTTTTCTTTTTGCTTCTTGCGCCTTTCGAGGCGCTCGTCGTAGCTACGGTCGAGGACCATCTTAATAACCTCTACCAGCAGGAGCGGATTGAACGGCTTTATGACGTATTCGTCCGCGCCCAGCTCCCAACCCCTGATGACGTCGCTGTCCTGAGTCTTGGCAGTGACGAGGATTACCGGCATCTCCCTGGTCTCGTTGTCGCCGCGAATGCGCTTGAGAACCTCCCACCCGTCGACACCGGGCATCATGATGTCGAGCACGACCAGGTCGAGCGGCTCCTTGCCCAGCACGTCGAGAGCCTGCTCACCGGATGTGGCCTCAACCACGGAATAGTTGTTCAGCTTGAGGTTCACGTTGATAAGCTTGACCATGGTGGGATCATCGTCCACCACCAGTATCTTCCTCTTGCTCAACCTGAACCCCCGTTTGTGGATCTACTTGCGCTAGCTCTGATAACTAGATTATACACGCGTTGGAGCGCTCACGGAATCACGAGTGCGCGTTATTCTACAGCGGTCTCGGGGACGACACTGACAACGGCCCTATCGCCGCTGCTGGTGTACTGAACGACGCCGTCCACTTTCGCGAACAGGGTATGATCCCGCCCGACACCCACGTTCAACCCGGGCTTGATCCTGGTGCCACGCTGCCGCACCAGAATATTGCCGCCCTTGACCTGCTGCCCGCCGAATCTCTTCGGGCCAAGCCTCTTGGACTGGCTGTCCCTACCGTTCTTCGAGCTGCCGACACCCTTCTTGCTTGACATCCGGACCTCCGCTAAGCGTTATCTGCACCCGCGGTAGCTTCGCTCTCGGCTTTCTCCGGCGAAGCGGGCTTTCGCGGCGCGCTCTTGCGCATTACGATTTCTTCTATTTCGAGACGGGTCAACTCCTGCCTGTGGCCCCTCTTCTTATGGTACCCCTTCTTGGGCTTATACTTGAATACAACGACCTTCTTGGCCCTGCCCTGCTCGATCACGCGGGCCGCAACTCGGACCTTCGATAGGTCCTTGGGGTCGGATATCACCTTCTCACCGTCGTGATAGAGCACGACGTCTTCAAAGGAGTACTTCTTCCCCTCGGGCATGTCGATCTTCTCGACCGTGATGCGGTCTCCCGGAGAAACCTTGTATTGTTTTGAACCAGTCCTGATTACAGCGTACATCCTCATCTCCCGGCTTTAGAATTTAGATATTATACACTAAAGCGCTCAAACGGACACAAAACCCATTAGCGGGTCGGAGTCGTTCCCACCCGTCGGGTGTTCACTGTTCGAACAAGAGACCCCGTCCCTCGCAGCGCGGACATGTCTTTCCCAGGGTATCGGCAAGTCCCTCGGTCACGTTCTTGCGGGTCATCTCGACAAGCCCCAGGTCGGACAGGGTCACCACCTGCGTCTTGGTCCTGTCCCTCTCAAGCTCGGTCTCGAGCGTCTCGAGCACCCTGACGCGATTCTCGGGGTTCTCCATATCGATGAAATCGATGACTATTATGCCACCGATGTCGCGAAGCCTGAGTTGCTGGACCACCTCGACGGAGGCCTCCAGGTTCGTCTTCAGTACCGTATCCTCGAGGCTCTTCTTGCCTGTATACGACCCTGTGTTCACGTCTATGGCCGTCAGCGCCTCGGCTTCGTCGATGACCAGGTGGCCACCTGATGGCAGCGGCACCTTCCGTCTCAAGGCGGCCTCAATCGCTTTGTCCACTCCGTAGCGGGCGAACAGCGGGTCCTTGTCCTTGTACATTTGCACACGGTCTTTGAGTTCGGGGGCTGTCCTCGAGAGATAGTCCCTTATCCTGTTGAACTCGGTTTTGTTGTCGACCAGCACGCTCTTGAACTCACGCGTTACCGTATCCCGCACGACCCGGACCGCGAGGTCCGGCTCCGAGTAAACCACGGCCGGTGGTTTCTTGCCAGAGGCGATCTTCTCCTGCGTCTCCGCCCACTGCTTCAAGAGGTAATCGAGGTCGTCGTCGAGGTCTTTCTTCCTGGCCTTCTGGGCGGCGGTCCTGATTATAGTGCTGCCCTCAGCAGGCTTGATTTCCTTTGCGAGCCTGCGCAGCCGTTCCCTCTCTCGCTCGGGAAGCTTGCGGCTCACCCCGGAGCGCTTTGATTGCGGCATGTAGACCATGAGGCGGCCTGGCAGGCTCAGATACGTGGTAAGCCT
>DATCGY010000324.1:0-5473 GCA_036508635.1 Candidatus Anoxymicrobiaceae bacterium
AGAGTATCCCGACGCCAAGAACGAGAAGCACTGCCGGCACCCATCTTTCCGCCGGAGTTGCTCGAGCGGCAGATACCGTGCCCGTCCAAGGTGCCTCCCGCCCGCTGACGGTTGACGCGCGCGCGGGACCGGCGCTTCGGACCTTTTGCGTTGCCGCCCGATCGAGCCCTGCCCGCGAGCCGCCGGTATCAGCATTTGACGTCCGGATTTGGGAATCGACGGACCCCGGTCTCGAGCGCACCGGTGAGCCCGCCGGATTCGCGGGCCGCCCGACGAGCTCGACGCCGCAGGTATGGCATTTCTCGCAACCGCACCTCTGTTCGCGGCCGCAGTTGGGACAGTATGCCATCGCGTCACCGGTCCTGGAGTCGGTCACTCCACAGTCACTGTCTTGGCGAGGTTTCGAGGTTGGTCGACGTTGCATCCTCTCAGCTTCGCCACGTGATAGGCGAGCATCTGCAGCGGGACAACGGTCAGCAACGGGTAGAGCATCTCGCGCGTTTCCGGCACCCAGATGACGTCATCGACGATATCGCCGATCTCTTCGTCTCCCCGCGTCGCTACAGCCAGGACCGGGGCTCCACGCGCTTTCACCTCTTCAATGTTGCTGATCATCTTTTCATACACGGAATCCCGCGTCGCTATCACGACGACGGGCACTCCACCGTCGAGAAGCGCTATCGGCCCATGTTTCATCTCCCCCGCCGGGTAACCCTCGGCGTGGATGTAGCTTATCTCTTTGAGCTTGAGCGCTCCCTCCATCGCCACGGGATAACCCACGCTCCTGCCCAGAAAGAGGAAGTCGTCGCATTGGTGATACTTGCGTGCGCATTCGTGCACGCTTGATTCAGATGCGAGAACCTCTTCGATCTTGGACGGTATCGCCCTCAGGTCGGCGACAATCGAGCTGTACCTCTCGTCGCTGATGGCGCCCCTGAGGCGTCCAAGGTACAACGCCAGCAGGTACATCGCGGTCACCTGGGCCGCAAACGTCTTTGTCGCCGCCACGCCGATCTCGGGGCCCGCGTGCGTATAGATGACCCCTTCCGCCTCACGGGTCATCTGGCTGCCGATGGTGTTGGTCACGGCGATGACCCGCGCCCCGCGCTTTTCGGCCTCCCGGACCCCCGCGAGGGTATCCATGGTCTCACCGGACTGGCTGATCGCGACCACGAGATCCTCGTGATTGACGACCAGGTTGCGATACCGGAACTCGCTCGCGATCTCGATCTCGACCGGGATGGAGACCCAGCGTTCGAACAGGTACTTCGCCAGCAGGCCCGCGTGGAACGCCGTCCCGCACGCGACTACGGCTATCCGCCTCAGGTTGCGCGCCTGTTCTGATGTCAGGCTCAGCTGGTCGAACGAGACCCTGTTCCCAGGATTGAACTTGTCGCGCAACGTATCGGCGACAGCCTGTGGCTGCTCGAATATCTCTTTCAGCATGAAGTCCTCGTAGCCGCCTTTTTCGGCGGCATCGAGGTCCCAATCAATTTCGGCAAGCTGGCGTGTAATCAGGCTGCCATCCAGGTCCGTCAGGTTATATCCGCCGCGGTCGACCTCCAGCAACTCGTTGTCTTCGAGGAACAGGACGCTGCGCGTCTGGGAAAGAAACGCCGGAACAGCCGAAGCGACGAAGTACTCTCCGTCACCAACCCCAAGGGCCAGGGGGCTGTCGCGCCGGGCCGCCACCAGCACACCGGGCTGGTCCCTGTGGATCGCGACGATGGCGAAAGCGCCTTCGACTCTCTTCAGCGCGGTACAAAGCGCCTGTGCGAGGTCACCGGTGTAGTTTTCTTCGATGAGGTGGGCGATCGTCTCGCTGTCCGTCTGCGAACGGAACTCATGGCCTGAAGCGATGAGCTCGGCACGAAGCTGGACGAAGTTCTCTATTATTCCGTTATGGACCACGGCGACGTCGTTTTTGCAGTCGAGGTGAGGATGCGCGTTGATGCGGGTGGGCGCCCCATGAGTTGCCCAGCGCGTATGCCCGATGCCGATGCTGCCATGAAGGTCGAAGTTCTCCAGCTCGCGCCCGAGCGCGTCGAGGTTGCCGACGGCGCGAATGCACGTCAACTCTTTTTTTGGTGAGATCACGCACATTCCCGCGGAGTCGTAACCGCGATATTCCAACCGGCGCAACCCGTCGTAAAGGATCTGCTCGGCCTGTCTTTCACCAAGGTACCCGACTATTCCACACATGGCCTACCCGCGCGTATCCCAGCTCATTTGTCGAGATCCTCCAGAATCGCATCCGCTATGAGCCGCGCTATCTCTTCTGCTTTGCGCTGGCTCGACGCCTCCACCATCACGCGCTCCACCGGTTCGGTTCCCGATTGGCGCACAAGGATTCTTCCCTTTTCGCCCAGTTCTCGCTCACACCTTTTTATTGTCTCCCAGGCGGGCATCTCTTTGCTCAACCTGCGTCCGGATTTGGAGCGGACGTTGAGCAGCACCTGCGGATATTTCTTCATGATGTTGGAAAGGGTGGAAAGCCGCTCACCGGTCTCCTTGACGATACCAGCCACCATTAGCGCCGTAAGCGTTCCGTCACCGGTGGAGGCGTGCTCGCGGAAGATGATATGCCCGGATTGCTCTCCACCCAGTACCGCGCCGGTCGCAAGCATCTCCTCCATCACGTAGCGGTCGCCGACCTGAGCCTGCACCGACTCGATACCCGCTTCTTCAATCGCCCTGTGAAACCCGAGGTTGCTCATCACCGTTGAAACCACCACCGGTGGGTGCAGCAGGTTGCGTTCCGTCAGGTAGCGAGCGGTTATTGCCATTATGAAATCGCCGTCGCGCGCCTCGCCTTTCTCATCGACGCTGACGCATCGGTCGGCATCACCGTCGAGGGCAAATCCCAGATCCGCATGCCAGCTTCTTACCAGCTCGGCGACGCGCTCCGGGTGAGTCGACCCGCAGTCGAGGTTGATGTTCCTGCCGTCGGGCTCGGCGCCTATCGTCTCTATACTGGCCCCGATCTCCGTGAAAGCCATCGGGCACACCTTGTAGGCCGCTCCGTTGGCGCAATCGAGCGCCACGCGGAAACCTTCGAGGTCGAAGTTCACACATTCCAGCAGGTGCTCGACGTACCGCAGCTCAGCGTCCTCGATCATTTCCGCGCTGCCGACCGGCCGTGAATCCTCGGCCAGCTCGAGCCCCTCGAACTCGGCCTCTATCGCCTTTTCGGTGTCATCCGGCAGCTTGACCCCACCCGGACCGAAGAACTTGATTCCGTTGTCTTTGAACTGGTTATGTGACGCCGATATCACCACGCCTGCGGTTGCATCGAAGTCTTCGGTAAGGAAGGCAACCGCGGGTGTGGGGATCACGCCGGCCAGGAGTACGCGCGCCCCTTCTGAAAGCAGGCCGGCCACGAGCGCGGATTCGAGCATCTGTCCCGATTCGCGCGTGTCCCGTCCCACAACAACGAGGCTGTCACCGGGGAACGCGCGGACCGCGGCCCGGCCGAGCCTCAACGCCAGCTCCGCGGTCAGATCGCGGTTTGCTTCTCCCCTGACGCCATCAGTCCCAAAGTACTTTTTCAATGAACCTCCGAAGCCGCACCAGATATGCAAGCATGATACCACTACAATGTTCGGGCTTGGATACCCGCCATCCTTCTGCTGGATTGGATGCACCGTAGTTCAATACATGCATCGTGAAAACGTCCCCGCGCAGAGCCGTGGGGACGTGCGCGAATGCGCGTGAAAGCCTGCTTATGGGTTGGCGCGAAAGATGTGTGACTGGCGCGCGATCGGCTAGCGTTTCGAGAACTGCGGGCGCTTGCGGGCACCCTTGAGCCCGTACTTCTTGCGCTCTTTCATGCGAGAGTCGCGAGTCAGGAAACCGCTTTTCTTGAGCTCTCCCCTGAGCGTCTCGTCAGACTCGACCAGGGCCCTGGCGATCCCGAGGCGTAGCGCACCGGCCTGCCCGGTCATCCCGCCACCCTCGAGCTTGGCAACCACGTCGAAGTTGCCTTTCAGCTCCAGGTGTACCAGGGGGGCGAGTGCCTCTATGCGGTGCCTCTTGTTGGGGAAGAAGTCCTCGAGGGTCCTTCCGTTCACCGTTACCTCACCGGTGCCGGTATACAGGCGAACCCTTGCGACCGATTCTTTGCGACGGCCTGTTCCTCTTTGGAATTCCTCTGACAATGTAAGTTCCCTATCCCTCGAACTTCAACGGTTCGGGTTGCTGCGCGGTATGAGGATGCTCGCTTCCCGCGTACACGTGGAGCTTGCGAAGCATCGCGCTACCGAGACGGTTCTTCGGCAGCATTCCCCTGACCGCGTTCATCACTATCTGCTCGGGACGGCTGGCCTTCAGATCATTGTACGAGGTCTCGGTCAGGCCCCCCGGGTATCCACTGTGTCGGTAGTAGACCTTCTGGTTCTCTTTGTCGCCCGTCAGCACGACCTTGTCAGCATTGATGACGATAACGAAGTCGCCGGTATCCATGCTCGGCGTATAGATCGCCTTGTGCTTTCCCCTGAGCACCGTGGCCACACTTGTGGCAAGCCTGCCGAGGACCTGTCCTTCGGCATCCACCACGTACCACTTGCGCGCAATATCTTTCGGCTTCGCCGAATAAGTATTCTTGGTCAGTTTCAGATGAGCCATTTTATTCCTCGCAAAAATGACGCCCAACCGGGCGTCAATGTATGTTGAATAATAGGTTAACGGCGTTCCAGTGTCAAATCGGCGCATCGACTCACAATAAATGCACTCCAAGCGGATTCGTTGCCTCAAAAACAAGAAGTACTCGAGCGATTTAACCTTCCGCCCACCCGCTTCCCCCTTTTGCCCGACGCATCCCAGATCTCCCCGTTCGGTTGTATCGGCATAGCAATTCGATCAGTACTTGTTCTGCAAACGAAGAGCTTTTTCGCTCGACGCTCGCCCTGCGGGGACTCGGGGACATGAAGGAGATCGTTCTAAACCGCCGCAGGCTCGAGATGCGCCTCGACAACGCCGCGCTGCACCTCCTTGTGATCGGCATGATGCAGGGTATATTCGACTCTTACATGGGTACTGATTCTGCCGTGGAGTGGGAGCTTTCAGCCGACGGATCTCTCGAGCTCGCCGTTTCCCGCCGCATAGCCGCTATCGATCTCCGCACCGCCTGAAAAACATCACCTGCTCTCTACCAACTCCTCGCCCGTTCCAACTGTGCCGGAAAAACAAGCAGTGAAAACGCAAAAGTGTGTGTGACCTCAGTTTGCGTGACACCCAGGTGCCCGGCACCATTGACTCATTGACCAGGTTCAGTGGCCCTGGAAATAGGAGTTGATGCCTTGAAGCAGCCTGTCGGCTACCTGGTCCTGACCGGCCGGGTTGTTCAGGACGTGCGATACCTGGTTCTCCACGCAGACGACGGGAACGCGAGAGAGGACGCTCCCAACCAGGGCGGTCGGGTGTCCGGGCGGCGTTCCGTTCCCCTGGCTCGTTCCCCCCGTATCGTCGCGCACGG
>DATCGY010000325.1:0-11133 GCA_036508635.1 Candidatus Anoxymicrobiaceae bacterium
GGTGGTTGTTATTGATAGGTGAGCATTCTCAATGCTCACCCGCCGCTACTGCGGCTATAATAGAGACGCGCATTGATGGGCGTTTTGCAATTTGCAGGAACAAATGATTGCGCGGTGGCAGACTGCTATAATCATTTGCACTATTTAGCCGAAGCCCATTCTTCATGCAAACATCGATACAAAAGGTAAGCAATTGCCAAAAGTAAGTCCTGAATTCAAAGGCAGTCTCAGCAAGGTCGAGGGGACTGGAAACCTCACTCATTGTTACCAGTGCAGCGCGTGTGTCGCCGAATGTCCGGCGGCTCAGCACTTCGAGGGTTTCAACCCGAGAGAGATCGTCCTGGCCTCAGCCCTGGGAGTGGCCGATTACCTGACGGACAAGGGTTCTGTAATATGGCAGTGCACCACGTGCTACAAGTGCTACGAGCGTTGCCCGCAGGGCACGCATCCTATCGAGGTGGTCACCGCTCTCAAGAACGTCGCATTCGAAATGGGCAACGCGCCCGAAGACGTGGTGGCGATCCGTGACACAGTTTCCAGACAGGGAGCCATCATCGCATCCTCCGATGCAATCGAAAAGAGGAGGAGCGAGTTGGGCCTTGGCCCGGCCCCCGAAGCCCCCGCCGCAGAGATCAACAAGCTCCTGGAGTAAAGCCGTGGCAAAGAGTAATTCGACGGTAGACTACACGCTATTCCTGGGGTGCATGATTCCGCTCAGGCACCCACAGATCGAGCTCGCTGCAAGGAAGTCCCTGCCGGCGCTCGGGCTGAAGCTCTCGGATGTCGAGGGTTTCTCCTGCTGTCCCGAGCCGTGGAGCGTCAAAGGTGCGAGCCTCGACGGCTGGCTGAGCCTGGCCATGAGGAACCTCGCAATCGGAGAGAAATCCGGCCGCGACATGCTGGTGCTCTGCAACGGCTGTTTCGCGACGCTGAGCGAAGCCGCCCACATCGCCGAGAGCGACGGCGAGGCGGTCGAATCGGCAAAGAAGAAGCTCTCCTCTCTGAAGCTCACGTATAAAGGCACGAACAAGACGCGCCATGTCGCGCAGGTGCTGTCCGAGATGGGCCCCGAGAGAGTCGCGGCCTCGGTCACGAAGCCGCTCGAGGGCCTCAAGGTAGCCGTGCATCACGGTTGTCACCTGCTCAGGCCTTCCGACGTGCTGGGGTTCGATGACCCGTTCGAGCCGAAACTCCTCGAGGAGCTCGTCACCGCGCTCGGAGCCGAAGTCGTAAGCTACCCAGGGCATACCGACTGCTGCGGCAAGGCCACGAAAGACCTCGAGGCGAGCCTTTCCATCGGCAGCGACAAGCTCGCGGCGATGAAGGCCGCCGGCGCCGACTGTGTAGTGACGGTCTGCCCGGCATGCTTCGAGCAGTTCGACCTCGGGCAGGTCGAGATGAAAAGGAAACTCGGCGTCGAGCACAAGCTTCCGGCGTTCCACTACTGCCAGTTGCTCGCGATAGCTCAGGGCGAAGACCCCGCGAGCCTTGGGCTAGACCGGCACAGGGTCGAAACCAAGCCGACGCTGGCGAAGATCACGAAATAACGAGGGCAACATTGGTGAACATGACTGAGATAAGGTGGCACGGCCGGGGTGGCCAGGGGGCGGTGGCGTCCGCCGAGATGCTCGCGCTGGCAGCGATCGACGAGGGTAAGTCCGCGCAGGCGTTTCCGAGCTTCGGCCCGGAGCGCAGGGGTGCCCCCGTCATGGCGTTTACGAGGGTTGCCAACGAGTTTATTTACATTCGCACCGGCATTACCGAGCCCGATGTCGTGGTGGTCCTCGACCCCACCGTCATGGGTGCGGTCGACGTGACCTCGGGGCTCAAAGAAGGCGGAATAGTCGTCGCCAACACTTCGATAGGCAAAGAAGAGCTGGCCAGGAAGTACGACGTGAAGCATACGCTCTACGTCGTAAACGCAAACAAGATAGCGGTCGAGGAGATCGGTCGACCCATCACCAACACGACGATGATGGGTGCCCTGGTGAAGGCCACCGGCGTGATCGACCTCAAATCCGTCGAGAAGCAGATAGAGCACAGGTTCCCCGCCATCGCAGAGAAGAACATAAAGGCTCTCAGGCGGGCTTACGAGGAAACGCAAGTATAAGGAGATTAGAGTGGCTTCGGACAAGCCTACCTGGAAAGAGTACCCGATAGCGGCGACCATTCATCAACCCGGCAGCTCCACGGGGCAGAACACCGGCGACTGGCGCTCTGAGCGGCCCGTAAGGCATCCCGAGAAATGCGACAAGTGCGGTATCTGCTGGATATTCTGCCCGGACGCGGCGCTGTTCATGAACGAGGACGGCTTCTACGAGGTCGACCTATACCACTGCAAGGGCTGCGGCATCTGCGTCCGCGAGTGCGCCAAGGGCGCCATCGAGATGGTCGAGGAGAGTGAGTGATGGGAGAGCGCACCGGACTCGAGGTCTCGCTCGCGGTCAGCGAAGCGGTGAAACTTTCAAGGGCGGAGGCAATTGCCGCCTATCCGATAACCCCACAGACACACATCGTCGAGGAGCTCGCACAGATGGTTGCCGACGGCGACCTCGAGGCCGAGTTCATAATGGTCGAGAGCGAGCACTCCGCGATGAGCGCCTGCTGCGGCACGTCGGCGGTCGGCGCTCGCACTTACACCGCGACCTCTTCGCAGGGACTCGCGCTGATGCACGAGGTGCTGTTCATAGCCTCGGGGCTGCGCCTGCCGATCGTCATGACAATCGCCAACCGCGCTCTGTCCGCGCCGCTGTCGATCTGGGGCGACCAGAGCGACGTCATGGCCGAGCGCGACTGCGGCTGGATACAGGTCTTCGCCGAGACCGGGCAGGACGCCTTCGACCTCTCGGTACAGATGTTCAAAATCGCCGAGGACAAGAGGGTCCAGACACCCGGCATAGTCAACATCGACGGCTTTACGCTTTCACATGTCATCGAGCCGATCTTCATCGAGAGCCAGGAGGACATCGACTCATTCCTGCCTCCGTACGAGGCGCAGACCATCCTCGACCCGCGGGAGCCGGTTACCATAGGCCCGGTAGGGTTCCCCGAAATCTATACCGAGATCAAGCGCCAGCAGAACGAGGCGCTCCTCGGCGCTTACGACGTCGTGCTCGAGGTCTGGGACGAGTGGGAGAAGAAGTTCGGCCGCGCGTATCACCCGGTCGAGCACTATCGCTGTGAGGACGCCGAGATACTCATCAACCTCGCGGGCGCTATCAGTGGCACGGCGAGGGTGGCGATCGACCAGATGAGAGAAAGCGGCAAGAAGGTCGGGATGATACGCAACCGGCTTTGGAGGCCGTACCCGTTCAAAGATATGCGTGAGGCCGTAGCCGGTGCGAAGGCGGTTGCCGTCATCGACCGCGCAATGTCGTTCGGAGGTCCGGGTGGGCCGATAGCCTCTGAGCTGCGCACCTGCCTATACCCGTTGAAGGAGCGTCCACTGGTGGCGAGCTTCATAGCAGGGCTGGGCGGGCGCGACGTGACCGTTGCCGACTTCATGGCAATAGTCGAGGAGACCGAAGAGCTCCTCAAGTCAGGATACACGGACGAATACAAGATGATCGGGGTGAGAGAGTAAATGGCCGAAAAGACCAAGAGCCTCGAGTATATCCCGCGGCTACTCCCGCCCTTCGAGCTGTTCGCCGAGGGACACAGGGGCTGCCAGGGTTGTGGCGAGGCACTCGCCCTCAGGCAGATAATGAAGGTCGCGGGGCCAAACACGATAGTTTGCAGCGCGACCGGCTGCATGGAGATCATCACCAGCCCTTACCCGGAGACGGCATGGCGCGTGCCGTGGATACACGTCGCGTTCGAGAACGCCGCAGCCGTGGCGGCCGGCGTCGAGTCGGGCATCAAGATACTTCAGAAGAGAGGCCGCTACCACGACGGCAAGATCAACATCATCGCCATCGGCGGGGACGGCGGCACGGCTGATATCGGGCTCCAGGCGCTTTCTGGCGCGCTCGAGAGAGGGCACGACTTCACCTACGTGTGCACCGACAACGAGGCGTACATGAACACCGGCATCCAGCGTTCGTCCTCGACGCCGTACGGCGCCAGCACGACGACGAGCCCGACCGGTAAGGAGTCGATCGGCCAGCAGACCGAGAAGAAGAGCCTGCCGAAGATCGTAGCCGCACACGATATTCCGTACCTGGCCACGGCCTGCCCGAGCTATCCGCTCGACCTCATGAACAAGACGCGGCGGGCGCTTGATACGTTCGGCCCGACATACCTTCACGTCCTCTCCCCGTGCCCCACGGGCTGGAGGCACGGCATCGACATGGCCATCGAGATGGGTCGCCTGGCGGTCGAATCAGGGGTATTCCCGCTGTACGAGATCGTCGACGGCAAGCTCAAGCTCAACATCAAGATGGACGTTCGCAAGCCGGTCGTAGAGTACATGAAGCCTCAGGGGCGCTTCCGCCACCTGAAGCCTGATCAGATAGAGAAGATTCAGAAGCAGGTCGACGAGAATTACGAAGAGCTCGTCTACCGCGCTGAGTGCGACGCGAAGCGATAGAGATATTATAAGAAAACTGGAGTCAGGCAGAGCGCCGTGCGGACAAGTGCATTGGGCCTGGCTTGACGCCGCCTCAGGAGGAATAAATGGCTGAGAGAGGCTCCGTCCTCGTACTCGGAGGAGGCATCGGAGGAATACAGGCAGCGCTCGACCTCGCGGAGAGCGGATACAAAGCTTACCTGGTCGAGAGCGCGCCTTCGATTGGCGGCATCATGGCGATGCTGGACAAGACTTTTCCGACCAACGACTGCTCCATGTGCATCCTTTCACCCAAGCTGGTCGAGGCGGGACAACACCCGAACATCGACATAGTCGCATACTCCGATCTCGAGAAGATCGAGGGCAAGCCCGGCGACTTCAAAGTGACCATCAATAAAAAGGCCCGCCGCGTCGACGCCGAGCTCTGCACCGGATGCGGCGCTTGCAGCGAGGCTTGCGTCTTGGCCGACCGCATACCCGATATGTTTAACGCAGGGCTATCCAAGAGAGCGGCCATCTACGTTCCTTTCGCGCAGGCGGTTCCGCGCCTTGCGCTGGTCGACCCGGGAGAGTGCCTGTTCCTCACCAAGGGCAAGTGCAAGAGCCCCTGCCTCGAGGCTTGCGCGAGCGGCGCCATCAAGTTCGACCAGAAGGACGAGACAGAGACACTGAACGTGGGTGCCGTCATAGTCGCTTCCGGCGCCGAGGCCCACGAGATATCCGACCTGAGATCGTACCACCCCGAGCATCCAAACGTAGTCTCCGCCCTGGAGCTCGAGCGCATCATGTGCGCTAGCGGGCCTTACGCGGGTCGCGTGCTCAAGCCCTCTGACGGCGAGCACGCAAAGAAGATCGCCTTCATACAATGCGCCGGCTCTCGCGATGAGAAGCACAACCCTTACTGCTCGAGCGTCTGCTGCACGTACGCGGTAAAAGAAGCTACCGTCATCAAAGAGCATGACCCCGACATAGACTGCCATATCTTCCACATAGACATGCGCACCTTCGGCAAGGGCTTCGAGCAGTTCAAGAACAGGGCGGCCGACGAGTACGGCATCAACTTCACGAGGTTCAAGGTCCCGATGGTCGAGGTCGCGGGGCCCGACTCACTGGCGATCAAGTACCAGGACGCCGACGGCTCCTGGAAGACCGAGGAGTTCGATGTCGTCGCGCTCTCGGTGGGGCTCAACCCGCCGGCGCTCGATGCGCTCAAATCGGCCGGCGTAGATTTCAACGATTACGGTTTCGTCACGACCACGGTTGCAGCTCCGATCGATACATCGGTCGAAGGCATCCTGGTGTGCGGCTCGGCGAGCGGTCCCAAGGACATCCCCGAGACCGTCGCCCAGGCATCCGGCGCCGCGGCTCGCGCGGGAGCGCTGCTGGCTTCTTCCCGTGGAAGCGAAGTCTCTAAAAAAGAATATCCTCCCGAGATAGAGCTCGACGGGCAGGAGCCCCGTGTCGGGGTGTTCGTCTGCTCGTGCGGAAAGAACATAGGCGGTGTCGTCGACGTACCGGCCGTGACCGACTATGCGTCGGGGCTGCCGGGCGTAGCGTACACCGAGAGCAATATATACACGTGCTCCGGCGAGTCCTGCGACAGGATAAAAGAGGCCATCGAGAAGCACGGCCTCAACCGCGTGGTGGTGGCCGCGTGCACGCCCCGCACTCACGAGCCGCTCTTCCGCGAGACGATTCGCGAGGCGGGGCTCAACCGCTATCTCTTCGACCTCGCCAACATCCGCGACCAGTGCTCGTGGGTGCACTCGGGCGAGCCCGCGAAGGCCACGGAAAAAGCCAAGGACCTCGTCCGAATGTCGGTCGCCAAGGCCCGCCTGCTCGAGCCACTACCGCAGATGCCCGTGAAGGTCACCCCTTCGGCGCTGGTGATCGGCGGAGGGCCAGCAGGTATGGCGTCAGCACTCGAGCTTGGTCGCGCCGGGTACAAGACTTGCCTCGTCGAGAAAGAGGGTAAGCTCGGCGGCGGCCTCCGGGACGTCCCGGCCGGCATCGGCGGCGATGAGTACAAGAAGCTCGTCTCCGACCTCGCCGCGATTGCGGGAGAGCTCGAGGGCAACAAGAACGTCGAGGTGCTGACGGGCGCGACGCTGGTCGGCTTCTCGGGATACATAGGAAATTTCAAGGCGATCGTGGACCAGTCCGGCAAGCGCCGGGAGGTCGACGCGGGCGCCGTTATCCTTGCAACTGGTGGCACCGAGCACGTGCCGACATCCTACCTCTACGGAAAGAGCGACAAGGTGGTCACCCAGACCGAGCTCGAGCACAAGATTTCCAAGGACCTCAAGGCAAAGTCAGTGGTCATGATCCAGTGTGTCGAGTCCAGGGAACCGGTCCGGCCTTACTGCAGCCGGGTATGCTGCACCTCAGCGCTCAACAACGCGCTGGCGATAAAGGCCTCGTCGCCCGATACCAACGTCTACATCCTCTACCGCGACATAATGGCTTACGGCCTCGGTGAAGACCTCTACAGGACCGCCCGCGACGCGGGCGTCATGTTCGTGCGTTTCGACGTCGACGAAAAGCCCGAGGTCGCGGAGTCCGGAAGTGGTCTCAACGTAAAGGTAAAGAGCGTCGAGCTTCCGCTCGACCTCGAGATAGAGGCCGACCTCGTAGTGCTCTCGTCGCCGGTGATAGCGGCGGCCGGGAACCGCGAGCTCTCCGAGATGATGAAGGTACCGGCCGATGAGCACGGGTTCTTCCTCGAGGCACACGTAAAGCTGCGACCGGTCGATTTTGCGACCGCCGGGATCTTCGTGGCCGGCATGTGCCACTACCCGAAGCTGGTAGACGAGGCGATAAGCCAGGGCTGCGCCGCGGCCGGCCGTGCCGCCACTATCCTCTCCAAGGAGTACGTGATGGGCGAAGGCGCTATCGCGCATGTCGAGGAGCGCTTCTGCCGTGGATGCGGCGAGTGCGAGGCGACCTGCGAGTTCAGCGCGGTCGCGGTCAAGGAGACGGATGACGGCAAGCTCGTGGCCGAGGTCAACGAAGCACTTTGCGTGGGTTGCGGCATGTGCGCCGTAGCCTGCTGGAGCAACGCCATCGACATGGCGAACTTTACCGACAAACAGATCGAATCCATGATCGAGGCGGTAAGGTCCTAGTACTGAGAGAATCGTAGCCGGGTCATGCGAGGCCCGGTGCCTGGGACGACCATCGACCCGGTCGGACCTTTTGCGTGAACGAGCATAGCGTTGCTTGAGCAGGGTCTCTCCAGGACCGGCGGGCGGGAAGGCCGCAAATGGCCATCCCGGTACTTGAACGAAGAAATGAATAAGGAGTAAAGAATTTGGCAGCGGCAGAGCCTGAAATCGTGGCCTTTACCTGCAACTGGTGCGCGTATGCCGGAGCGGATTACGCCGGAGTCGCCCGCATCCAGTACCCGCCCAACGTAAGGGTTATCCGTGTCATGTGCTCCGGGCGTGTGGAGCCGTCGTTCATACTGAAGGCATTCGAGGAAGGCGCCGACGGCGTCCTGGTGGGAGGCTGCCACGAGGCGGACTGCCATTACATAAGCGGCAACCTCAAAGCGCGCGACAGGGTCGAGAGCACGAAGGAGCTCCTCGGTCTTCTCGGCCTCGGTGCGGACAGGCTCCGCATAAAGTGGGTCAACGCAAACGAGGGTGAGGCCTTCGCCTCCGAGATCGCCGATTTCACGGCTACGCTCAAGGGCATGGGGCCGAACCCCATGAAAAAGGCAAAGAAGATCTCTTCTAAAGTGCCCGCTGCCGAAGACGTCATGACCCGCACCGATACTTACCTCTGCGTAGAATGCGGAAAGTGCACGGCGTCCTGCCCGGTCGCTCGCCGCGACCCCGAGTTCAGCCCCCGCTCTATCGTCGAGGAATCGCTCGAGAAGATGCACACTGAGATCGAGACCGGGCAGCAGCTCTGGGACTGCCTCACATGCCGCACTTGCGAAGAGCGCTGCCCGTTCAACGTGAGGTTCTCCGAGTTCATCCGCGACTCACGCGTCGAGGCGAAGACTCTCGGTCTCGACGGCAGCCCGACCCAGGCGGGACAGATGTACGCCTGGATGCGCATGATGGCCGAGAACGGCCTCGACCAGGACCGCACGTCCTGGACCGCGGGACTCAAGACCAAAGAAAAGGCCACGGCCAAAAACGACGTGATGTTCTTTGTGGGTTGCCTGCCGCACTTCAACGTATCGCACGCGCACGTCGGTTCCAACTCGCTGCAGATAGCGCGCGACTCGGTCGCCATCCTCAACGAGCTCGGCATCACCCCGGTCGTGCTGCCCGAGGAGAGGTGCTGCGGACACGACCTCCTGTTCGGAGGCGACCCGGCCCACTTCGAGGCTCTCGCGAAGAAGAACGCCGGGATCATCAAGGCGGCCGGCGTAAAAAAGATCGTCATCTCGTGCCCCGAGGGGTACCAGACCCTCGCCCAGGAGTACCCCGGGGTGCTCAAGGATTGGGACGTCGAGGTCGTGCATATGTCCGAGTTGCTTGCAGAGAAGCTCGAGGCCGGCAAGCTTGAGTTCAAGAGCGACCTCGGGATGAAGGTAACGTACCAGGACCCGTGCAGGCTCGGACGGTACATGGGAGTCTTTGACGCGCCGCGCAGCGTGCTCGAAGCCATGCCCGGTGTCGAGCTGGTCGAGATGGAGCATTACGGTCCCGACGCCATCTGCTGCGGTGTGAGCTCGTGGATAAGTTGCGGCTCTACCGCCAAGAGCATCCAGATGGCGAGGCTCGCCGAGGCGAAAGCAACCGGAGCCGACGTGATGGTGACGGCATGCCCCAAGTGCCAGATCCACTTCAGGTGCGCGCTCTCCGGTAAGGTCCCGACGGACAAGTCAGCTGTAGACATACCGGTCGAGGACTTCACTTCGCTGGTCGCAAAGGCCCTGGGCCTCGACTCGAAGACGACGGGCGAAACCACGTCCAAGGAGAAAGCAGCGGCAAGTCCCGCGAAGAAGACAGCGGCGGCCAAGCCGGCCGCCAAGAAAGCCAAGTCGAAGGCAGGGAGCAAAGAGTGATGTCTGAGTCAGTACTCATCATCGGCGGCGGCGTCTGCGGCATCCAGGCCGCGCTCGACCTCGGTGACAAGGGAATGCACGTTTACATGGTGGAGAAGGAACCGTCGATCGGCGGGCGCATGGCGCTCCTCGACAAGGTCTTTCCGACCAATGACTGCTCCATCTGTATCCTTGCGCCCAAGATGATCACCTGCTTCAACCACCCTAACGTTGACGTGATCACTTGCGCGGAGGTATCCGAGGTCAAGGGCAAGGTCGGCGACTTCAAGATAAAGGTCAAGCGCAATGCCCGCTACGTCGACGAAAACAAGTGCACGGGCTGCGACGCGTGCACGCAGGAGTGCGTGCTCCAGGGCAGGATACCAGACGAGTGGAACCAGAACTTCGGGACGCGCGGCGCGGCTTACATACCTTTCATGCAGGCAGTGCCACGAGTCGCGATCATCGACCCGGAGCGTTGCCTGAAACTTACCAAAGGCAAGTGCAAGAGTCCGTGTGTCGACGCATGCCTCAGGGGTGCGATCGACTTTGAGCAGAAAGACGACGAGGTCGAACTCGATGCAGGCGCGATAATCGTTGCGACCGGCCTCGACATATACGACCCGACGCCCGTCAGCGAGTACGGCTACGGGAGGTTCGACAACGTCATACACAGCATGGAGTATGAGCGACTCATCAACGCGAGCGGGCCGACGGGCGGCCACCTCCACAGGCGTTCCGACGACGCGCGTCCGAAGCGCATCGCTTATATCCAATGTGTCGGCGCACGCGATGTCAGAAGCGGTCATCCATACTGCTGTAGCGTTTGCTGCATGTACGCTACCAAAGACGCGATGCTCGCATACATGCATCATGATGATACAGAGAACATAATCTTTTACACTGACTTAAGAGCATTCGGACGTGGTTTCGACGAATATATAAAGAGAGGCGCGGACGAGTACGGAATAACTTATGTAAGAGCGCGTCCAGGAGAGGTAACAGAAGACCCTGAAACGAAGAACCTTTTTGTTTGGTATGATGATACTGAAAGCGGTGGCGTCAAGAGCATGGAGGTGGACATGGTAGTCCTCTCCACCGCGTTCGTGCCTCCGCCGGGAATTCGCAACCTTGCCGAAACGCTCGGTGTCCAGATGGATGATTACGAATTCTTCAAAGCAAGTGATGACCTCCTCGCCCCTATGGACACCAGCGTCCCAGGGATTTATATAGCCGGCGCCTGCACGAGGCCCATGGACGTCACCGACGCAGTAACGCAAGGCGGTGGAGCGGCCGATCGAGCCGCGCAGGCGGTCAAGGAATTCGCCGGGAAGAAGACCACGGCAAAAGCCGGGTCTGGGAGATAGGAGGTAGGAGATGGCAGCAGCTAAGAAGGCAGCGAAGAAGAAGGCTCCGGCCAAGAAGAAAGCAGCGAAGAAGCCAGCGGCGAAGAAGAAGGCTCCGGCCAAGAAGAAGGCCGCGGCCAAGAAGAAAGCGGCGAAGAAGCCAGCGGCGAAGAAGAAGGCTCCGGCCAAGAAGGCCGCCGCCAAGAAGAAGGCTCCGGCCAAGAAGGCCGCCGCCAAGAAGAGGTAGCACATAGTAACAAAAGGAAAGGCCTTGGCTG
>DATCGY010000326.1:0-2816 GCA_036508635.1 Candidatus Anoxymicrobiaceae bacterium
GCGATGCTCATGTACTGGGCGTCGACCAGCGCGTAGCCGTGAGACTGATAGAAAGAGCCGCCCTTCACTGCCTCGGGCGGGTTGTAATCGCGGTAAGAGTTGACGCCGTCCGGCGTGTTCTGGCTCGCCAGCCGGTCGTACCATACGTAGTCGTAGAGCCTCTCTCCGGCGCTCAGGTTGTGCACGGCGGTGGCCTTGTCCCCCGCCCTGGTGTCGCGCATGAAGATCGGCACCGCGATAGCTACCAGCACCGCCAGTATCAGTATCACGACCGTCATCTCGACCAGGTTGAAGCCGCGCTCGTCCCCGATGCGGCTCATCCGCCTGACCACCGTGTAGCTGTGCTTCTCAGGGCTCATCTGCCGCACCTCGATCCATCGTCTGTATGGACGTGCCTGTGCAGTTTCCCTATCGGCACCTAAACTCATCAGGGAGTATCGGACAAACCGGTGGTTTTGCGCTGAAAAGGTGTTGGCTGGTCACCCATCCGTACTAATGGCGTGGTGTGCGACGTGATCTTGAACGGAGATCGGGGATGTCGGTGTTCATCACGAGTTTCAGGCGGCCTACACCGAGGCGACCGGGCAGGCTTTCACAACCTCAGGAGCACGCGTTTCTGTTGAGTGGATAAGGGGGGCGCCAGCCCCCTGATGCTTACGCGCCTGCGGCGTCGGCGACTTTCCCGCCGAACTCCTCGCAGGTGCGCACGTCGGCCTGGCTCGCGTCAGGGCCCTTCCAGAGGCTCAGCGGAGCCCCGGCCTTCACCACCGGCCCACCCCTGACCACCTTCGCCCCCAGGCCTTCCAGCTTCGCCTCCATCGCGGCGACCAGCTTGTTGCCGCCGTACGCCGCGTTCACCGCGAACGCTCCGGAGACTTTTCCCTTGAGCCTGCCCGCTCCCGCGGAGTCGATCAGCGCCGCGACCTGCCTGGCCGGCTCCGCGTAGCGGCGCTGCCCGTACGTCGGGGTGCCGAACAGCACGATGTCGTAGTCGTCGAGGGTGCCCGCGCCGATCTCCGTCGCCTTCTTCACCGTGCAATCGACCTGCCTGTCGGCCAGGCCTCGGCAGATGTCGTCAGCGGCCTGACGGGTGTGCCCTGTCTTGCTGTGGTAAACGATCAAAGCCTTCATACCGCCGTCCTCCTCGTTTTCTATCCAGCTGGCCTCTCCGTGGTCGGTACGTCTCCGAGTCCGGCGCAGAACTGGTAGCCGGTCTTCCGGAAACCTGCTTTCTCGTAGAACCGGTGCGCGTCCTCCCTGCAGAAAGCCGAATCGAGCTCCATGAAACGGCATCCGAGCCCCGCCGCGATGGCTTTCGCCCTGTCGATGATGAGGCTTCCGGCCCCCGCGCTCCCGTATCGCTCGTCGACGATCAGTACGTCGATATAGGCGAGCAGCCCCATGTGCCACAGGCTTTCCCTGGTCGACATCACGCAGAAGCCCACGGGGTTGTCCCCGTCGGTGGCGCACAGCAGGTAGTGAGAGCTCGAGCGCAGGCATTCCATGAAGACTCCCCGCATGACCCCGACCTCGAGGTCGACATCCGGCCAGAGCTGCCCCAGGAACCCGAAGACCTGATCGAAATCCTGCTCGTGGCAAACGCGTACGTCCAACTGATCCTTCCCCTGCGGCCGATGAGACCAGAGCGACGAGCGCACCATACCAAATACTCCCCCGTATGTCATATACTGTCCGGGTTTGGGCACCGTGCATTCTCGCAGTCCGGTCGAACACACGCCTTCCCAGAGGGAAACGCGATGGCGCTTGCCGAACCCGTAAACAACAAAAGCCCCGGGGTGCTCAGCGACAAGCGGCGCGCCGAGGCCCTGCTGGTCGCGGTGACCGTGGTATGGGGACTCACGTTCGCCCTCACCAAAAAGAGCATAACGCCGCTCGGCCCGTTGCAGCCGTTCGTCTTCATGGCCTGGCGGTTCTGGCTCGCATTTATAGTGATGGCCGTCTTCTGCGCGAGGCGCATGGGGGACATCGACCGCGGGATGTTCCGGGCTTCGCTCCTGCTGGGCATCCTCCTCTATGCGTCGTACGCGTTCCAGACCTTCGGGCTCAAGTACACCTCGGCGGGAAACGCCGGCTTCGTTACCGGCCTGTACGTGGTGTTCGTGCCTGTGCTGTCCTATATCCTGCTGAAGCAGAAGCCCGAGCCGCGGGCCGTCGCGTCGGTCCTGGTGGCGCTGGCGGGCCTGGCCGTGCTGTCCGTCCAGTCAAATTTCAGGGTCAATTTCGGGGACTACCTGGTTCTCGCCTGCGCCTTCTGCTACTCCGTGCACATACTCCTGCTGGACCGTTACGTGAAGAAGTACGACCTGGCACTGCTGACGATGCTGCAGATGGGGTTCCTGGCGTTCAGCAACACGGCATCCGGCCTGATATTCGAGACCTTCAAGCCTCCCGGGACCGCTTTCGTCTGGATGTCGATAATAATCTGCGGCCTTTTCGCCTCGGCGGCCGCATTTTACATACAGGGGTTCGCCCAGCGCACGCTGACGCCCGTGCGGACGTCGCTCGTCCTCATCATGGAGCCGGTATTCTCGGTGGTCTTCGGCATCATAATCCTGGGAGAGGTGCTGACCTGGCGGACGTGGCTGGGGTGCGGCCTCATACTGGCGGGGATGCTGCTCACGGAGATACCGGATTACCGGTCCCTGCTCACGAGGGAGAAGAAGGGCCCGGAGGAAGAGGAAGCGTGACGCGGCGGCTCAGGAGCGAGCCTTGAAACCCTTTGCCCCAGCGGCTTTCACACCGTTCATCTTCGCGCCGGTGAAATCGGAGCCGGACAGGTCGGCGCCGCTGAGGTC
>DATCGY010000327.1:0-3773 GCA_036508635.1 Candidatus Anoxymicrobiaceae bacterium
TAAACAATAAAAGACCTGACCCCGGTCCTCCGGTCCTCACTCCAGAAGGTCCGGACGCCGGGTGCGCGTGCGCTCGAGGGCCTGCTGACGGCGCCACTCACGGATCCGCCCGTGGTCCCCGCCGGTAAGCACCTCGGGTACCTTCCAGCCGTTGAAATCCGCCGGTCTGGTGTAGTGCGGATACTCGAGCAGTGGCCCCGCGAACGATTCTTCCGCCAAGGATTCTTCGTTGCCGAGCACACCCGGCAGCATCCTTGCCACGGCCTCTATGATGACCGCCGCGGCTACCTCGCCGCCACTCAATACAAAATCTCCAAGCGATATCTCGAGCCCGGCCAGGTGCTCGCGGATGCGCTCGTCGACCCCCTCATATCTGCCGCAAAGGAGAACGAGGGTCTCCTCGCGCGCCAGCGCACGTGTAGCATTCTGGTCGAATCGCTCGCCCTGGGGAGTGAGCAGGGCCACCAGGTGTTTCTCTTTGACTTTCCAGGCCTCCATACCGAAGACGGTTTGAAGCGCGTGCGCCACGACGTCGACACGCAGCACCATTCCCGGGCCCCCCCCGTACGGGCAGTCGTCGACCTTGTGGTGCGGGTCCTGTGACAGCTCGTGGAGGTCGTGGACCTCAACGTCGAGGATCCCGGCCTCGCGTGCCCGTCCGAGCACCCCCGCCTCGAGCGGTGAGACGAGAGCTTCGGGAAGCGCGCAAAAGACGTGCACCTTCATGTCATGGGACCATCCCGTCGATCACCCTGAGCGTGATTACCCGCGCCGGAGCATCCACGCGCTTCACAAACTCCTCGACAAACGGAACCTGATACTCCTCGCCACCCTCTCCCCTCACGACGAGCAGGTCCTGCGCTGGTCGGCACAAAACATCCCGGATCTCACCCAAAGGCCTGCCGTCCTCCTCCACTACACGCATTCCCACGAGATCGTGTGCCCAGTACTCGCCCTCGGCGAGCGGTGCCGCGTCGCATGCCCGGATTGACAACAACCGCCCTTTCAGCTTTTCGGCCGCGTCCCTGTCCACGACACCCGTAAGGTAGACGAGCATATCGCCCTTGTGGGGCGTCGCCGAGGCTACGGCCACTCTTTCGTGCCTTCCTGGAGCGCGCTCCATCAGAAGGACCGCTCCATCAGAGAACCTCTCGGGCCAGTCGCTCTCCACTCTCACGATTACGGCCCCACGAATGCCGTGGGGCCGTACGATTCTTCCCACTACCAGGAGGTCTTCTCCTGGTTCATCGCCCATTTCGCTCAATCCAGTATCTCGACTATCGCGTTCTTTCCCTGCTTCGTGGCGGCCGCCTTCACCAGCGTCCGGAGCGCCTGTGCGATCCGGCCTTGCTTGCCGATGACCTTGCCGATGTCGTCAGGGTGCACCTTGAGCTGGAGGATGACGGATCGCTCCCCCTCGATCATCTCTATCTGGACATCGTCGGGGTGGTCTACCAGAGCCCTGGCAAGGTAGTCAAGAAGTTCCTTCATCGTAACGAGCCTCCAGTTTTCTGTTGAGAGTGAGTTGCTCCGCTACTGCTTTTTGGAACTCTGGAACTGCTCCCAAACGCCGTCGATCTTCATAAGATTCTGAACCTGCCGCGAGGGCTGTGCGCCCTGGCCGAGCCAGTAGAGCGCCCTCTCGCTGTTCAGCTCTATGGTTGACGGCTCCACCATCGGGTTGTAGTAGCCCAGCGACTCGAGATAACGCCCGTCGCGAGGCATGCGGGAGTCGGCAACCACGATGCGATAGACCGGCTGCTTTTTCTTCCCCATTCTGTGCAGTCTGATCCTAACCAACTACTTCCCTCCGTTCTTGGGGTCTTACCCCTTCTTTGTTTATGTTCGCCGCGCCTCAGGACTGGTGAGCCCCCGTTCGGCGAAAGGGGTCTGGCCCCAATCTGACTTTATTTCGGTCTATTGTAGCAAAGTCAAGCCCGCTTGGACCGGCAATCGCGCTTAGAACGGGAATAACCTCTTCATCATGCCCATCTGGCCTCCCTTTCCGGAGAACGCCTTGAGCATTTTCTGCATCTGTCCGAACTGCTTTACGAGCTGGTTCACGTCCTGCGTGGAGGTACCGCTTCCCGCGGCGATGCGGCGCCTGCGGTTCGCATTGAGCACCTGGGGGTTCTTGCGCTCCTCCTTGGTCATAGACTGTATTATCGCTTCTATCTTCTTGAGTCGACGGTCGTCGACCTCGAGACCGGACTGGCGAGCCATTCCACCCATTCCGGGAACCATCTCGAGGACTTTGGAGAGCCCCCCCATATCACGAAGCTGCTGCATCTGCTCGAGGAAGTCGTCGAAATCGAACTTGTGCTTGCGCAGTTTCTCTTCAAGCTTCCGGGCACGCTCCTCCGTCATCGACTCCTCGGCCTTCTCGACGAGCGTGACGATGTCGCCCATGCCGAGTATGCGTGACGCCACGCGGTCCGGGTGGAATGGCTCGAGGTCGTCTACCTTCTCACCGATTGAGGCGAGCTTTATAGGCTTGCCGGTGACGGATTTCATCGATAGCGCGGCGCCACCACGGGCGTCGCCATCCATCTTGGTGATTATCACGCCTTCGAAGTCGAGCTTGTCGAGAAACGACAGGGCGACGTTCACGGCATCCTGGCCGGTCATCGCGTCGACAACGAGGAGCGTCTCACTGGGGTGTACAGAGTCCTCAATATCGACAAGCTCCTGCATCATCCCCTCGTCGATGTGAAGACGGCCCGCGGTGTCGAGGATGACCACGTCGTTGCCCTTTCGAGTGGCCTCCTTGACCGCCTCCTCGACTATTTCGAGCGCGCTCTTGTGCCTGTAATAGGCGACCGGGACGTCAATCTGAGAACCGAGGGTCTGAAGCTGTTCGACCGCCGCGGGCCTGTAGACGTCCGCGGCGACGAGAACCGGATCGCGCCCCTGGTGGCGGAGCATTACCGCGAGCTTGGCCGCGGCGGTAGTCTTGCCGCTGCCCTGGAGCCCGACCAGCATAATCACCGATGGAGGATGGCTCGCGAACTTGATGGGCTCTGTCTTACCGCCCAGGACTTCGGTCATTTCGTCGTAGACGATCTTGACGACCTGCTGGGCCGGTGTAACGCTCTTTATGACCTCTTCGCCGATGGCACGCTCTCTCACGCGTGCGACGAATTCCTTTACTACTTTGAAGTTGACGTCGGCCTCCAGTAGTACGAGACGTATCTCGCGCATGGCCTCGTCAACGTCTTTTTCACTCAGCTTGCCGTGCCCCCGAAGCTTCGAGAACACGTCCTGGAGCCGGTCGCCCAGGCTCTCGAACATCACTTCTCCTTGTCGAAAACATCCATGCGATGCATGGTTTCCGTGGGGCCATACGGCCGCCTCGGAACCGGTCCTGCGAAATCAACAACAGACAAACATCGGATTTTACCACGAAGCGTTGCACATAAAGAATGGTAGGCCGTAATATCGCCCGGTCAAGCGCCGGACTTCAGGCCCCTGACACAGGCGAAAAAGCGGTTGGGGGTATCGCCCGCCTGGACGTCCTCGAGCCCGGCGAGGCGCATCGGATCGAGGGAGTCGGCTATTTCCGCTCCCGCCATGTGATGTCCCAGAACCAGCACGGCAAGCAGCCTGTAGAGCGTCGACGCGGGAATCTGCAGATCAACCCCCACGAAGCGGCCTCCAGGCCTGAGCACGCGGGCGACCTCGCGGAAGCCCGCTTCCTTGACCTCACGGGGGAGGTGATGGAGCACCAGGGTCGATACTATGAGGTCAAAACTGCCGTCGTCAAAAGGGATGTC
>DATCGY010000328.1:0-6129 GCA_036508635.1 Candidatus Anoxymicrobiaceae bacterium
ATCCGCGAGGTACCTCCACTACGGGATGACATCTTCCGACGTGCTGGACACCGGGCTCGCCCTGCAGATGCGCGACGCCGTCGACATCCTTGTCGTTGATACGAGCCACCTGCTCGCGCTGCTCAAGAAACGGGCGCTCGAGTTTCGCGATACCATAATGATCGGGCGCACCCACGGCGTGCACGCCGAGCCGATAACTTTCGGCCACAAGCTTACCGTCTGGGCGTTCGAGACCAGGCGAAACCTGGACAGGCTCCTGAGAGCCCGCGATACCGTCAGCTACGGAAAGATCTCCGGCGCGGTCGGCACCTATGCCAACCTCGACCCGTTCGTTGAGAAGTACGTCTGCGACCACCTCGGCCTTAAGCCCGCCGAAGCGTCCACGCAGATACTTCAGCGGGACCGCCATGCGGAGCTCATGTGTACGATGGCTATCTGCGCCTCGTCATTGGACAAGTTCGCCACCGAGGTGCGCGCATTGCAGAAGACAGAGGTCATGGAGGCAGAGGAACCTTTCCGGGAGGGGCAGACGGGGTCTTCGGCGATGCCTCACAAGAGAAACCCGATAATCTGCGAGCGCGTGTGCGGCCTTGCGCGGGTCATCCGGGGCAACGCGAGCGTGGCGCTCCAGGATCTCGCGCTCTGGCATGAGCGCGATATCAGCCACTCGTCCGCGGAGAGAGTAATCATTCCCGATAGCACAATACTGCTCGACTACATCACGCATAAATTCATAGAGGTGCTGGAGGGTTTGGTTGTCTACCCGTTGAAGATGGAAGAGGACATGGCTATCACGCAGGGCCTGATCTTCTCGGAGAAACTGCTGCTCGCGCTGGTGAACAAGGGCGTAACGAGGCTCTACGCGTATAAGATGGTCCAGGCGAACGCGATGAGGGCGGTCAAAGAGGACGGGTCCTTCTACGAGAATCTCGTCTCCGACCCCGATGTCACCGACGTCCTGACACCTACTGAAATAGCCGACTGCTTCGACGCGCGAAAAGCGCTCACCCGGGTGCGCGCGGTATTCGAGCGACTCGAGGAACTGAAGGTAGAGCCCTGAGGACGGCGAGAGAAAGGGGACTTGCTTTGGCAGAAGCCAGGGTATACATAACGCTTAAGGAAGGCATTCTAGACCCGCAGGGCAAGACCGTGCTGCGGGCTCTGAAATCCCTCGGCTACGATGAGGTCGAGGACCTGAGGATAGGCAAGTACATGGAGCTCAAGCTCAAGGGTGATGATAAGGCCGCTCTCGAGTCCAGGCTCGGCGAGATGAGCGAAAAGCTCCTTGCCAACCCGATCATCGAGGATTACAGGATGGAGGTCGAGGTCTGATGAGGTTCGGCGTCGTGGTGTTCCCGGGGTCGAACTGCGACCACGATTGCCACTACGTGCTGGACACGGTCCTGGGCCAGGATGTTGGATACGTGTGGCACGGCACCACAAGCATATCCGGATATGACTGCCTCGTTCTCCCAGGGGGTTTCAGTTACGGGGATTACCTGCGTACCGGCGCGATCGCGCGCTTCTCCCCGGTGATGAAAGCCGTTGAGAAGTTCGCGGACGACGGCGGGTACGTCCTTGGCATATGCAATGGATTCCAGATTCTCTGCGAGGCCGGGCTGCTGCCCGGCGCCATGATGCGCAACACCGGTTTGAAGTTCATCTGCAAGTTCGTGGACATAAGGGTCGAGACGACCAGCACTCCATGGACCTCGACGGCAGCGAGAGGTGAAGTCCTGAGCATACCGATCGCTCACAACGAGGGTAATTACCAGGTCGATATCATGACGCTAGAAGATATGAAGCGCCACGGGCAGGTGGTATTCCGTTATTGCTCGCCGGATGGCGCGTTGCGCTCCGAGTCGAACCCCAACGGTGCGACCGAGGCTATTGCCGGCGTGTGCAATCGCCAGGGTAACGTCCTCGGCATGATGCCGCACCCCGAGCGGGCCTCCGAACTCGAGCTTGGCTCGAGCGACGGTTTGGTGGTATGGAGATCTCTGCTTGCACACTGCGGCGCAACGGTATGAACCCTTGCGGCGGTGGGATGGGAACGCGATGGTAGACAAAGTCAACGTTGATTTCCACGTACACACGGTTCACTCGCCTGATTCCGTTATCACATATCCACTCCTCGTGGACGCATGCAAGGCCGGGGGGGTCGACGCGGTCGCGATAATGGACCACGATGTTATCGAGGGGGCTCTCGAGTTCTCGGCACTCTCAGAGCAGGCTCTCCGCCGGGGCGAGTGGGCGCCCCGGATTTTGATCGGTGAAGAGATCAGGACAAGCGGGGGCGAGATATGCGGGCTGTTCTTGAACGAGCACGTCTCAAAAAGGCTTAGCCCTCTCGAGACAATGCGCAATATCCGTACGCAGGGTGGGCTTGTCTACGTGCCGCATCCTTTCGATATCCTGAAGCTGAAGCGCCTCAAGACCCACGAGCTCGAGGAGCTGTCCGGAATGATCGATATCATCGAGGTGTTCAACGGAAAGCCTCGTTTTCCAGGCGCCAACGCGCTGGCGCAGCGCTTCCTCAAGACTCACGATTTTCCCGCCGGCGCCGGCAGCGACTCGCACGAGCCGACCCACCTTGGCGCGGTCTTCGTTACGATGGACGATTTCAAGGGAAGTGACGACATACTCGAGAAGTTGGTCACCGCGAAGATCACCGGCAAGCTCTACAGCCCACTCTCGTCAGCGTACACGAGGTTCAAGATGCGCCGCGCTTCCGAAGGCTAGTCGTCCCCGTCCTCGTTCGTCGCCGGGCCTGGTTCCCAATCGTCGTCATCGTCATCGGCATAGGCATCCGCGTCAACTTCAGCGACAGCCAGTGGAACACTCCATGCGGTAGCGGCCGCCTGCGCCTGCCCGTCCTCCAATGTCGGAGGGGTAAGGGCCGGGGTGGCGGTCGCCGGCTTCTTTGACCTGCGGGCGAAAGACCGCATCTTGCCGGACGCGCCGACTTTCATCAGGAACGGTATGCCCGCCGCCAATGGTAGTGCCAGGATGAGCATTATAAGGTCGAGCGGCTTCCAGAAATATGCACGCGCGAAAGCCGAGAACGAGACCGTGCCCTCGGACGCGATCAGGAAAGCGCCCATCTCGAGGATCACTCCGAACAGTATCACCACAGCCAGAGATGTGAGAGAGATGACATACATCGGAGGAGGTTCGAGCCAGGTAACGCGCTTCCATCGTTTCTTCCGGGTCAATGCGTTATAGAGAACCCACGGAACGACTATCCCAAGGGTAAGAATGGACACCTGGGACCAATGTCCTCTGAACCAGAAGGCCAGCAACAGCCATATGCCGGTTACGATTACGGCGGCGATGATCGTACGTGGCAGAGCGCGGCCGATCTTGAGCACCGTCTCGATACGCGGGCTCCAGTCCACGCTCAGCTTGTCTGTGATCTTGCCGCCAAGGCTTCGCAGGCGCGATGACTTCGCCGGGCCGGGCTTATCCGTTGCCTGCGCTACCGCGATCGAAACAGGAGGGGCAGCGTTCGTGGCGACGGTGGTTTCGGGCTGAGGAAGCGGCTGACCATCCGCATAGGCAGAGCCCGGCGCCTGCGAAGCCGAGCGGTTTGTGGGCTCCGGCTCATCAGCAGTCTCGGGCGCGGTGACCGTGCCGTCCTCAAAGACGGTGACCTCGCCCACGGCCGTAGGAGTCTCGCGGTCTGGGGGTGTAGGTGTTTCGATTGGCTTTTCTTCCGGCATGGACTCCGCTGGCTGCCTTGTCGAAGTCGCGCAACTCGGGCAAAGTTGAACGTTGCCGCTCTCTTTGCCGCACTCCATGCAGATCGGTCGCTTGCACGACGTACAACTCCTGATGGCGGGCCTCCTCGGGTGTCTGTAACACGGTTTGAACCCGTAAGAAACCTCAGGGTCGGCCAACCTTCTTCACCTCCGTGGACGTTCGGTGTGTTTCACTCGCCGGTTTCTCTGTGCCGGCGCTATGGGCAGCGCGCGCTCGCCGGGTCGACAAACATCATCCCTGTCGTGCCGCGCCTGATTTGCGTACCATCAAATACTTCAACGATTGTAGCGGATTTCCGTTGACCTATTATGGATATCGGTCAATGGTCAGGAGCCCGCAATACGCCCCTTGTAGAAGGCGGTGTTCACCGCCTGCGTGAATCCGGTCAGCTCTTCCGCGGTCGGGAACTCATCGCTGGCGAAGAGGAACTCCTCGCTAGAGGGATTGAGCCTCAGCGGCTCTCTCTCCTCCGGGGAGCACCTTTGGGCGAACTGCTCGAACAATGCGGTTCCCTTGAAGACGACAAGGGGGAAGAAAGTTGCTGTCTCGATTCCGTTCTTTTTCAGCATATCCACGGTGCGCCAGACGCTGTCGCGGGTCTCTCCCGGAAGGCCGACTATGAAGGTGAGCATCGGGAACATCCCGGCCTCGCGTACGCCGCGGGCCGCATCGAGCAACGATGCCACGCTCAGACGCTTCCCTGCCACTTTCTGGAGGATCTCTTCATTGAAGCTCTCTGCCCCTATCGCCACAGTTGTGAAGTCGGCGTCCGCCAGAGCCTTGATGATGCCGGGGTTCAGGTAGTCGGCGCGCGTCTGTATCTGGTACGAGAACGGCAGGCCATCGAGAAGCGCGAGCAGTTTGCCCAGCCTCTTGCTGTTAATCGTGAACGTCGCGTCGCCGAAAAAGAACGACCCCGCTTCGCTCCTGAAGTGTTCCGCGCAGTAATCGAGGACGTTGCGAACGTAAGCGGGTGTATGGAATCGCGTCCGCCTGTTGTTGAGCGCGGGGTCGAGGCAGAAAGTGCAGCCCTCGGGGCAGCCACGCGAGGTCAGAAAGCCGGCGCCGGGAATCCAGTCACCGTGCGGTAGCAGCTCAGAGAGGAGCTCAAACCTCCGGCCTATCCTGAACTCGTCGGCGACGGTGTACGGATGTGGAAGGGAGTCGAGCTCGGCGACCAGTTCGCGCGGACGGTTGTGCACTACGACTCCGTTGTCGCGAAAGCTGATTCCGGCCACGTCCCGCAGGCTCTTACCGGCGGCGATGCTGGCGAACATCTCGACGCAAGTGACTTCGCCCTCTCCGCGGACCACAACGTCGGCATGGCCGTCGGCGAATATCTCATCCGCGTTCATCGTCGAGTAGATACCGCCGGTGACCAGCAGGGCTTCAGGGCACGACTGCTTGATCTCTCCGAGAAGCCGCCTGATGAAAAGCGCGAGGTTGTAAACCGACAGGGAGACCATGATTATGTCCGGGTCGACATTGCGCAGCGTGTCGAACAGGTGCTTTCTGGACGCGTCCGCTACCCACGTTCCCGCGATCTCGGAGCCCGAGTATTCGTCAGGTTCCGTGTTCGGCTCTCGGAACAGCTCAACGCGGTCATGGATATCGGCGACCAGGTTGACCACTTGCACATCGAATCCCGCTGCTTTGAGCGACGCCGCGACGTGCATTGCGCCGTAGTCGGGTGCGAGCAGGTCCTTGTTCCTCAGCCCGGTGAGCCTCACGCGCCAGGCGGGTTCGGGCCTGGCAACGAGGATGCCGAGAGCAGTAGTATCAGATATCAGGACGGCTTTCACATATACTCCATCAGGCCACTTGGATAGATGGATATTAACCTTCAGACGGAAAAGAATCCAGCGTGGTCGGCCAAGGAAAAAAGCCCTCGTTCAGGAGGGCTTTTCCTGACCATCACAAATATCCACACCCCGAGAGCCGCCCGTGCCCGCTGGATGTCAAATATAGACCCCTGGATGTCCAAATTCAACCATTTGTGGGTAGTTTTTCCACATTTTTTATGTATTGATCTGGACCAGGCGCTCGAGGGTCAATAATTCATGGAATAACTGATGCCTTTCCGACGTGGTCTGAGCCGTCAAACAAGGGGACGGTAAGGTCGGTCGTGAGGGCCAAGCCTCGATATACCAAGGCGTGCCCTGTCGGCAAGATCGAGCGCGAGCTGCATCAAGTCACGTCCGGGCACCTGGCCTATCGAGCCCGCAAGGCAGGAGATCTCATCGAATGACGCCACCTGGTCCAGCCTCGCGTTCTTTCCGACGACGAGCAACGGGACCGATTCGCCCGAATGTATGATTTCGCCGGTTCCACCGGATGGTGAGGTATGGTCAGAGGTGATTATCGTTA
>DATCGY010000329.1:0-8733 GCA_036508635.1 Candidatus Anoxymicrobiaceae bacterium
GGTCAGGCGCTGGTCGCTGCCGATGAACTCGTACCCGAAGCGCCCCTTCACGCAGAGGTTGCCCTGCCCGGAGCCGACCATCAGCGGCGAGGTTACCTCGACCACCTTGTTGTCGATGACATGCAGGTCGAGCTGGCACCCGCAGCCGCAGTATGCGCAGGTGGTGCGCGTGACCCAGCCCTCCAGGCCCAGCGCCTCCATCATGTCTTCCTCGGACATCTTGAAGTAGGCGCAGGCGTTGCGCAGCATGTCCAGTGCGGCGACCCGGCCGGTATCCTCGTACTGCCTGGCCTTGATGGCGCCGGTGGGGCAGGTCGAGATGCACTGCCCGCAGAACTCGCAGGGAGTTTCCTGCATCGGCTTGTCGTAGGGGGTGCCGGGGATGGCTTTGAAGCCGCGGTTGATGAAATCGTAGACGCCGACTCCCTGGACCTCGCGGCAGATGCGGATGCAGCGCCCGCACATGATGCACTTGTTGTAGTCGCGCATCACGAACGGGTTCTCGCGGTGAAGGTCATACTCGTGGGTCTCGCCGGCGAAGGGGCCCGCGCTCTCGCTTTCGGTGATGCCGTACCTCTCGGCGAGCTTTTGCAGCTCGCAGCGGCCCGACTTCGAGCAGCCCTGGCACTCCATGGGGTGGTCGCTCATCAGCAGCTCGACCAGCGTCTTGCGGATACGCTCGAGCTTCTCGTTGGTCGTTTGGATGACCATGCCGTCATCGGCCTTGGCGTAGCAGGCGGGGAGAAGGGCACGCGCGCCCTCGACCTCGACCAGGCACAGGCGGCAGGCGCCGTACGGGTTGAGCCTCGGGTCGTAGCACAGCGTGGGGATGTCGAACCCGTTAGCCTTTGCTATATCGAGTATGGTGGAACCTTTGGGGGCGGTGCACTTGCTCCCGTCGATCTCCACTGTTATTTCTTCCACTTCCAACCTCCCGTTGGTCATATCGTCAACGCTCCTACTCGGCGATTATCGATTCGGACGGGCAGCGCGACAGGCACATCTTGCACCTTATGCACAGCTCGGCGTCTATCTCGTGCGGCTCCTTCTTCTCGCCCGAAATGGCGTCCGTCGGGCACACCTTCACGCAGGCCGCGCAGCCGGTGCAGGTCTCCGGGTCGATGTGAAGGGTTATGAGCGCCGGGCACGACCCCGCGGCGCACTTGTGATTGAAGATATGGTCCTCGTACTCGTCCTTGAAGTACCTCAGCGTGGTCAGCACGGGGTTGGGAGCGGTGCCGCCCAGCGCGCACAGGCTCGCCGCGCTGATGTCGGCGGCCAGGTTCTGGAGCTTGTCGATGTCGGCCGGCTCGCCCTTGCCCTCGCAGATACGCTCGAGTATCTCGAGCATGCGCTTGGTGCCGATGCGGCACGGCGTGCACTTCCCGCACGACTCGTCCTGCGTGAAACTGAGAAAGTAGCGGGCAAGGTCGACCATGCAGGTGCGGTTGTCCGCCACAATCATTCCGCCCGAGCCGATGATGGCACCGGCCGCGGTTATCTGGTCGTAGTCCACCTGGGTGTCGAGCTTCTCAGCCGGCAGGCACCCGCCGGACGGGCCGCCCATCTGCACCGCCTTGAACTCCCTGCCCCCGGCGATGCCGCCACCCACGTCGAAGATGACCTGCCTGAGCGTGTAGCCCATCGGCACCTCGGCAAGCCCGGTGCGCCTGACCTTCCCGGCGAGGCAGAACACCTTGGTGCCCTTGCTCTTCTCGGTGCCTATCGCGGAGTACTTCTCGCCGCCCTCGTAGATTATCCAGGGGATGGCAGCGAACGTCTCGACGTTGTTGATGTTGGTGGGCTTGCCCCAGAGGCCGGAGTTCGCCGGGAACGGGGGGCGAGGTCTGGGCATGCCGCGCTGCCCCTCGATGGAGGCCATCATGGCGGTCTCCTCGCCGCACACGAAAGCGCCCGCGCCCTTCTTGACCCTGACGTCGAAGCTCCAATCGGTGCCGAAGATATTCTCACCGAGGAACCCCTTCTGGTGGCACTCCTCGATGGCTATGTCGAGCCGCTTGAGCGCCAGCGGGTACTCGGCGCGGCAGTATATGAGGCCGGTGCGCGCCCCGATGGCGAACCCCGCCAGTATCATCCCCTCGAGGACGGAGTGCGGGTCGCCCTCCAGCACGCTGCGGTCCATGAAAGCGCCGGGGTCGCCCTCGTCCGCGTTGCATATCAGGTACTTCTCGTCGCCCGGCGACTTGCGCGCGAACCCCCACTTTGTGCCGGTGGGGAAGCCGGCGCCGCCCCTGCCCCTGATGCCGGAGGCCGAGACCTCGTCGATGACCTCCTCGGGCGTCATCGAGGTAAGAGCTTTCTTCGCGGCCTCGTAGCCGCCGATCTCCATGTACTCCTCGATGCTCTCCGGGTTTATCTTGCCGCAGTTGCGCAGTACGACGCGGAGCTGGTTCTCGAGGAAGTCGCCCTCGCAGGCGTTCGGTTCCTCGCTTTTCTTGACGACCCAGTCCTCGATAACCTGACCCTTGACGACGTGCTCGTCGAGGAGCTGGGGCACCTTCTTGGCGGTGATGTCGCCGTAGATGACCGAGCCGCCGTCGCGATCGAATATCTCGACGACGGGCTCCTTGAAGCAGAGTCCCATGCAGCCGGCGATATCGAGGTCGACGTCGTAGTCGCCGCCTTTGACTGCCTCCTCCAGGGCGTCCTTGACCGCGGTGGCGCCGGCGGCTATTCCGCAGGTGCCATAGCCGAGGACGACCTTATATTTATGTCCGTTGCCGTTGCCGCTCATCCGGCATCATCCCCTTGGGCCGCCGCGGAGGGGCCGGCGTAATGCTTGAGGATCTTCTTGATGCCTGTGGGCTTGAGCTTGCCGTGCGTGTCGTCGCCCACGACCATGATCGGTGCCAGGGCGCAGGCCCCGAGGCACATCACGGACTCGAGCGTGAACCTGTTGTCCGGAGTGGTCTCGCCTTCCTTTACTCCCAGCTGGTTTATGACCTCGTCTGTTATCTGGGTCGCCCCGGCGACGTGGCATGCGGTGCCGTGACAGACCTTGATGAGGTACTCTCCTATGGGATTGAGCCTGAACTGCGAGAAGAACGTGGCGACCCCGAATACCTGGCTGAACTGGTAGCCGGCCCGTTTCGCGAGCTCGCGCATGATCTTTTCGTCGAGGTAGCCGTAGGCGTCCTGAGCCTCCTGGAGGAGAGGTATCAGTGCGCCTTTCTCGCTCCCGTACTTGGTGATTATCTCCTCGACGGGACCCATGTCATCAACGTCGGCGAACCTGTTATTACAGGTGCATTCTTTTTCCATATGTCCTCCTCGTGCCGGGCTGGCAGAGACCCCCCAGGACCCGGAACTTCACTCCGGCTCCGGTCACTGGTAACTTTACCATATTCCAGCACCGGAATAAGCAGTTCTACCGGCGCCATGAAATGGACCGCGGGATCATACGAATAACCCAATCACATGCTATTAGTTTTTCTGAATCTTTTCAGATTGAATTTCGCAGTACAACCGAACGTAAAACCCGGCAGCTTCGCCAGGCTGGTGTCAATCTGCATTAGATCAATCCGTCAAAAATAATTATATTCTTTTTCATGCGTCAAATCAGCAAATGACCATCGCAAGAATTACCCTTACCACGGGGAGGTCATCATTATCTTGAGCGCGGCTTCACTGCTAGACTTGTGCCATGGGTATAAGTGAAGAATATACAGAGCGCAGATACCGCGGGGTTATGGAGCCCGAAGGGCTCACTTGCTATGAGGTGGCACGAGGAGAGAGCGACCTGTATGTATGCACTGTCGGAGACCGTTCGGATACCGCGAAGGAATCGCTTGAAACCCACAGGCAGGAGCTCGAAGAGTATCTGGGGAAACACCTCTCGTTCGGGACCAGCTTCCGGCCGGTACCCATAACGAGCGATGCGCCCGATATAGTCCTTGCTATGGGAAAGGCCGCCGAGGTTTTCGACGTGGGGCCGATGGCCTCGGTCGCCGGAGCTATCGCTCAATACGTCGGAACCGACCTCCTGCTTTGTTCGCCTGAGGTCATCGTCGAGAACGGCGGTGACATCTTCCTGGGGGGCGCGGGGAAGCGCAAAGTGCGGATATTCTCCGGAGGACAGGCCCCCGGCCTCGATGTCGTGGTAGCGATGCAGCGCTGCGGCGCGGGGCTTTGCACTTCGAGTGCGACTGTAGGCCCTTCGGTATCCCTCGGGCAGTCGGATGCCGTCACGGTGTTCGCTCCAACCGCCATACTTGCCGACGCGGCGGCAAGCGCGATCGGCAATGTCGTAGTCACGGCGGAAGACATCAAACCGGCGCTGGAGTGGGCCCGGGAATTCGATGAGATCATGGGCGTGGTGATAGTGGTGGAAGGAAACGTGGGAGCCTGGGGGGAAATCGAACTGGCCTGAGCCCCGGTGAACCCGGATGTTTCGGGGTACGTCCTTAATAGTGAAGCTGGAGTGTCCCGGACCCGTGATATCATCAATCCAAGCAAGCAATCGCGTGCAGGGTAGTCAACCACTCCCGCGAAAACGAATGGTATCATTGAAGGGTTAATCGAGAGAGGCCACAGGTTGCGAAGATCAAGGGAAAGCAACTACAAACGACAGCAACAACAGCAGCAACAGGGTTACCAACCACCCGGGCTGCCGCCACAGTACCCTTTGAACCAGCCGTACTGGCCGCCAGGGCAACAACAGTATCCACCCGGACCACCCCAGGAGTATGAGACCAAGAGCGAACATGTACTCCGCAGGATCGGGCTAGCCGGGTGGAGCGCGCTTCTGCTTATCCCGTTTCTGATCCTGCTTACCCTGTTCCTCTTGCTGGTCTTCGTTGGGCGTCCATATATAGTGCACGGTAGCTCGATGGTCCCCACACTCCACGATGGTGACCGCGTGTTTGTGGTGCCTTACCGCGGCAACACTACACCCGACCGCGGAGACGTGGTGGTGTTGCGCGACGCGGTGCCCGGCAGCAGCGAGATGTTGATAAAACGGGTGGTCGGACTCGCGGGCGATAAGCTGACGTTCAAAGATCATGAGGTCATCGTCAACGACAAGTACCACCACAAGAACACCAACGTTTACGTATCCGGGCCCGAGCGCTCCATGCTCGTGCCCGACAACACGCTCTTTGTAATGGGCGACAACGAGGCGCACTCCTATGACAGCCGCACCTTCGGCCCCGTGCCCGCGTCAAAAGTCGTCGGCAAGGCGATGATAATCTTCTGGCCCATCAGTGACGCCAAGAAGCTGTAGAGGGACTTCATGGCCCAGGGAACGATACCGGAAGACGTCGGGGAACAGGCGGAGAGCCTTCGCAAAGACCTCAATTATCACATCTACCGGTATTACAGCCTCGACGACCCGGTTGTCAGCGACGCGGAATACGACGAGATGTACCGCGCGCTGCTCGACCTCGAGAGCGAGCACCCCGGGATCGTAACCAGCGACTCGCCCACGCAGCGAGTCGGCCCGCCTCCGGCGGCCGGTTTTACGCCCGTCAGCCACCGCGGCAGGATGCTGAGTCTCGACAACGCGTTCAACGAAGGCGAGCTCAAGGCATTCGATGAGAGGGTCACACGCGGCCTGGGTGGCCGGACGGGCACCGTCGAGTACGTCTGCGAGCTCAAGATGGACGGTGTCGCCGTCGCGCTGACTTATGAAAACGGCCTCCTGGTCCAGGGTGCCACGCGCGGAGACGGTGAGACCGGTGAGGATGTCACCCCCAACCTTCGCACCGTTCTTGCGGTGCCATTGAGATTGCTCGCGGAAACACCGCCCGGTCTCATAGAGGTCATCGGTGAGGTGTTCATGCCCGAGGCCTCTTTCCAGACGCTCAACAAAGACCGCCTCGACAACGGCGAGCCGGTCTTCGCGAACCCCAGAAACGCCGCCGCCGGCAGCTTGCGCCAGCTCAACCCGGCGGTGACGGCCAGCCGCAACCTCAACATGGTGACGTTCGGAGTAGCATACTCCTCGGCCCCGAGACCGCGGTATCACTGGCAAGAGCTCGCATACCTGCGCGACCTCGGGTTCAGGCTCGGGGAGCACAACGAGAAGTTCTCGACTATAGACCAGGCGGCCGGCTTCTGTCTCGCATGGCAGGGGCGGCGTCGGGACCTCGAGTACGAGATAGACGGCGTTGTCGTCAAGGTAGATTCGCGCACCCAGCAGGATGCGCTCGGCGCCACCAGCAAGAGCCCGCGCTGGTCGATAGCATACAAGTTCCCTCCCGAGGAAAAGACCACGAAAGTGGTCGACATCCTCGTCAGCGTCGGGCGCACCGGCGTGCTCACCCCTGTCGCCGTGATGGAGCCGGTGTTCGTAGCCGGTTCAACCGTCAGGCATGCCACCTTGCACAACGAGGACGAGGTAAAGCGCAAGGACGTACGGGTCGGTGATACGGTCATAGTGCGCAAGGCCGGTGATGTTATCCCCGAGGTCGTCAAGGTGATCACGGACCAGCGCACCGGTAAAGAGGTTTCTTTCGAAATGCCCGAGCTGTGCCCTGTATGCCATTCGCATGTCGAGCGAGAGGAGGGCGAGGCCGCGACCCGTTGCGTGAACATCGGGTGCCCGGCCCAGACGTTCGGGCGCATCGCGCACTTCGGCAGCAGAGGCGCAATGGATATAGATGGCCTTGGTGTCGTGACGATCTCGATGCTCCTCGACCGCGGCTTCATAAGGGATATCAGCGACGTCTTTTATCTGGAGCGCGAGCAGCTCTACGAGTTGCCGGGCTTCAAGGAGAAATCGGTCGACAACCTGATGAACGCCATCGATGCGGCCAGGGACAGGCCCTTCTGGAGAATCGCCTACGGGCTCGGTATCAGCCACGTCGGTTCCCATGTGGCTCAGGTTCTGACAAAGGAGTTCCCGTCGATGGACGCGCTGTCCACGGCCAGCGAAGACGCTCTCGTGGAGGTCGAAGGCGTCGGCCCGCGCATCGCCGAGAGCGTAGCGTTCTTTTTTGACCAGAGGGAAAACCAGACGGTGATAGAAAGGCTACGTGAAGCCGGTGTGCGAATGGCCGACGAGGTCAAGGCCCGAAGTGAGGATGGCCCGCTCAAGGACAAGACGTTCGTCCTGACCGGTGCTCTCTCGGAGTTCACGCGCGAGCAGGCTTCAGAGATAATAGAAGAGCTCGGGGGAAAGGTAACAAGCTCGGTCAGCAAGAAGACAGATTACGTCCTCGTGGGAGCCGAGCCAGGCTCCAAGCTCGACAAGGCACGTTCGCTGGGTGTCGAGACGATCTCCGAGGCCGAATTCAAGCGGCTTACAGGCAGGTGACATCAGTCCCTTCGCCCACCAGGGGCGAAGGCCGGGATGGGGGTGTATTCGTGGCTATCAGCATCGAAGACGTCGAACACGTCGCAAAGCTGGCCAGGCTCGCTTTGACCGACGAGGAAAAAGAAACGTTCAGGCGTCAACTCTCGGATGTGCTCGAACATGCGCGTGTGATCTCCGAGGTCGATACCACCGACGTCCCTCCGACGAGCCACACATTGCCGCTGGTCAACGTCTTTCGCAAGGACGAGGCACGGCCCTCGCTCCCGCCGGATGAGGTGACGAAAAACGCGTCGTGGGCCGTCGACGGAGCGTTCCGCGTGCCACGGATAGTCTAAGAGACATTCGAGAGAAGAGGTCCTATGGACATCACATACACTGACGCCACCGAGATAAGGGAGCTCATCAAGCGAAAAGAGCTCTCCGCCGCCGAGGCTACAGAGGCTTACCTGGCGCGCATCCAGGCGGTTGACCAAAAGGTACACGCATACATAAATGTCGCCGCCGACCTTGCCAGAACCCGCGCAGCGGATATCGACGCAAGGCTCGCCTCGGGCCAGGATGCGGGACCGTTCGCGGGCGTGCCTATCGCCATAAAAGACGTCCTTTCCACACGCGGTCTCACCACCACCTGCGGGTCGCGCATGCTCGAGAACTTCGTTCCCGTATACGATGCGACCGCCGTAGAGAGGGTTGCCGCCGCGGGCACGGTAATGCTCGGTAAAGCAAACATGGACGAGTTTGCGATGGGTTCCTCCACCGAAAACTCCTACTTTGGACCGACACGCAATCCGTGGGATCTCGAGCGCGTGCCGGGAGGATCCAGCGGAGGCTCCGCGGCTGCCGTCGCGGCCGGTGAAGCCCCCTGGTCGCTGGGCTCCGATACCGGGGGCAGTATAAGACAACCGGCGGCTCTCTGCGGGATAGTGGGCATGAAGCCCACCTACGGCATGGTATCGCGCTACGGGCTCGTCGCGTTCGCTTCGTCTCTAGACCAGGTAGGACCGATGGCGCGCTCCGTGCGAGACTGCGCCGCGCTGCTCGGGCTCGTCGCGGGTCACGACCCGTTAGACTCGACTTCCATCGCTGGGCAGGTACCCGATTACGTGGCGACGCTCACTGGCGATATAAAGGGAATGCGCGTCGGGGTGGTCAAAGAGCTCTCCAGTGAGGGGATAGAGCCCGGGGTGCTCGACCGCTTCAACCAGACCGTCGCGACGCTCGAAAGGCTTGGCGTCTCCTGCGAGGAGGTATCCCTGCCGAGCTTCGCGTACGGACTATCCGCGTATTACCTGATCGCGCCGGCCGAGGCTTCCAGCAACCTGGCGAGGTTCGACGGTGTCAGGTACGGACATCGCAAGTCTACGGAGGGCGAGGATATCTGGAACATGTACGACGAGACGCGTGCCGAGGGGTTCGGTGGAGAGGTCAAGCGCCGTATCATGCTTGGCACGTATGCG
>DATCGY010000330.1:0-5433 GCA_036508635.1 Candidatus Anoxymicrobiaceae bacterium
CCTGGCTATCCGCCCTCAACTCTTTCAGCATCTCCAGCATCATCTGCTCTCGCGAACCCGCCACTGCTCCCCCTGTCGATTCATATTGCTTTTCACCCGACACACAAATATATATCGGAAAAATGTCCCAAGATGATGAGAACAAACAACTAGATAATTTTATTGGCCGGCCTCGTGGGGTAGAGGTCCGGCAGGTCGTCGGCCGCCTTCTGGTCCAGAGTCATGACAATCGCGGCGGCCCGGCAGAACTCGACGCAGGTGAGGCAGCCGAAGCAGCTGGCGCTGTTTTCGACTTTCACGCTCTGCATCTCGTCGTCCATCATGAAAACGGGTAGCTCTGCTCCAGGTCCGCTCTGCGGACAAAGCTTGAGGCAGTCGCCGCATTGTACGCAGCGCTCCCGCATTATCTTTATATCCGGCGTACTAGACACTCCCCGTTCCCTCCTAATGGGTCCCACACGAAACGCAGGGACCAAAAGACCGGACCGCGAGCTGCAGGCTCTGGGCCGCGGCCTCGCCGATCTCCACACCGGAGATAGATTTCTGCGCGAATCCGCTCAGGTGCTGGTTCAAGAGATCGTAGTTGAACTGAAGGGGGCTTACTATCCTGTAACCCGCGATCTCCCCGTCCGAACCGATCTGCAGGTGGTGGACGAGCGAGCCACGAGGCGACTCTACGATAGCTAACCCTTCCGCCTCCGTCATATCGATGGCGGCACATGGTTCTTTGACCCTCGGACGCTGGTCGAGAAGCAACCTCGCCTTCTCCCACGCCCAGATCACCTCTAGCGCCATGGCCGACAAAAACAGCATGTCCCTGTCCAGGGGATGGCCCCAGTGCTCGTGAGTCCTCGTGGCTTCGAGCTCGGCCCACGGCGTGTCGGTGTCAAAACCGACGTTGACCCTTGCCATGGGTCCCACCAGGAGCGGAGTGAAATCACCCACTGTGACCGGTTTGACATAGCTCCAGGCGACCGTGTTCTCCGCCATCGACTCGTAGAATTCGTCGTGCCCGATGAACCGAGGCTCCCCGCCTTTGAATGGCGCAACAATCATGCAGTCTCCCATCAGGGCCGGATGCTCACGCATTGCAGAGGACATGTAGAACCCATTGAGCGGTGTCTGGGTATCGATCATCTGCGTGTTGCGCCTGGTCAACATCTCGACAAGGCGCAGGACCTCTCGAAGGTCATGCTCGCACCCTTCCATCAGGTCGCCGACCTTGGCGAAAGAAGGCCAGTCCGGGATGTAGGAGACACCACCAGGAACCACCACCGATGGATGGATCGGCAGCCCGGTCAGCAATGCGAGAGAATCAGCGAATGCGGATTGCACCGCCGTGAGTCTTCCGATGGTCTCCTGCTCGACCATGTAGATCCCGGCAACGTTGCGAACCCCGACGTCGGACATCGGCAGAGCGAAGTCCGGCAGAGCCATGTACGTCGCTCTGAGAAGGTGGTCGAAGGCAAGCCACAGCCAGGTCAACAGCTCCCTGAACCAGAGCGCTGAGTCCGGGACCTCGCAGCCTGTCGCGTTTTCTATCGCGATGCAGGAAGCAAGCTGGTGAAAAGGACCGCATGAGCCACATACCCTCGAGACGATCGAGGGAGCGCGCATCGCCGGGACCCCGGAGAGCATCTCCTCGAAACCTCGGAACTCGAGCCCCCTGAATCGCGCTTCGGTGACTTCCTGGTCGGGGGTAAAAAGGACTTCGATGTCCGCGCGGCCCTGTATCCTTGTCACCGGAAATATCCTTACTTTGTGTCCACCCAAATCTACGGATTCCGTCAACTCTTGCTCCAGTTCAGTCTGTCGGCAATTTCTCGCCTGCGCGCGCCCATGTCACCGGGTCCCCGCGCGTGAAAAGGTACATTAACCTGAGCATGGCTTGAAGCTGGCCGGCCACCCTGTCTTCCCTGGTTCGCGTCGTAAGCGACACGTACTTGACCATATCGGAGAAGATCGAGTGTAGCTGTGAAGAAAGCACCATCTCCGAGGGGCCCCGGCATCCCGTGCAAACCGCCCCCCTCGAGGTGCACGCGGCGTGACACCCTCCACGCGTCACGGGCCCCAGGCATAGGTGCCCGGCGTTCAGATGGCACGTCTCGGGTCCGGCCCCGTAGCTCGGATGCGGGTCCCACGATTCCATGTGGTTGCCGGTGACACGTTGCGGGCACTCCGAACAGACTGTAGCGTCGAAGTGAGGGGGGGTGTATCCCTCGAGCACCGACTTCAATGCCTCGAATATAAGGTTCGGAGGCGGTGGGCATCCCGGGATGTACAGCTCTATGTCCATCGTGCTGTCGAGCGGGAGCGCCCTATTCAGCAGGTAAGGTAGATCCATCTCCTCAGAGTCAGTTTCAGGTCTCGGCGCACCAGAACCACAAACACCGCCGTATACCGCGCAGGAGCCAACTGCAATCACTTTCCTGCTTGTCCTTGCGATCTCACCGGCCACTTCGAGCTCTTCGCGGGTTCCAATGGCTCCGCAGGCTACAACCACATCGGATGGAGATATCGAGCGGCGGTCCATGAGAGGACTCGAGAAAGAGAGCGTATGCTTTGAGAGGAGCGCGATCAGCGGCTCGCCGATGGCAAGCAGGGAGTTGTGGCAGCCGCCGCATGAGCTCATATCGACCGTAGCGACGTACATCAGGATCTCAACTCCACCTGGACTTTGCACGCCCTCGGGCCGCAGTGTCCAACCTTCATCTCGACCCTCTGCTCGAGAAGCACTTCCATGGAGCCGGCGATATAGCCGTGTAGTACCTGGCAGAGGATCCCACCGGGTGTGGTCCCGGCGCTCCTGGAAAGTGCCATCAGGGGGCATCGCCTGAAAATCATACAGATAGAGCAGCGCTCGCCGTTCTCGGACCAGAGGGAGTCGCTGCCCGGTTCCTGCCACCCCTCGTACATCCACAGCTCCTTGCTCTCTGTAAGCACCTGGGCCATGGCGGCCTCCATATTATCGACTGGTTCGTGGGGACGGCGGTGCTCTAACCCAGCGTCCCTGCCAGCCTGATACATCATGGCCGGCGCTCCCTTGCCGAGAACACCCTCTCCGGCAGTATCCAGGACACTGGCAAGTCGCATAAGCATCTTAAGTTGAGCGTCCCCTCGTGCCGAACCGGCCAATGGTACCCCCCGGTTCACAGCGGCTATTGCTGCTTCTGGTTGAGTTCCGCTTTCCAGCGCGCGAATTGCTGGTAATCGGCGGTGAAGCTGTGCTTCCCGTTCGAACCCGTCAGTATGTAGTAGATGTAATCGGTGCTGGCCGGATGCAGGGCCGCCCTTATCGACTCGAAACCCGGGTTGCAGATCGGGCCAGGCGGCAGCCCTTTGATCCTGTAGGTGTTGTACGGCGAATCTATCTCGACGTCTTTGTCTGAAAGCACCGGTTTGTTATACCCGAGCGCGTACTCCACGGTTGCGCATATGCCCAGCTTCATTCCTTTATGCAGCCTGTTGTATATCACCGAGGCGATAAGCGGCCTGTCCTCGGGCAGCTTCGCCTCTCTCTCTATCATGGACGCTATGACAACCACCTGGTAAGGAGTGACTCCGAGCGATTGAGCGCGGCTCCACTCAAGGTTTTCGGTCTCGATATTGAATTGCTTGAGCAACGTATTGATCAACCTGTGCGCCGTGGTCTGCGATGTAACATCGTACGTCTTTGGGAACAGGAACCCCTCGAGGTTGCGACCGGTCCCTGAGAGAAATCGGTAGTTGTAATCGTCCACCCCGAGCGCCGCCTGGAATTCCCTCACTGATATGTTCCCCTCGGTGACCTCGGCCACCTTCTCCTCGACCTGCTTGTTGGTGAGACCTTCGGGGAGAGTGATAGTGTAATTCTTGACCGCGGATTTCCTGTCGGACTGGATTTTCCTGTACGCAAGGTACCCGGCGATTCCGGCGACAACGACTACTGCCAAGAGGGATGTCGCGACTATCAGGTTGCGTCGTCGGGCCCTTCGCCTCGCGCGGTGCAAGCGGAGGTGGGACCTGGTCGGGTACTCGTTTTGATCGTGCAAGAGTCATTCCCCCGGCAGGCTATCCATGTAAGTCCTGAGAATCAGTGCGGCCGCCAGCCGGTCGGACGCCTCTTTCTTCCTGCCTCGCTTGACCCCACCCTGTACAAGGACCGCTTCGGCTTCCCTGGTCGTCAGCCTTTCGTCGACGTATTCGAGCGGAACCTCCAGCCTCGCGGCAAGGCTTTCCGCGAAATCTCTGACTAACTCCACCTGTTTCCCCTCGGTACCATCCATCCTCAAAGGGAGGCCGACCACCAGTCTCTCCGCGCCGGCTTCCCTGGCGATTTCGGCGATACGTTCGGCGGCCTTGTCGTCTCGAGGGACTGTTTCCAGAGGCTGCGCCGTAACGCCCGCCGGGTCACTCAACGCAACCCCGACTCGCGCTTCTCCAACGTCAAGACCTAGCAACCTCAACTACTACCCTCCAGTAGAGACATCACAACACCGGGAAGGTCGCCCAGCGCCGCATTGATGCTATCCGTGAGCCCTCCGCCGGACATTCCCATATCGGGACGGCCGCCACCTCCACCTCCGAGGTGCTTGCCGACCGCCCGGGCTATCTCGCGAGCGTCCACGCCGCTCTCAACGAGCGCCTTGTCTACCTTGACCACCAGCTGGGCCTTCCCTCCGACGTCTCCGGCGAGGCCGATAACGCCGTAGTCTCCTTCGTTCATAAGCATGTCGGCGAGGTCTCGAAGCCCTTTCGGGTCGATGCCGTCCAACCTGTCTGTGAGGATGTTGAACCCCCCAACCTTTTCGACGCGCACTACCTGCGCTTTGTTCGATATATCCTTGGCCATGGTGGCCATGTCGCTCGAGCGCTCGCGGGCCTGGGCCCGCTCGAGCTCTTTCATCCTGGTGAGGATATCTTCGACGCGGTTCGGGACGAGGTCGCCCCTGACCTTCAGCAGTGTCTCGGTCTTTCCCAAGACGCTCTCGACGTGCTTGTAATGCCTTAGCGTCTCAAAGCCGCTTGTCGCTTCGATCCTTCGGAGTCCGGCCCCGATGCCACTCTCCCCGATCACCCTGATAGGGCCTATCCGACCGGAGCGGTCGACGTGGATGCCCCCGCAAAGCTCCCTCGAAAAATCGCCCATCTCTACCATCCGCACCTGCTCGCCGTATTTCTCACCAAACAGCGCCATCGCCCCGGCGGCCATAGCCTCTTCCTTGGAGGTCACGAGCGTGCTCACGGGTACATCCTCGAGCACACGGGCGTTGGCGAGTGCCTCGATCTCTTCGAGCTCCTCGGGGGTCACAGCCTGGAAATGAGTGAAGTCGAACCTCAGCCGCTCCGGTGTGACGAGCGAACCTGACTGCTTTGCATGGGTGCCAAGCACCGTACGTAGCGCCCAGTGCAACAGGTGGGTCGCGCTGTGGTTTCTCGAGATGGCCGCACGCC
>DATCGY010000331.1:0-5149 GCA_036508635.1 Candidatus Anoxymicrobiaceae bacterium
TCGATGCCCCTCGGTATAGTCCCGGAGCAGGAATTCATCGAGGGTGAGGTCGTGCTGGCACCCGGCGATTACCTGGTCCTTTACACCGACGGTCTATACGAGATCAAGGGTTGGGATGATGCCTCGCCCGAGGCCGTCGCCAGTGAGGTTTCCAAACTCTTGCCCGCCGACTCCGACTCGCTTGCGGAGAAACTGGTCGCTGGAGCGAAGAACCGCGCCGGGGGCAAGCTCGATGACGATGTAGCCGTGCTCGCGCTCAGGCGCAACCCGGCGTAGGGACATGCGAAGAGCCGCTCTCGTGTTCTCTCGGGAAGCTGTTTGAGTTACAATTATTCTCCCGGTGGGGCCGTGTGGTCAACGTCAATTAGTTCCCCCCCTTTTTTATTCAGCCGTGTCAAGGTTATGGGTATAATGCGGGGGAGATCATTGCGGCTCAGGAGGAGTTGGTGTGATGGATGAGATGAAGACGTGTGGCTCTTGCGGGTCGCAAAACGCGGGTGACGCTCTCTATTGCATCAAGTGCGGCGCGAGCCTCGGCGCTATCGGAGGTCCCGTCGGTGTTGCCCCGCCGCCACCACCGGGTGTGCCATACGGGCCTATGCCGCCACCGGGTATGTACACCGGTTCGATTCCGCCACCGAGTATACACGCCGGTCCGATACCGCCACCCGGCATGCCAGCGGCCGGCTATTCACCTCATCCGGGTACCCTACCCCCGGGCTTCGTTGCCATGCCCAGGCCGCTTCCAACCGACGCGATGGCGATCGCCTCGCTGGTACTGTCCATTGCGGGTTTGTTTTCCTGCCTGATCTTTTTAGGAATACCGGCGGTCATATTGGGATACGTGGCCAAGAAGAATATACGGGAGAGCGGAGATACCATCGGCGGCGACCCGTTCGCGACGGCCGGCCTGATCATCGGTTGGATCGAGATAGGTCTGATGGTATTCCTTATTGTGCTTTTTATCATCGCCGTGATATCCGACAGCGGCAATGCGATGATGGCCCTGTTCTAACAACCTATTGGCACCTTTGAAGAGCGTGCGCAGAAAAGAGCCAACATAAGGAGGCAGCTCGATGGCATGGGCAAATGAAGGTGGAGTATTCTCGTTCCAGTGCGGCTGGGAGGTTCTTTTCGACTCGACCTGGGAGGCCATCCCTCTCTGCAAAGGATGGGTGCAGTATTGGAAGCCCAGGGAGGCCAATAAACCTTACGGCAGCATAGCCGCTTCGGTTCCATGGAGCGTAGTCGGGTCTTACGGAGAAAAGATCGCCATCCAGATCACCGAGACCCCTCCCGGAACCTCCTGGCTGACAGTATCCTCCACTTCGAACTGGGGGGTCGTCGATTTTGGCAAGAACAACAGAAACATCAATAAGTTGATTAACGCGGTCAATGCCGTGCTTGCGAGCAAGGGAGTTAACGCGGCGGCTTCAGCCAGGCAGGCCATGCTTGCAGCCGGTGCGTCACCGCAACAGGCGGCCGCTCCCGCCACGCCCGTCCCACAACCGCGGCAGGAAGCGGCTGCCTCCTTTTGCCCGCAATGCGGGGCGGACCTGAAGGCCGACGCCAAGTTCTGCGCCAAATGCGGAGCGACAATAAAGACTGACTAAACTTCATGGAGAGGGTGCACAATTGTGGGCTGGGTTATTGGCCTGATCATTGTTGGGGTATGCGCTGTGGTTATCGGTTTCCTGGTCATCCCGAGCTCAATCCGGCAAAGCGACCGCCGCAGAGAAAGCAGGCGTGGGAAAAGAGAACCGCGGTCGATAACTGACGGCAAGAAAAAGGAAGGCGCGTGTTCGCTCGACGGGACGCCTCTGTACGTCGATTATCTGGGGGATTCGGACCCCACGATTCTCTTTGTCCACGGTATTCTCTCGAACGGGCAGGTCTTTCGATACCAGAAGCCGTTCTTCGCCGAGAAGTACCGGGTGGTGAGCCTCGATCTTCGTGGTCACGGAAGATCAAGCCTGCCCAGAAGAGGTGACTTTTGCATCGATCGTATGGCAGAGGACATAAAGGCAGTCATCGATGCGTTCAACCCCAAACAGTTCATCGTCGCCGGGCACAGCATGGGAGGGTTCGCCACGTTCAAATTCTACGAGAAGTTTAGCAAGGAGTACGAGGGGAGGCTGAAAGGACTAGCCATCCTCGACTCCACCGGTGCCGATACGACCGATTTCTCGCTGCGTTGGAAGTTCGGCGCGTTATACTTGAAGTACTTACTGGACAACTCAATTACGGAACTCCTTAAGAAGCGGTTTGCCAATTCAGGATTTATGTATTTGTATGGACGATGGCTCGCCTTCGGCAAGAAGGCGCCTGCGAGCGAAGTGGACTTCCTCAATGGAATAGGCTCTGAGATACCTATCAAGACCATGAAAGGAGCCGCCAAGGCCTGCCTGGATCATCGATTCGAGTATTGCCTGCCAAGCGTTGACGTCCCGGTTATGATGCTCGTAGGAAGTGAAGACTCTCTTATGGCAAAGGATCGTCTGAACAGTCGCACCTGTGCCCTTCTTCCGGATGCCAGGTTGAAGGTCATAGAGGGGGCAGGCCACAACGCGATGCTTGAACTCCCGGATGAAGTCAACCAGAGCCTGGATGCGTTTTTCATGGAGCGCTTTGGTGGGGGACGGGCATTTGCCGGCGAAGACGCGCCTGCTCCTGGTGCCAACCGATCTCAGGACCAGCTTGTGCCGGAGGCCCCTTAGGTTGGACCGAGTCTAGAAAGAAGGGATTGCCATGGCGAAAGATCTCGAAGTCAGCGATGAGATGAGAAAGAAGATCGCCGAGGCAAACGCGGACGCTATCAAGCGCGAGGGACTGAATCCCGATGCAGTAGAACCGTGGGAAGACGGATACCGCACCGCCGAGCGTGACGACGCCTTCGAGTGGTGGTACTTCGACGCGCAGTTCGATGACGGCTCCACCTGCGTCATCACCTACAACACCAAGACCAATATCAAACCCTCGGGGCCGCTCGAGCCCTCTATTCTCTTCATCGCCAGGTCGGCGGAAGGGGAGAGGAAGAGCTCGTTCTGGAAGGGGGAGCCCGGCGACCTTACGGCGTCAGCCGACGCCTGCGACGTCCGCATAGGACCGAGCTGGGCAAGGGGGGACCTCGAGAACTATCAGCTTCATGCGGAGGCTGACGAGCTGGTAGCGGACCTGCGCATCAAGCGGGGCGCGCCGTCCTGGCGACCCGGCGCGGCCGTGACATACCTAGATCCCGGCAAGAAGAAGTTCTTCGCCTGGGTGGTCCCCGTGTCGTACGGGACCGTGGAGGGGGAGCTCGAAGTAGCTGGCAAGCACAGGTCGGTAAAGGGCACCGTATATCACGACCACAACTGGGGCAACTTCATGCTCGCCCAGATGCTTGACCACTGGTACTGGGGCCGGGCCCACGTGGGCGATTTCAGCATCATATTCTCACAGCTCACCTCCGCGGGGATCTTTGGTCTGGGGGCGGCGAAGATGCACGTGTTCTTCCTGGCAAAGGGAGAGGAGATCCTCACCGACGACGGGCTGCCGCTGCACCTGGTCACCGCCGACTTCATCAAGGGGCCAGGCGACCGCTCGTATCCCACCAGGCTGGACTTAACGTGGGAGGCAGAGGAGGGCTCCGTCCGCATGGCGATACGCAACCCAAAGCTGCTGGAAGCCATAGACGGTCTGGGGGACACTCCCGCCAGGCAGAGCCCCCTCATGCACCTCATAACCAGCCCCTACTACTACGACTTCGAGGCGGACCTGGAGCTCGACGTGGATCTGAAGGGCGTGAAAGCCCACGAGCAGGGCCGGGTCATCTACGAGCAGATGCTCTTCCACAAAAAGGCGTCCGGGGACTGAGAAGAAAAGCCGCATTCGGTCGTGCTATACGCGACGGTTCCTTTGGTATATAGAATTGCGGGACCTAAACGGACGGGTCCGGAAAAACCATGGTTTCGCGGCGAGACGGTACAACTTGTAAAGCTCCTTATAATACCTTAATCTGTTTCTCGGCAATTTTTGTTTCGTTGCGATTGGTTTAGTTAGGACATGAGTTCTATTTAGAACGCGTCAGCCTAAGCGATAAGAGTGATCATCATGGGCTTGGGACATATTCACTGTTTGTAATAGTAATGATAGGCCGTATCGAGTCGCCAGATGAGAGGAGTGATAGCGATGCAATTTGGAAAAAGTAGTGCCAAGCAGCGCAAGACCACACGCTCGAGTCAAAAGCCTATTGATTTGCCTCCTGCTCTGGATTGGACCAGCCCTCAGAATATAGAAGATGCCTTGAAAGGTGTACACGAGACGGTAACCAAAAGGGCGCATGAGCTCATCAAGTATTACGATGGAGCAATACCTGGAAGGAGAATAAGAGCGAAGGCTGTTCGAATAGCACAACTTGTGTTATCTATACTTGTAGGCATAGGTTTGGTAACATCCGCCGTCGTGATCCCTCGCCACCCACGACGAAGGAATTCCTTAAGAACATGGACTACATTGTAACTATTGAAACGCGACAGTGGATAAAAGAATTCAGCCTTATTCTGAACAATATAGAAACGCAATTAAAGACTTACCAAAAAGAGGTCGACAAAATCCTGAATCCCTAGTGAAACCTCGAATTCAACTGTGAAGAGGGGAGAGGCATAAAGAATATTCAACATGCCTTTCGCTCAACACGGACTTTCGCGTAGTCGGAGGGCGAGGCTTTATTCCCTCCGGAGCGCGTCGACCGGGTCGAGCCTCGAGGCCCTGAGTGCCGGCATCGTGCCTGCCACGAGGCTCACCAGCACCGCCAGCAGGAAGATACCTACCATGGCTCCCGGCGGGAACGAGAGCAGCTTCACGCCCTCGAGCCCCTTCAGCAGCGTCCGGCCGAGCACCGGGTTCAGTATCAGCCCGAAGCCGACTGCCAGGCCCACGCCGAGCAGGCCGCCCCAGAGCCCGATGACCAGGGCCTCGTACATGAAGACGGAGAACACCCCGCGGCGCCGCAGGCCGAGCGCTTTCAACAGGCCGATCTCCTGGGTGCGCTCCGCCACCGCGATGAGCATTATGTTCACGATGCCGATCATGGCCACCAGCAGCACGATTATCGCCAGGCCGTTCAGCGCGATCCGGACCACGTTGATTATCCTGTCGAAGCGGTCGA
>DATCGY010000332.1:0-3182 GCA_036508635.1 Candidatus Anoxymicrobiaceae bacterium
AAGGCGGTCGAGGTCGGCGCCGGATTCTTACTTGCCGTAATGCGCGGCTCAGAGGCGCACGATGAGATATTTTTCGAATCGGGCCTGGGGGTCCGGAGGGAAACAAACAGGGCCGGGGGGCTGGAGGCCGGCATGACAAACGGCAAACCCCTCCTCCTACGGGCCGCTATGAAGCCCATTCCCACGCTCGCACGTCCTCTGGCTACTGTGGATATGGATACCTTCGAACCAACGGTGGCTTTCAAGGAGCGCGCTGACGTATGCGCTGTTCCGTCCGCCGCGGTGATAGGCGAGGCGGTTGTGGCTTTCGTGCTGGCTGCCGCGGTGCTTGAGAAGTTCGGCGGTGATTCGATGTCTGACATCGAGCACAACATGAGAGGTTACCTTGAGCGCATCGGACGCTTCTGGAAGCGCGAGGTATGAGGGGTGCCGAAGGCCAATATCGTGCTCATAGGCTTTATGGCATCCGGTAAGACGACCGTCGGGGAGATTCTGTCCGGACTCACCGGCATGCCGCTTGTCGATACCGATGGCGCTATAGAGAAGGGCCAGGGCCGCACGACGAGAGAGATATTCGGCACCGACGGGGAGCCTCGCTTTCGTGAGTTAGAGCGCGAACTCATCTCCGTGGAGGCCGAGCGTAATGGCGTGGTCCTGGCGGTTGGCGGCGGGGCCGTGCTCGACGGGACTAATGTAGCGAATCTCAGGGCCGGAGGCCTGGTCTACCTCTTGCTCGTCACCGCTTCTCAAGTTGCGAGTCGCGCGGGCGCCGATCCATCGCGGCCTTTGCTCAGCGTGAATGTGGATGAGATAGCTTCTCTGATGTCGTCCCGCGAAAGTGCGTACCTCGACGCCGCGGACGTCGTGGTCGAGACTGCCGGCCGGTCGCCGGGGGAGGTTGCAGGCGAGATCGCCGACGACTTCGAGTCGAGGCGGCACGAGAGCTGACGGTGAGCCAATGTCAATTGAAAAGATAATGGTCGACCTGGGGGAACGCTCTTATGATGTGTCGGTCGGCGTGCGGTTGCTCGAAGCCCTTGAAGAGGTCATCGGAGACGTTGCTCGATCGAGGGGATGGCGCCGGGCGGTGATCGTCACCGATGTGAACGCGGGCGCGCTCTATTCGGCTTCCGTAGAGAAAGGGCTCGCCGGCGTGGGCCTGGACACGTCGGTCATCTCGATCAGCCCTGGTGAGAAATCCAAGAACATCGCTATCGCCCTAAGCGTGGTCGACTCCCTGGCCGAGGCTGGAATAACTCGGGCCGACGTTGTCGTCGCGCTGGGAGGCGGCGTTGTAGGGGACCTCGCGGGTTTCGCGGCGTCCATCTACAAGCGGGGGGTCGACCTGGTCCAACTGCCCACTACACTGATGTCGCAGGTGGACTCCTCGATAGGGGGCAAGACCGCGGTCAACCTCGAGTCCGGCAAGAACCTCCTCGGTACGTTTCATCAGCCGGTGGCCGTGATCGCCGATGTATCCACCCTCATTTCACTTTCCGAGGTGGAGTATGAGTCGGGTCTCGCCGAGGTTGCCAAGTACATGTTTCTGCGCCCGGAGGCATTCCCGGAGCAGGTCGGCGGAGCGCTCGAGACGCTGGGTGGGCGCGACACGGGAGACCTGCTCGCGACGGTCGCGTCCTGTGCAGGCATCAAGGCGCACGTCGTATCTGTTGACGAGCGGGAAGCCGGGTTGCGCGCCATACTCAACTACGGCCACACGCTGGGGCATGCTCTCGAGGCTTCCACGGAGTACGAAGGCCTGTACACACACGGTGGCGCGGTGTCCGTCGGCATGGCGTACGCGGCGCTGGTCTCCGAGGCGACCGGTCTCGGGGAGCCCGGACTCGCAGCGCGGCACCGTGCCGCTTTGAGCAGTGCGGGCCTGCCCGTGTCTCCCTTGACGCCGGCCCCGCCCTTCGAGACGCTCCTCGCGTTCATGGCGGTGGACAAGAAGAGCAAGGGAGACCTTACTATGGTCCTACTAGAGGTGGAGGGGCGCCCGGTGGTTCGCACGGGGCTGGACCCCGGACTCCTCGCCGTGAGCTACGCGCGACTTCTGGAGGAGCGGTCCTGATGAGAAGAGTGCTGGTTTTGAACGGCCCCAACCTTAACCTGCTTGGCGAGAGGGACCCGGGCCATTACGGTAGCAAGACCCTCAATGAGATCAACTCAGATATGTCGGAACTGGCGAGCAGGCTTGGAGTCGAGGTGCTGTTTTTCCAATCCAACCACGAGGGCGACCTGATCGATATGATCCACGCGGAGCGCAAGACGTCCGCGGGCATCATCATCAACCCTGGAGCACTGACCCATTACAGCTACGCGCTGAGGGACGCCGTGGACGCGGTCGGATTGCCGACAGTGGAGGTGCACCTCTCCGATATATATTCGAGGGAGGAATGGCGCAGGACCTCGGTGATAGGGCCCGTAGCCTGGAAGAGCATAATCGGGAAGGGTCCCGCGGGCTACATGGAAGCCCTTGAGGAACTGGTGGCGTTCATCCGGCTCGATAAATGATATGAGCCGCGGTAAAGCGGCTCATCAGGACAGGTCGAGCTTCGTTCAGCGGTCAAAAACCGTCTTGTACTGTTTTGAGACCCGTAAGGTCACGCTCTGCTTTCCCGTGAACAGCCTTTCCGAGGTGGGGGTCGCTACGACCAGAAAACCGTCGGTGGGAAGCGCGGAGGCCTGGACCGGTTTGACGTCACCTACACCGTGCACCGCAATACCCTCGAGCGCCTCAAGGTTCGCGTTATCCGCTATGCCGATAAGCACCGTCATGGACGTATCAGCTTCCGCCTGGCCCACGGACTGTGGAAGGCGGAATCCAACGAAGCCGCTTCCGATAATCCAAGAGTCAGGATATGTCTCCGTGTCGATGGGGCAGGCCATTACGATATTGGAGCCGGCTGAAGAAATCACCGCGCTCGGTGCGCCCGGATAGAACACCAGTGGTACCGGGGCGCCCGTCACGGGAGCAACCTGCTTTCCCGAGATCTCTACCCTCGCACCCGCGGGTGTCGCGAGCCGGCAGGCGGTGAGCATCGAGGGCGAGTCGCCGGACGTGCCGGATACCTCGATCCTGCACCGTACAGTCGCGTAGCGGTTCCCACGTTCAAGCTCGACCAGGTAGGTCTTCGTCACGGTGGCACCACCTACGGGAAATTCGAATGACACCTCGT
>DATCGY010000333.1:0-11484 GCA_036508635.1 Candidatus Anoxymicrobiaceae bacterium
GCGTTCGGGTTCTGGATCAACAGCCAGGTCTCGAACCCGTACGCCGAGCAACCTTCGGGAAGATACCAGGTCGTGGAGGGAGATGTCACCCCGATCGAGGAATGCCCATCCTGGTACCAGTAATAGTACGGATACTCCATATCGGGGTACTCCGGTGACTGCTCCGGGTAGGACCACGTCATCGTTCGGTCGGCGGCGATCTCTCCGCCCTCTACGCACTCGACCTTCGTCGAGAAGTCGGTCCGTCCCACTATTTCCTGGGGGTAGATCGTGGTCTCGCTCTCGGGCGCCAGCGATACGACCCCACCATCGGCCTTGCCATCCCTGGTCATGTACGTGAGATGCGCGTGTAGCCGGCTGTTGTTAGGGTTTTCAATGGTTATATAGGTTGAGAATCCCCAGGCAGTTGACCCCTCCGCGAGGTACCAGGTGCTCGATGCCGCACCGCTCGCGATTGCCTTGCCGTTGGACGCGTGGGCGGCTGTCGCGGTGCCACATTGCGCGATAAGTGTCAGTAGAACAGCGAGCATCGCAACCATTGCAGGAACTCTATTCCGCATTTCCCTCTCCTCCTCCTCTGCCCCACCGTGCTTCGTGCCCACGCATGACTTCGCGCATCCAGCACCCGTCGGCGGTGCGGCAGAAAACTCCAGGGTTGCCACTCTGAATTGCCTTCGGAGCAATAGTACGATACCGCGGTAAGGACCTCCTTCTTTTCTCGAGCCGCACCCGGAACACCGACCAGTCCGCTTGAAATGTTTCCTGTCTGAAGAGGGGACGATATCGTGGCGCGCCGAATATTAAGATAGCCCAGTACGGTGCTCAGCGGTTAAGGGGGTCCAAAATGGCGATGAATCGTGAAACGGTGTACAAGATCGACATAGAGGCCAGGTCCGGAGCGCTGTATGAAGTTCTGGCCAGAACCGCCGAAGAAGATTCGAACGTCGTCTTCCTCGACACGTTCACAACCGGTGAAGGCAAGGGGACTCTGTACATCATCACCGATAAGGCCGAGGTGATCGAGGACCTTGCGCGCGCCAGGGGCAGCGGAGTTGAAGAGTACGTCGGCTTCCTGTTTGGCGGGGAAGACAGGGTCGGCCTCGGCGCGGACGTGATCAGGCCACTTGCCGAGGCGGGGGTGAATATCGTTTTGAGCGCGGCGACGGTTGCTGGCGGTATATACAGCATGCTGATAATGGTCGAGCCGAACGACGCACAGGCGGCCGAAGAGGCTTGGGGACTGTAGCTGATCAAGTCCGGACAACCGGCGTGCAGTTCCAGGGAGGTTGAACATCAGGCAGGGCAATAAGGAGGCGACGATGGCCGAGGAGTTGAAGCCAACCGATGAAGGCGCTACAGACTTCATGAACGACGAACAGCTCGCGAAATATCTGGGAATAGAACTCGAGAAGGTCCAGGAGCTCGCCGCCCAGGGCAAGATCCCCGTCCTGCGGTTCGGCGACGAGATGCGGTTTTCGAGAGCGGGCCTGATGGCGTGGGCGGTGGAGGCCGGTTTTGCCAGCCTCAAGCAGTCGATGTAGCCACACGCGGTTTTTCGCACTTCATTCAATAACGGCATCCGCAGCAAGGATCGCCAATAACCATTCCATACCACAAGCGTATCTGCTGCTCCCTTTACGCGTTGTAGACCTTAGAGCAATTCGCTGCTCAAGCTTGTATGATTGTGATTACAGTCCAAGCTTGTATGATTGTGATTACAGTCGCATTACCCGCAGTCCGCGCCTGGAGGCCCTGGAGTCTTTTAGATGAAAACCCGCAAATGGTTGGCAGTCTGCTTTGGCGTATCGCTCTTTTTGCTCGTCTTGTCGCCCCTGGCTCTCGCCGGGGAACAGTCTCGGACCACGCAGGTGACATCCGACACCTGGCGCCTTTCACGCGCTGGCGGGTTCGGCGCGGCGGAATCGAATGGAGCCGTTGCATCGATTGTCCAGTTCAGCGGGAAGCTGTATGCCTCCGCCACCAATCTGGGCGGAGCGCAGCTCTGGGAAAAGAACGGCTCGAGTTGGGCACGAGTCCTCAACACTCCCAACTGGAGCGCTGACCCGGCGATACCGCGGATGAAGGTCTTCAAGAACAAGCTCTACATCGGTACCACGAATCTGACCGTCGGCTGCGGCCTGTGGCGCTACGACGGCTCGACCTGGACAAATACGCTCACCGATCTCACAGGTGGAGGAGGCAGGGGTTTCGGAGACAAATACAACCTGTCAGTCACCGCCATGGAGGAATACAACAACGATCTGTACGTGGCGACGACCAACTACGTCCTCGACAAGATCTCGCAGTACCAGCTCTATACCGAGGGTGTCCACGTTTACAAGCTGAGCGGAACAACCGACACCTGGTCGACCGTCAGCACGAGCAATCTCGACAACCGGTTCAACGCGGGCATCACATCTTTTGCGGCCTACAATGGCTATCTGTACGCGTGTACCGCGAGGTTCGACTATAAAAATCCCCAACTCAGCCTGGAGACGATATCGATCGATATCGTCTCGAAGGGCTGCCAGTTGCTGAGGTCTTCGGGCGGGAAGTTCTCGGTGGTCGCGAACAACGGTTTTACCGACACCAGGAACATCGCCGGCATGTGCATGAAGGTCTACGGCGGCAAGCTGTATATCGGCACGGCCAACGCCGACGTCCATCTTGTCTTCAATTACACCACCAACAGGTTGGACGACCTCACCTACAAATCCAACGGCTTGTTCGTCTACAGCTACACGGGCAGCGGGACGCCCTCGGAGGTCGTGAAGAACGGGTTCGGAAGCAGCGATGACTTTGCGGCGGCGTGCATGGAGAATATAACGAGCGGTGGTAAAAAGCGCCTGTTGGTGGGCGCGCTCAACGCCAGTGGTCCGGGTAAGCTCGAGACATTTGACGGCAGCTCCTGGAGCGCCGCCGCCATAGACGGGTTCGGCAACGCCAACAACTCCGGGATGATGTCGCTGGCGAGAGTCACCGAGGCCAGCCAGGACGTCGCGTACGTCGGCACGTCCAACTCCAAGCAGGGCTGCGAGGTCTGGAGTGGCACACCTTCGACGGCGGTGAACTGGTACCTGGCCGAGGGCTCGTCGGACTGGGGTTTCGATACTTACGTGACAATGGAGAACCCCAATTCGGAAGTGGTCACCGCGAAGGTCACCTATAACACCAAGAACGGCACGAAGACGAGACCTAACATCAAGCTGCCGGCTATGTCCCAGACGGTGATAAACCCGAGAAACGATATAGGCGAAGCCGACTTCTCCACGAGGGTGCGGTGCCTGGAGGAGAAGCCGATAGCGGTCGACAGGCGCATGCTCTGGACCGGGCCGGGCGCGGCATCCCAGGAAGGACATGCCTCAGTCGGAGTCACGGCTCCCTCGCCCGTGTGGTATCTCGCGGAGGGTTCCTCGAACTGGGGATTCGAGACGTGGCTCCTCATCCAGAACCCGGGGACGAAGGCTGCAAGTTGCCAGGTCACATACATGATCGAAGGGATCGGGCCTCAGACCGTCACCAAGACAGTGGCTGCCGGGTCGCGCGCGTCGTTCGACATGTCCAAGGACATCGGCGCCCACGATGCGTCCATCAAAGTCGTGGGGTCGCAGCCTGTCATCTGCGAGCGCGCCATGTACAGAAACAACAGGCGAGAGGGACATGACTCCATAGGCACTACGGGGCCGGCAAGGAATTACTACCTGGCCGAGGGCACGACCGACTGGGGATTCACGACGTATGTGCTCGTTCAGAACCCGAACAGCTCGGATAATACGGTCAACATCACTTACATGACACCAACGGGTCCCGTCAAACAAGACCCGTTGGTGGTGCCCGCCAACTCGAGAAAGACGATAAAGGTAAACGACTACGTACCGGGCAAAGACCTGTCTACGCGCGTCCAGGGCTCTCTGCCGCTCATAGCGGAGCGCGCGATGTACTGGGACAAGGGACTTGGCGAGGCGTGTCACGACTCTATCGGCATGAGCTCGCCACACAAGATCTTCTACCTGCCCGATGGTCAGACCCAGAACGGCTACGAAACGTGGACGCTTGTTCAGAACCCCAACCCGACCTCGGTCTCTATAGCCGTGACATACCTTACTCCGACCGGTAAGGGAAACGCTACGGTCACTACGGTGATAGCGGGAAACTCCCGGCAGACGTTCAACATGGCCGACAAGATCCCCTCCGGCCGAGCCGCCGTCATGGTCAAGTGTAAGACCACAGGCAAAGGAATAATGGTCGAGCGCGCCATGTATTGGAATAACAGAGGTGCCGGTACTGACACGATAGGTGGCTACTCGGATTAGAGGCGCGCTTTGAGACCGAGACATGTAATACCTTTCCGAGCCCCACCACCAATGTGACGGCTTACGACTCATGGCGGTTGAGCGCGCCATGTATTGGAACAACAGAGGTGCCGGTACTGACACGATAGGTGGGTTCTCAGACTAGCTCCGCCTCCCCCGACATTCCTTATTGAGTCGGGTCTCTCCAGGCCCGGCTAAATAATCAGGTGTTCTTCAGGAGAGCGATCAACGGCATCAACCGCATTACTTTGGTCGGTTACCTTTTTCAGGAAGTCGCCGGACAGCCTCACCGACTGGCACCGACGGTTCGCGGAGCTTTACGAGACGGTCTACGAGACCGGCTACGCCGCCGAGTATGCCACCAAGAGACCACTCGACGCGCTGCACTATCTACCGGTCGGCGAGTCCATCGAGAACCATTCGATGGCCCTGCCCTCTGACCGTCTCGAGACCATCGCCGAGCGCTTCGACGATTTCGCCATCGGGGTATGCCAGTGCAGGCTGACAAAGGAGATCGTTGGTGAGGGCTGCGGGAGGTCGCTCGAAGTTTGTGCAGTGATGGGGCCGATCGCGAGCCGCACGGCGTGCTTAAGCCTCTATTTCGCGTCTCCGTAGATGGCGCGCTCGGCAACGACCGGAACGCTGCTCGTGACCTGTGTCGATACGTCCCACTTGCCGGGCACGGTCTGCCCGACGTTGAACGTCATCCTCGACTGCGCTCGGATCTGAACTTTCGGTCCTGCCACCTTTCCGGCTGCTGTCATGTAGTTGAGCTGTACGAGCGCTATCGATGTCTGCGGGTTCTGGACCAGTATCCAGGTCTCAAAGCCCGAACCCGTACACCCCTCTGCCAGATACCAGTCAGTGGAAGCCCCGGACGCGCCTATTGAATCGTGGGCCCACGTGCGGTTGTTACCGTACATCGCACGCTCGGCTATGACCGGACGGTTCGAATCGACTTTCGTAGAGATCTCCCAGGCACTCGGGACCACATCCGCGACGTTGTATGTCTTGCGCGAATGAGCGGGAAGCGTCTCGGTGACGCCGGCCACGGTGCCCTCGGGAGTCATGTACGTAAGTGTGATATCCGCCGTGCCTCCGCCCGGGTTCTGAACCAGTATCCAGGTCTCGAACCCGTTTCCGGTGCACCCTTCGGCCAGGTACCAGTGCTGCGCTCCGGCGGTGACTCCTATGGAGTCGTGACCCCAGGTCCTGCTGCCCCCGTACATGGCGCGCTCGGCAATCACCGGCCTCGCGCTGTCGTTGCTGTGCACCTTTGTCGATATGGACCACTGGCCGGGGATGGTATCGGCCACATTGTAGCTTCTTCGAGAGTTGGCAGGGATGCTTACGTTGCGCGTGCTCACTGCGCCGCTCGGGAGCATGTAATCGAGCGTTACGCTCGTCGCGGCCGGATTTGGATTCTGAACCAGCACCCAGGTCTCGAAGCCCGTGCCCGTCGAGCCTTCGGCAAGGTACCAGTCGAGCGCCGGCGTTGTCGCCCCGATCGAATCGTGTCCCCAGGTCCTGTTGCTCCCATACATGGCGCGCTCCACCACAACGGGCTGGTCGCTCGTGACCTTGGTCGACACGTCCCACACCCCCGGCACCGTTCCAGCGACGTTGACAGATGTCCGGGACCTGGCGGGCACGGTTACCTCGGGTCCGGTAACCCTCCCCGAACCGGTCATATAATCGAGGTTGACGCTTGCGGCTGATGCGCCGGGATTCTGTATGAGCACCCACGTCTCGAAGCCCTGCCCCGTGCAACCTTCAGCGAGGTACCACGTCGTTGAGGGTGTGGACACCCCGATGGAATCCGTCCCCCACGTCCGTGATGTTGCCTGAGTAATGACCTGGCCCAGCATGATGCTGCCATCGTCGCCTGCGATCCACACGTGCCCACCGTCAGGTGTCGTGACTCCCTCGATATCGTGCAGGCAACCGCTGGACAGTGCGGTCCACGTCTTACCGTCGAAGTACCGGATAACGCCCGATTCTCCCGCCGCCAGCACGTGGTCGGAAGCAACGGCCGATACCGCTTTTAGACCAAGCGTGGTGCCGCTGTCCTGTGTGGTCCAGTTTAGCCCCCCACTGATGAAAAGGACTACACCGGCCGGGCCGACGGCCCAGACATGCGTCGCGTCTAGCGCGCTGACCGAGTTGAGTCCGTTGGTGGCGGTGTCGGCGTTCTTCCACATCGAGCCGTTGTAGAACAGGATGCTTTTGCCGGCGCCGACGGCCCAGACATGGTTAGCGTCAGCTGCGGACACACCGGTCAACCATTCGGTCGTACCCGAAGCCTGGCCTCCCCACGAAGTGCCATTGAAGAACCTCACCGCGCCGTTCGTACCTACCGCCCAAACGTGGTGAGCGTCCGAAGCCGTCACCGAGAAGAGCGCGTTTGTGGTTCCGCTGACCTGCTGCGACCAGGTGCCGCCGTTCCAGAACGATATCCTGCCGTTACCTCCGACCGCCCAGACGTGGTCGGGATCCAGGGCACATACCCCGTAATAAGGCCCGGCTGTGCCGCTATCCTGCTCGACCCAGTCATCCCCGGTGTAAGCGAGGATGTTGCCGCTCGCACCGACGGCCCAGGCATGGTTCTGATCCGGGGCAGAGATGGAGCTGATGTCGAACATGGCGCCCTGTGACTGCTTGCTCCAGGCTCCGCCGTAGAAAAGGAGGACTCCGGCGGTGCCGGCCCCCCAGACGTGTGTCGAATCGAGCGCATAGACGCTGTAAAGGGTCTTGTCCGTGGGGCTGGCCTGATTTGCCCATGACGTCCCGTTGTAGAAGAGAACGGTCCCGGTAGAACCTACCGCCCAGACATGAGTCGCATCCAGAGCGCTCAGGTCAGTGAGCCAGTAGTCTTCACCGGTGAGCTGGGTCGTCCAGGAACTGCCGTTGTAGAAGAGAATGAAAAAGGAAAGCGCGTGGCCGACCTGACGGTACCCCTCCGCCCAGATGTGCGTGGAATCGACCGCCGAGACACCCGTGATCCAGCCTTCGCTTATGCCACTCGATTGAGTGGTCCAGCTCGCGCCGTTGTAGTACACTACCGCTCCGCTGAAACCGACGGCCCACACGTGCGAGGAGTCGCTCGCGCTGACCGAGAGGAGCGCCTGGCTCGTGCCGCTTGCCTGTGTGACCCAGCTGGTGCCATTGAAGAAGAGGACGGTTCCGCCCGCTCCAACCGCCCAGACGTGCGTCGCGTCGACAACGGTGATGCCGTTGAGCGCGTTCGACGTACCGCTGGACTGGGAGCTCCACGAAGTGCCGTTGTAAAAGAGGACCGTACCCGCGGACCCCACCGCCCAAACGTGCGTCGCATTGGCCGCCGCCACGTCGTTGAGGTCGTTCGTGGTCGGGTTCGCCTGGCGAGTCCAAACGGCTCCGTTGAAGAACATGATGGTTCCCGCACCGCCAACGGACCATACGTGAGCCGCGTCGGCCGAGGTCACAGCGTTCAGATCGTTGCCTTGGGGAAGCGGGTTCTGCCACGTCCAGTTGTAGCTATCCGCTGCCATCGCACTGCCAGGAGCCAGCGCGAAAGCTATCGCCAATAGCGACAAAACCATGACTATGGTCAGGGCTTTCTTCGACAGGTGATTCATTGCGCCTCCCCGGATCCATCCTCTTCGATACAAAACGCAACGCAAATCATATACGAGTTATTAAGGGCGTGCCAACCGGTCAGCCGGATGGAGGCTGGAGGTCGATGATCCGGGCCTCGTTCGTGATCTCGACGATGGTGTGCCTGGGATTCTCGTCGCCGGAATCGTCGAGCCAGCTGCCGCTGTTTATCGCCAGCGTGCCGGACAGCGGCAGCTCGAGTGCGCCGGCCTGGTGAGTGTGGCCGTAGACGAAGTACGCGGGTTTTTCCTCGCAGAAATGCTCGAGCAGGGCTTCAATCTCGACGGCGTTCTGTTCTATGCTTCTGTTGCGCTCAGCCGAGACGCGATACTCTCTCTCCACGCCCAGAGTCCTCGCGGTCCTGCTGATCAAGCGGTAGAACCGATATCGGCCGTCGATGACGCCGGGCACCTCAGTGCTGAGCGCGACCAGCTCGTAGTAGGGCGCGATGAATTTCTCTATGTCGTCGAGGCCAACGCTTGGGTTACGCTTCAGCAGGAAAGCGTTCAGGAACTGGCGCCGAGGCCGCCAGAACCTCTGCTCGAAGAATCCAAGAAGCTGGCCATGAGTCAGGAGCGCCTCGCGACCCTGGATAGCTACCCGGTGCCAGGGGTACGTCATGTAGAGGGGGACCGACGCTCCCGCCGGCTTGAGCGGCTGCATCGCCGGGCAGTCCTCAACCATCGGAATCGTCAGATCGATGGGCCCGAGCTCCCCCGCTCGCAGGTTCCGGCTGACAAGCTCGTCGAGGTACAGCCTCACCACTCTGTGATCGTGGTTGCCCGGCACGTAGATCATACGGCCTACGTTGTTGAGCTGGAACAGCGCCGACATGAGGCCGCGGCCGAACTCCACCGCCTCAGGAAACGTCGCCTGCCAGAAGTCAAATATGTCGCCCAGTAATACAAGCTCGTCGATCTGGCCCATCCCGCGTAGCGCTTCGAGTAAGCGCGCAAGCGAACCATCGTTGTTGAGCGCGGCGAAGGGATTGCCGAAGTGCAGGTCGGATATCACGACCACCCGGTCGGCGACCACGGGCTCTTCGGCTTGCTTTAGGAACGTCCTCGCGTACGGGATGCGCGAGGCGATGAGCTCTATACGGCGGCGCGCCTCCCTGGCGATGCGGCGTGAGGCCTCGCTCATCCTAGTTTCGGTATGCTCATTGTTCGGGCGTTTCTGGTAATTCTCGCCGGGCAACTCAAGCTCCCTCGATGAAAGCCGGGCTCACGCGATCGGCACCCCGATCATAATAGGCCGGCGCGGGCCAGCGCTCGACGAATGGCCGCACGCGCGGGACAATCGGGTAGCTCGAGAAACGACTTTTCCTCTCCGTCGAAACGGCGGACTGTATCGTCTTCCGGTACCCACCCTATGACGTCCAGGGCGGTGCCGCTTTGAATGCCCTCTATCTCGGTCTTGTCGCGCACCCTGTTGACAAGGAGGCCCGCTCCCTCGTTGCCGATCATGCGGTCGGCAACGCCCTTGACCATTTCTGCTACCCGCACGGCCTTGGCGGAGGTGTCGCTGACAAGCAGCACGTAGTCGACGGAGCTTATCACCTTGCGGTTCACCTGCTCTATGCCCGCCTCGGCGTCTATCACGGTCGCGTCGAAACGTCCGGCGAGCCCTTCGATTGCGTCTTTCAGGATGACGTTCACCTTGCAGTAGCAGCCCTCGTCCTCGGGGCGCCCGATTGAGAGGAACGCCATGTTGCCGCGCTCGGTGAGCGCTTCGGCTATGAGGTAGTCGAGCGAGACGGAGAGGTCCCTCTCGTCACGCTTTCCTTCCTTGACCTCCTCGATTATCTCTTTGCGCACGTCATTGAGAGTCAGACGGGGAGTGAGCCCCAGGGCCATGCCCAGCCCTCCGGCCGGGTCCGCGTCAACAACAAGAGCCCGCAGGTCTTTTTTCTCAGAAAGCGCCTGGGCCGCAACGGCGGACACCGTCGTCTTGCCTACTCCACCTTTCCCGCAGACAGCCAGAATCATGTTCGCACCACTTTCAACTACTCTCGGCGAGCTTGCTCCTTATCTTCTTGAGATCCATGACAGTATCGCATACGTCCTGGTAATCGCACGTCTCGCAGTCGAAGTTCTGCTCCTGGTACATCTTCATCATCGCGTCGATCAACCTCTGCGCGGAAGCGGCCGCCGGCGCCAGCTTCTGCACGTCTTGGGGATGAGACGTAACGAACAGCACCTCAGCACCAGTGACTTCTTCGACCTTCTTCAGGCTGTCGATCAGAGCCGCGCCCAGGTCCCTCAGCGAGAAGCCTTCCTCCGTGGCGGCCAGCCCCACTCGGCACCAGAGTGTTTGCTTGCTGGGCATAGTGCGGACGGAGAGACCCACCAGCCTTGTGTCGTACACCGCGTCCCTTATCTCCCGGTAGGAGTCGTATTCGTTCTCGAAAGTGCCCGCCGCTATGACCACCTGGGCGAACGGTATGCTCTCCCTATCCAGCGCCTCGTTGATGTCCGGCCCGACGAGCGTCACCCGGCCGTCTTCGATCCCGTCAGGGTCGCTCCAGAGCAGCATGGAAAGCGACGCTAGAGCGGGGTTACCGAGCTCGAGAGCCGTGTCCTCCAGAAGCACCAGGCTGGGGCCATCGGGCCATGGCTCGCGCCCTTCGACGGCCAGTTCGCGCGCATCGCCGCTTTCGCGCCAGGCGTCGAACAATCCCAGGACCTCGTCAAGCTGTTCGTCGAATAACGCCATTTTCCCCGTTGTCCGCTATAGCCTCGGGCGGTCTGATAAACCGCCCTCGGGATCTTGTGAGGTGTCGGAACTACTCTTCTTCCATGCCGGCAAGCAGTGCGGCTCCAAGCGCAGCGGCGAGCCTGGGGTCGTGTGGGAACGCGTAGAACTGGCCGCCCATCTTCTCGGTCGTCCTTCCGGTGACCGCCTCGATACGAGCGACTCCTCCGGTAAGCGTATACTTGTCCCCATTTGAGAACTTGCGCGCCTGGGCCGCCACAATGCTGGCAATCGCGTCACAGAGGCCGGCGACGATGTCCGCCGGCTCCTCGCCCTGGTTGACGTGAGTTATGACCTCACTTTCGGCGAACACCCCGCACTGGCTGCTGATCGGCACCGCCCCTCCGGCGCTCTCCACCGTGCTGTCGATGTCGTCGATGCCTACCCCGATCGCGCGGCTCATAACCTCCAGGAAGCGCCCGGAGCCGGAGGCGCACTTGTCGTTGCGCATGAAGTTGACCACGTCGCCGTCCTCGTCTATGAGGATGGAGGCGATGCTCTGTCCCCCAACGTGCACGATCATGTTTATCTCCGGTATCAGGTACGCGCCCGCCGCGGCTACGCAGGTCACCTCGTCCTCCGTGAAGTCCATGCCCTTTAGCAGGTCCGCCCCGCTCCCCGTTCCGGCGCTGACCTCCACCCGGTCGCGCCCGATGCCCGCATCTCCGAGGACTGAGTCGATGAAACCGTCCACCTCGACGGAAACGTTGCCGGTAGTCTCCATGGTGCCGCTGGCCACCAGTTCGTCCCCGTCGAGGACCACGACCTTGGTGAGCAGGTT